>JADGOX010000204.1 GCA_017882745.1 Mycobacteriaceae bacterium | reverse complement strand
TAAGCGCTGAGCTGGCGGTCCCGTTACTGGCGTCGGCGCCGAGCCCGCCGGGTGGCACCCCAGGCGCAGAGCAGCGCAACGAGGACGATTCCGAGCAGCCAGTAGCTGCGTGTGCTGGTCCACCGGTGAGTGTCGCCGGAGGGGCTCGCACCCGCTGCGGAGACTCCCGCGCCAGCGGGTGCTGCCGAGTTCGCCCTCGCCGGCGACGGGCTCGGTGTGGGATTCACCAGGTCGCCGACACCCGCGTTCGCGGGCAATGCGAAGCCATAGTCCAGCAACACGGTGGCCTGCTTATCGGGGGGCAGCGGAATGCGTTCGCCCGCCATCAGGGTGACCACGAGTCGACGCCCGCCACGCGCCGCGGCGCCGACGTAGGTCTGTCTGGCGTCGTTGGTGAAGCCGTTCTTGCCGCCGATGGCACCGGGGTAGGTGTCGAGCAGCTTGTCCTGGTTGGCGATCAGGAACGCCGGTTTGTCGGCGTAGCCGGGGAACAGCGTGGTTCGTGCGGTCGTGAGCGCGGCGAACGTCGGGTTGGCGATATCGTGCCGGAAGATGAGCGCCAGGTCGTATGCCGACGTACTCATGCCGGGACCATCTAAGCCCGAGGGGCTGACCGCGCGGGTGTCGGAAGCGCCCAGCGAGGCGGCGAGCGCGTTCATGGCCTGCACCGTGGCAGCATCGCCACCCATCCGTGCCGACAGCGCGTGCGCAGCGTCGTTTCCCGACTCGAGGAGCAGCCCGAGCAGTAGATCACGCACGGTGTACCGACCTCCGGGGCCAACTCCCACGCTGCTGCCTTCGGCGTCAGCATCCGCCTGTGTTCCGGTGATGACCTCGTCGAGGGGTAGCTTGTCCAGCGCCAGGCTGGCGGTGAACAGCTTCAAAGTGCTGGCCGGCCGATACAGCCCGTGGGGGTCTTTCGCGGCCAGTACCCGGCCGGAGTCGAGGTCGGCAACCACCCATGAGGCGGCGGAGATGCCTTCGGGCACTGGAGGTGTGCCAGCGGTGGTCACCAGACCGCATTGCCCGAGCGTGGTGCCGCCTACCGGGCGGGCTGGGCGTGGGATCGGGGGCGGCACCGTCTGTCCCGGCTGTGGTACCTCAGAGGCGTCGACGGCTGGCGGAGGCGCAGTGCCGAACGGGCAGGAATTCGTGTTCGGGGTCACGACTGGGGGTGCCGGCGCGGGTTGCGGGTGCACCGGCTGCGCGTTGGCTGTCATGGTTGAGCCCAGGGCTACGGCGACCAACAGACCTATCGCGGCGAGCAGCGCTAGCGGCCGTGAGTGGTTTGTCACGATGCCACGCTAGACGGCCGCATCCCGACGGAGGCGAGCGGATACTTGTGCGCATGAAGTTGAGTCGTGGCTGGTCGCTGTTTCTCGTCGGGTTCGGGGTGTGGAGCTGGATCATCTGGCCCACGTTCTTGAAGAACATCTGGGCAGATCCGCGCTCGTTCACCCCCGCGGCGAGCGGCGGCGGGGCCACGGGCTTCCTGATGGTGCACGCACTCTTGGTGACTGCCTCGCTGGTCCTTGGCACGGCGATCGGGGCGCTCGGTGTGCGCGGGTTCCTCGCCCACCGTCGCTCTGCCGCCCAAGCCTAGAAACGGATTCGGGGCCCTCAACATCGCTCGCTGAGTCGAAGCCGCGACGTTGAGGGCCCCGAATGTCGTGAGGGTGGAAACTAGCGGGCGAAGAGCAGAGCCCGCTTGACCTCTTGAATGGCCTTGGTGACCTGGATGCCGCGGGGGCAGGCGTCGGTGCAGTTGAACGTGGTGCGGCAGCGCCAGACCCCGTCCTTGTCGTTGAGGATCTCCAGCCGCTCGGCTGCACCCTCGTCGCGGCTGTCGAAGATGAACCGGTGGGCGTTGACGATGGCTGCAGGACCGAAGTAGCTGCCGTCGGTCCAGTACACCGGGCACGAGGTGGTGCACGCTGCGCAGAGGATGCACTTGGTGGTGTCGTCGAAACGCGCCCGGTCAGCCGCGGACTGGTAGCGCTCACGGGTCGGCTCGTTGCCCGACGCGATGAGGTACGGCTTCACCGCACGGAAGGCCGCGAAGAACGGCTCCATGTCGACGATGAGGTCCTTCTCCACCGGCAGTCCGCGAATCGGCTCGATGGTGATGGTGGTGGCCTTGCCACCGGACTCCAGCATGTCGCGCATGAGCACCTTGCACGCCAGTCGGTTCACACCGTTGATGCGTACCGCGTCGGAGCCGCACACGCCGTGGGCGCAGGACCGCCTGAAGGACAGCGTGCCGTCGAGGTACCACTTGATGTAGTGCAGCAGGTTGAGCACCCGGTCGGTGCGCTGGGCGGGAACCTGGAAGGTGTCCCAACGCGCGGCATCGGGGTCACCGGCATCAAAGCGGCGGATCTTCACCGTGACCATGGTCGAGCCTTCGAGAACCGGAGGTGGCTTCGGGCCGGTGGGGTTCTCTGTTGCGGACTCTTCTGCTGTGGCAGCCATCAGTACTTACGCTCCATCGGCTCGTAGCGGGTCTGCACGACTGGTTTGTAGTCAATGCGGATGTCCGCGACCAGGTCGGGACCCTCCTTGTACGCCATGGTGTGGCGCATGAAGTTCACGTCGTCGCGAACCTGGTAGTCCTCGCGGGCGTGCCCGCCCCGAGTTTCCTTGCGGGCCAGTGCACCGACGACCGTGATCTCCGCGAGCTCGAGCAGGAAGCCCAGCTCCACGGCCTCGAGCAGATCGGTGTTGTACCGCTTGCCCTTGTCCTGCACGGTGATCCGGCCGTAACGCTCCTTCAGCGCGCGCACGTCCGAGAGCGCCTGCTTCAGCGACTCCTCCGTGCGGTACACCGAGGCGTTGTTGTCCATCGACGCCTGCAACTCGATGCGGATGTCTGCCACGCGTTCGGCACCGTTCTCGGAGAGCACCTGCGCCATCCACTCCTCGACCATGGTCGAGGGCGTGCTGGGTAGATCTGTGTGGTCAACGCTGTTCGCGTACTCAGCCGCGGCGATGCCTGCCCGGCGGCCGAAGACGTTGATGTCCAGCAGCGAGTTGGTACCCAGACGGTTGGCGCCGTGTACCGACACGCAGGCGCACTCGCCGGCAGCATAGAGCCCCTTGACGACGGTGGTGTTGTCGCGCAGCACCTCGCCTTGGACGTTGGTGGGGATGCCGCCCATCAGGTAGTGGCAGGTGGGGAACACGGGGACCGGCTCGACGACCGGGTCGACACCGAGATAGGTGCGGGAGAACTCGGTGATGTCGGGAAGCTTGGACTCGAGAACCTCGGCGCCGAGGTGGGTGACGTCGAGAACGACGTAGTCCTTCTCCGGTCCGCATCCGCGGCCCTCGCGGACCTCCAGGATGATGGAACGGGCGACGATGTCTCGCGGGGCGAGGTCCTTGATGGTGGGCGCGTACCGCTCCATGAACCGCTCGCCGTCGGCATTGCGCAGGATGCCGCCCTCACCGCGGACCGCCTCGGAGATGAGAATGCCCAGACCGGCCAGGCCGGTGGGGTGGAACTGGAAGAACTCCATGTCCTCCAGCGGCAGCCCCTTACGGAAGATGATGCCGAGACCGTCACCGGTGAGGGTGTGTGCGTTGGAGCTGGTCTTGTAGATCTTTCCTGCGCCACCCGTGGCGAAGATGACCGACTTGGCGCTGAACACGTGCAGTTCGCCGGTGGCCAACTCGTAGGCGACGACACCGGTGCAGACCGGGCCGTCCGGGGTGTCGGTGAGGCAGAGGTCGAGGACGTAGAACTCGTTGTAGAACTCGACGTCGTGCTTGACGCACTGCTGGTAGAGCGTCTGCAGGATCATGTGACCGGTGCGGTCGGCCGCGTAACACGCACGCCGGACAGCGGACTTCCCGTGGTCGCGGGTGTGCCCACCGAAGCGCCGCTGGTCGATCTTGCCCTCAGGGGTTCGGTTGAACGGCAGCCCCATCTTCTCCAGGTCGAGCACCGCGTCAATGGCTTCCTTGGCCATGATCTCCGCGGCATCCTGGTCGACCAGGTAGTCGCCGCCCTTGACGGTGTCGAAGGTGTGCCACTCCCAGTTGTCTTCCTCGACGTTGGCCAGCGCGGCGCACATCCCACCCTGCGCTGCACCCGTGTGCGAACGGGTGGGATAGAGCTTCGTGAGCACCGCGGTCCGGGCTCGTTGGCCCGACTCGATGGCGGCACGCATCCCGGCGCCACCCGCGCCCACGATGATCACGTCGTATGTATGTTCCTGCATCAGCAGCTCAGCTCCTGGTCTTGAATCGGCCCGGTGTGAACCGGGCTGGCATAGATCGACCCTGCGTCAGACAACACCGGCTCAGCGGATGTTGGGGTCGAAAGTGAAGATTACGTAGCTGCCGAGTCCGACGATCAAGACCATCGAAACGGCCAGCAGGGCCTGCAGCCAGAACCTGGTGGAGTCCTTGCGGGCGTAGTCGTTGATGACGGTGCGCAAGCCGTTGCCGCCGTGCAGCTGGGCGAGCCACAGCATCGCGAGGTCCCAGACCTGCCAGAACGGGCTGGCCCAGCGGCCCGCGACGAAGCCGAAGTTGATGCGGTGCACGCCGCCGTCGAGGATGTTCATGATCAGCAGGTGGCCGAGCACCAGCACGATGAGTGCCAGGCCGGACAGGCGCATGAACACCCACGAATACATCTCGAAGTTGCCCGAATGCGGCCGGTGCTGCTTATAGCCGGCATGCGGCGAGCGGGGGGCGGCAACGCCGCGGGGGCCGTCGGTGGTCACAGACATGTCAGGAACCCCCCACTAGATCGCGCACTGTGCGCTCCAACATGAAGTACACGCCGGGGATCATCACCACGGCCCATACAGCGACGATGATCCAGAGCATCGGACGCTGGTACTTCGCGCCCTTCTCCCAGAAGTCGACCAGCATCACCCGAACACCGTTGAGTGCGTGGTACAGCACTGCCCCCACCAGTCCGACCTCCATGAGGTTGACGAGGGGGTTCTTGTACGTGTCGATGACGCGGTCGTAGGTGTCCGGGGAGACCCGGACGAGCGCGGTATCCAGCACGTGCACAAAAAGGAAGAAGAAGGTGGCTACGCCGGTGATCCGGTGGGCTACCCAGGACCACATGCCCGGGTCACCCCTGTAGAGCGACCGGGTGCTCCGGGCACCGGGCGGAGCTGCTGTCGTGCTTGCCATCGAGTGCAACGCCTCCAACATGACTGGGTACAACTCGGAACGGCGGCGAACCGAGACGGTTCCGCTCCGCGACCTGAGGGGCGACACCTGCACGTCAGGTATCGACCATGCCACGGCAGAGCAGCGACGATGTGAATCGTAAACCGCAGGTTGGGTCGTGGCGCACCGGTACTGGCCAGTGTGAGATTGCACACATGGCCGGTGAGCGCAGAACGCCCGTATCACGACAGTCGCAGAATGGATGTGCACTCCATGAGTACCGACTGGTAAGTATTGCGGGCTGCCGCGCGCGACGTGATGAGCCACACGCCGCACCCCACTACCCCGTCGGTGCCGCGGTATTGGTGGGCGGTTGGTGGCGGTCACCTGCTGCGACACTCACGGTGAGGCTGTTACACCACGGTCGGCCGGCTCAGCCGATCAGAACGGCATAGCCCGGTTTGATCACATCGTCGATGATGGCCAGGCGCTCGTCGAAGTGCAGGAACGAGGACTTCATGGCGTTGATGGTGAACCGCTGCAGGTCTGCCCAGCCGTAGCCGAAGGTTTCCACGAGAGTGAGCATCTCTGAGGTCATCGTGCAGTCGCTCATCAGCCGGTTATCGGTGTTGACCGTCACGCGGAAGCGGAGCCGTGCCAGCAGCGCAAAGGGGTGCTCGGCGATGGAGGCGACGGCCCCGGTCTGCACGTTGGACGACGGACACAGCTCCAAGGGGATGCGCTTGTCGCGGACGTACGCTGCGAGCCGGCCCAGAGTTGCGTGGCCGTCCGCGTCGACGGAGATGTCGTCGGTGATCCGCACCCCGTGGCCGAGTCGCTCCGCGCCGCACCACTGCAAGGCCTCGTGGATAGAGGGCAGCCCGAAGGCCTCACCGGCGTGGATCGTGAAGTGCGCGTTGGCTTGCCGGAGATACTCGAAAGCGTCGAGATGCCTGGTGGGTGGGTACCCCGCCTCAGCGCCGGCGATGTCGAAGCCGACGACGCCGGAGTCCCGGTAGCGCACGGCGAGTTCGGCGATCTCCCTGGAGTGCGCAGCGTGACGCATGGCCGTCACCAGTACCGCCACCTTGATGACGTGACCCTGCGCGCGCGCAGCCGACTCGCCTGCGCGGAAGCCCGCCAGCACCGCCTCCACCACCTCGTCGAGGCTGAGGCCGAGTTCCATGTGCTGCTCAGGGGCGAAGCGCGACTCCGCATACACGACGCCGTCGGCGGCAAGATCCTGTGCGCACTCGCTGGCGACCCGGAAAAGCGCTTCGCGGGTCTGCATCACCCCGACGGTGTGCGCGAAGGTCTCCAGGTAGCGCTCCAGGGACCCGGAGTCTGCCGCGTCCCGAAACCAGGTGGCAAGGCTGTCGGCGTCGCTCGTCGGCAGGTCTGCATATCCCGTGTGCTGCGCGAGCTCCAGGACCGTCGACGGGCGGAGCCCACCGTCGAGATGGTCGTGCAGCACGACTTTCGGTGCGCTCCTGATCGAGCCGAACTCTGGCGGCATCATCCTCACCGCCGCCGCAGCCGGTCCTCGAACTCCGCGTTCAACGTCCGCCAGGCCGAGGCCTCGGCATCGAAGGGTGCGCTGGGCGCAAGTCGCGTGGGATCGGGGCGCAGCACATAGGAGACGAACCAGCCCAGAGGTGCGGAGCCGGCGAGGGCGACTGACACCGAGTCGTCGCCGGCGGCCTCGGCTGCGTCGGTGAAGAGCTCTACTGCCAGCTCGAGCTGCACCGGATCCACCGCGTCCGGGCCTTCGGCGATGTCATCCGCGATACCGGCGAGCACGTAGACGTTGTCCGCGCTGACGGTGATCTCCAGGTCGCCGGAGATCGCGGCCTGCTGCACCTCCGCGTAGGTGCTGAGGTGCGCAAGGTCGTGGTTCTCGGCAACGGTGAGGTGTCTCATCAGTGCACGTTCCGAGGTGAAGACGTCGATCTTGCCGTCCGTGGCGAGAAAGAAGGGCTTGTCGTCGACGTAGCACCGCAGGGTGAACAGCTCCTCGCCCCCACTGATGATCGTGACCGGGTCGATCCCGACGTGTTCCCAGAAGCCTTCCTCGGCTTCGTCATCCTCGTCGACACCTGCAGGGTCCTCGTCGAGGTCCTCGTCGGCGGCATCCTCTTCGGGGTCGTCATCCGGTTGGGCGGCAAGCAGTTCATCCTGAGCGACCTCGAGGGCTTTGGCATCGACCTCGGGCAGGAACACCAGACCGTCGAGCGCGTCGAGCACCTCGTCCCAGCGGGTGGACAGCACCGAGCCGACCTCGTCCCAGAGCTTGTGCCCTTCCTTGCCCGTGAAGGCGCCGGCTCCGGCTGACAACAGTGCGAACCCGTCCACGGAGTCGAGTACCTCGGCGACCACGTCCAGCTCGCACACCTCACCCAGTGCGCGGACCATCTCCAGGCAGCTGTCGAGCTCCGCGATGGTCCAGGCGTCCGGTTCTCCGGCGGCAAGCTCGGGCACGCCGATGAGGTCATAGCGGTGTTCCTCATCGGGCTCCAGCTCGGCAACCGCCAGGCGGGTCACGGCCGACCACATGGGGTGCTCCACGAGGTCGTGCTCGTCCACGGTTCGAATGAAGGCGGCCAGCTCAGCAACGTCGTCGAAGCAGTAGAGGTGCTCGCCGTGACCGAGGAAGGCCTCCCATTCCTCGTCGTCCTCACGCCATCGTGGTGCCCACAGGGTGATCAGGTCACCCTCCGTGAGGCCGAGCTCAACCGGAACGATGTCCTGTGCCATGGGCGCAAGCGTAGTGGGGTTGAAGATCATGTGTCGCTGGGGACGGGAGCGCGCGGGAGGC
This sequence comes from Mycobacteriaceae bacterium, assembly GCA_017882745.1. Lineage (GTDB taxonomy): Bacteria > Actinomycetota > Actinomycetes > Mycobacteriales > Mycobacteriaceae > X156. Next base: position 13,834 of record JADGOX010000204.1, on the reverse strand, counting down.
TGCAAGCTCCGTCAGGACGAGGGCTCCTCCTCGAGCAGGCCGTGCTGGTCGAGGGCCGCCAGAAACGTGGTGACATTCCGTTGAGCAACGTCCTGGCTTGCGCCGTGGTCGGTGACGAGAATGCCGGCAAGACGTTCCGGCGGAGCACCTTCGGTGAGCACCTCCCACAGTTGTGCGCCGGCGCCGTTGAGCGCGAAATAGCGGGAGGCGCCGATGTCCTGCGCGACCGTCTCGTCGCCGGCGCGCTGCCACAGCACCGCCTGGGCGTGCAGCTTCCGGTGAGAGCGGGTCGCTGCGGGATCGCAGTCGGACGTCATCGCTGGTCCTTGTCGTCGTGTAGCGGTGAGCGGCGGATCATCGGCTGTTCAACAATGGCTGCGAAGCTCCTGTCCCGGCATTGCGGGATTCTTGCCCCTGCGCAATCGTGGCAATTCGTGAACCCGGACCAGATAGCGCGAATGCAGTCGAGCGTCCGGCGATGTTCAGCAACTCCCACACAGTGCCTGGGCGAACGGTGCCCTGTCATGCAAAGTACTGGTTAGTAGTGTGTGGCGCAATAGAAGTCCTTGAATTCGCGCGAGGCCGGTCACGCTGCGTCAATTAATCCGCAACAGAGGGTAGTGGGCTTTGGTGTCGGAATGGCGTCCGAGTATGAGAAATGCAAAAGAAATGGCCGAGAGGGCTGCGCTGCTGGCTCTGTCACGGTGATCCATCCGATCTGCTGGACGTTTCTCTGTGTGTGTGGCCCTATCCTGCCTGCATGGACGTGCATGTGGTCGACCACCCGCTCGCGGCCGCCCGGCTGACCACGATGCGCGACGAGCGCACCGGTAGCGCCGGTTTCCGCGCGGCCCTGCGCGAGCTGACGATGATGCTGGTTTACGAGGCCACCAGGGACGCGCCGGTGCTGGAGGTGACGGTGCAGACGCCCGTGGCCACCACCGCGGGGGTGCGACTTGCGAACCCTCCGTTGCTGGTGCCCGTGCTGCGCGCCGGCCTCGGCATGGTCGACCAGGCGCACGCACTCATTCCTGAGGCGCAGGTCGGCTTCGTCGGGATGGCGCGAGACGAGGTGACGCACCAGCCGGTCAGCTACCTCGAGTCGCTGCCCGAGAACCTTTCCGGCACCCGGGTATTCGTGCTGGACCCCATGCTCGCCACCGGTGGGTCCATGGCGTGCACGATCGAGCTCCTTGCTGAGCGGGGCGCGACCGACGTCACCGCGATCTGCGTGCTTGCCGCACCGGAGGGAATCAGGCGACTCGCCTCTTCGGGGCTGCCCGTCCGCCTGGTGACGGCCAGCATCGACGAGCGGCTCAATGAGAACGCGTTCATCGTCCCGGGACTCGGCGATGCGGGGGACCGGCAGTTCGGTCCGCGGTAACGGCTAGCCCTGGCGTGCGGCGAGTCGGGTCGAGGTGGGACGCCAGGCGAGGCGCAACGACCAAGCCTGTCACGCGCGGGCAGGTGCGTCGCGCAGCCATCCTCGTAGCGCAGACTGCAGTGCCGGGACGAACACTGTGCGAGCGTCTTCCCCTGGGGAGCAGCTGAACCCGACCAACTCGAGCGAGACCAACCCGTGCAGGCTTGCCCACAACGCTGTGGCTACCAGCTGTGCGTCCTCGGTGCGGAGTAGCCCGGCTCGTGCCGCCCGGGTCGCGGCGTCGAGCACTGGCGCGAAGGTCGAGGCTGCGAGCTGTTGCGTCTCGGTGTCGGGTTCGAAGCTGGCGAGCGCGCCCCCGAACATCACCCCGTACAGGTGGGGGTCGGCCAGTGCGTGCACTCGGTAGGCGGTGCCGAGCGCCTCGAGGTCGACAAGAGGGTCGGCTGTCACGGGTACCGCGCTCTGGCTCGCGCCGAATCGTGCGAACGCCTCGACGAAGAGTGCCCGCAACAAGCCCGTCTTGTTGCCGAACAGCGAGTAGACGGCGCTGGTGGAGGTCCCGACGTCGGCCGCAAGCCCTCGAAGGCTCAGCGCGGACACCCCTCCGGTCGAGACCAGCTGCGCGGCCCGGAGCAACAGCCGGCCGCGGAGGTCGTCGTCATAGATCTTGGGGCGGGACACTGGACAATCCTACCGTAACGGTGTTGCATAACAGTGTTAGTAAACCTCTACATGACTGGAGGTCGACCATGAAGTCGATCCAGGAAGGCAGATTCACGGCGCAACTCGACGACAGTGGCGCCGTGGTGTTTCTCATCGGGATGCGGTTCAACTCGCTTCGCCGGGTGGACCAGTGGTGGCCGACCGCCACCGCCATGCCCAAGATACTGCGGCACTTGGAGTCGCAGCCGGAGGTCGGTCTGCTCGGATGGCACCAGTGGCTCGGCCGCACCACGGTGCTGTTGTCGTACTGGCGCAGCGCCGAAGATCTGCAGCGCTTCGCCAGCGATCCCGGTGCGCCGCACGCCTCGGCCTGGCGTGCCTACCAGCGCCGGGTACGCAAAGCGTCGGTAGGGATCTGGCACGAGACGTATGTGGTGCGGCCTGGACAGCACGAGGCGATCTACGTGGACATGCCGAAGTTCGGACTTGCCGGTGCCACCCACTCTGTCCCGGTGGGCGACGGGATGCGCACCGCGAAGCAGCGACTTTCCCATGCGCCGTGAGGCAATGGGTGCGTCTACCTCCGAGTTGAGCATGAGGAGCGGGTCTGGCTGGCCGAGGAGACCGGAGCCACCGCCGTGTGGTCGACCGAATCCGCGAAGGATACCGATCTGGTCATCGTGAGCATCCCGCAGAAGAACGTTCCTGACCTGCCCGCAGGCATCGTCGACAGTGCGAAGCCCGGGGCTCCGGTCATCGAAACCAACAACTATTACCGCAGCAGCGCGACGGACTCATCGAGGCGATCGAAGGCGGAAAGCCCGAGAGCGTCTGGGTGTCCGAACATCTCTGTAGACCGGTGTTCAAGGTCTTCAACGGGATCTATTGGAAGCACCTGCTCGAGAAAGGCATGTCGTCAGGCACTGCGGGGCGCATTGCACTCCCCATCGCGGGTGCAGAAGATGCCGGAAAGAAGATCGTGTTCGACCTGATCGACCAGTTGGGATTTGACCCGGTGGACGGGGGAACGGTGGAAGAGTCGTGGCGCCAGCAGCCCGGGCAACCGGTCTACGGCAGAGACTTCGACGCCGAGGGTGCGATGAAGGCATTGGCCGAGGCGACTCCGGAACGAACTCCGGAACGAACTCCGGAATGGAGCGCCTGAAGCCTGCAAGAACCGCCGAGCCAGCTGGCCATTCTGAAGGGTGGCGGAACGGATCTACCCCTGGTTCGGGGCTGGTGGGAAGCCGCCGGTGGCGACGGGTCCCCAGTGCTCGATGGTGACCCGGATCAGGCTCTTGTTCTGCTTTCTCATCGCGTCCCGGTACTCGTCCCAGTCGGGGTGCTCGCCAGAGATGCCTCGGAAGTACTCCACCAGCGGCTCCAACGAATCGGGCATGTCCAGCACCTCGGCGGTGCCATCCAGCTGCACGTATGGGCCGTTGAACTCGTCCGAGAGCACGCACAGGCTCACCTGAGGATCGCGGCGGATGTTGGTGACCTTCGCCCGTTGCGGGTAGGTAGCGATAACCACCCGGCCCGCGGAATCAAGCCCGTGGGTCACCGGCGAGACCTGCAGTCCCCCTGATCCCTTGCGGGCGATGAGCACGCTGCGGTGCCGAGTGCGTATGAACTCCAGGAGCTCCTCGCGCCCGACGTGGTCGGCGGTGGCGATAGCCATGTTTCACCTCTTCGGATCGGTGGGGCGAACGAGCTGCCGGTCAGTCAGCTCTGCAGGACGGCGCGCATCTCCTGGCGGAGCCCGGCCAGCCGGTCGGCGGCACGTGCTCGCGCCGCCGGGAGCGCAGCGAGGTCAGCCACGGGCGCAGTCACCTCCAGATAGCACTTCACCTTCGGTTCGGTGCCCGAGGGGCGTACCGCCACCCGGACGTCGGCGCCGTGCAGCACCACTGCATCGGTCCGCGGTAGCAGGTCCTCGGCGTTCACACCGCAGCCAGCAAGCACGGTTGGCGCATCGGTTCGTAGCCGCGTCATCATGGAGGTGATCTGGTCACTGTGTTTCACGCGGATCGACAGTTGGTCGCCCGCATGCAGGTCGTGGGTGACAGCCAACTCGTCGAGGCAGTCCAGCAGCGTGCGCCCCTGGGTCTTGAGCTCGGCGACAAGGTCGCATGCAAGTACTGCGGCCGAGATCCCGTCCTTGTCGCGCACCACGTCTGGGTCGACGCAGTGTCCGATGGCTTCTTCGTAGGCGTAGATGAGGCCGTCGCCTGCGCGCACCAACCACTTGAAACCGGTGAGGGTCTGCACGTGACGAACGCCACGGGCGGCGGCCACCTTCCCGAGGAGCTGCGAGCTGACTATCGTGTTCGCCACCAAGGGGTCAGGGCCGGTAGCGCTGGACATGATGTAGTCGCCGAGCAGCACCCCGGTCTCGTCGCCCCGCAACATGCGCCACCCCTGGCCGTCGCGAACACCCAGCGCGCACCGGTCCGCATCCGGGTCCAAGGCCACTGCCAGGTCGGCATCCACCTCGAGGGCCAACTGAAGGAGTGCGTCGGTCACCCCGGGTTCCTCCGGGTTGGGGAAGGCGACCGTCGGGAAGTCCGCGTTCGGCTCGGCCTGGCTGGCCACGACGTGCACATCAGTGAACCCCGCCCGCCGCAGGGCCTCGACGGCCAGCGCGCCACCCACGCCGTGCAGCGGAGTCAGCGCCACCCTCAGCTGACGGTCCGAGCCCCGGGGAAGACCCGCCACCCGATCGAGGTAGGCCTCGACGAGCTCCTCGCCCTCCACCGCAAACATCGGAGCGAGGGGTACCTCGCGGGCTGGTCCTGCTGCGGAAATGGCATCCTCGATTTCTCCGTCATCGGGTGGTATGAGCTGCGCGCCCCCGGACAGGTACACCTTGTATCCGTTATCGCCCGCAGGATTGTGCGATGCCGTAATCTGCACTCCCGCGACGGCGTTCAGTGACCGGACCGCGTACGCGAGCAGTGGGGTGGGCAAGGGGCGGGGGAGCGCCCGAACGTCGAAGCCGGCGGCGCGAAGTACCTGGGCAGCGGCGTTCGCGAACGCCTCCGAGCCGTGCCTGCCATCGCGGCCGACCACCACAACGCCATCGTCCAGGCCTTGCGCGTGCAGCCAGTGGGCCAATCCTGCGGTGGTGCGGATGACCACGGCAACGTTCATGCCGTTGGGCCCGGCACGCACCGGGCCACGCAGACCTGCAGTGCCGAAGGACAGTGGCGCGTCGAAGCGGTCGGCAAGTTCGTCGGGAGGCAATGCTGCGAGCTCGGCGCGGGCGGACGGGTCGGGGTCGTCGTCAATCCACTCCTGCACCCGTTCCCGGTCGACGCCACTCACAGCGACCCCAGGAGGCCACGTAGCAGCTCACCCATTCGTGTCGCTGCCGCGAGGCCGGCGGCGAGTACTTCTGCGTGGTCCAAGGGTTGCCCGGTCATCCCCGCAGCGAGGTTGGTGACCAGTGAAAGTCCTAGGACCGCAGCGCCTTCCGCGCGAGCCGCAATCGTCTCGTGCACGGTGGACATCCCCACCAGGTCTGCCCCCAAGGTGCGCAGCATCTGAATCTCCGCAGGGGTCTCGTAGTGCGGTCCCGGCAGCCCGGCGTACACCCCTTCCTCCAGCGTCGGGTCCAGCGCCGTGGCGGCCGCGCGGAGCGCGGGGGAGTAGGCGTCGGTGAGGTCGACGAAACGGGGGCCGACCAGCGGGGAGGTGGCGGTGAGGTTGAGGTGATCTGAGATGAGGACCGGCTGTCCCACTGTCATGCCGGCCCGCAAGCCACCTGCCGCGTTGGTCAGCACCACGGTGGTGGCCCCGGCGGCGCAGGCCGCCCGCACCGGGTGAACCACCTGGGCCAGGCCATGACCCTCGTAGGGGTGGGTGCGGCCGAGCAGCACGAGGACGCGGGAGCGACCCAGCTGCAACGAGCGCACCGTGCCTTCCTGACCTTGTGTGCTGGGCGGCGCGAAACCGGGCAGATCCGCCATCGCCATCTCGGTTTCGGCCTCGCCCAACACGTCGGCAGCGGGGCGCCAACCAGAACCGAGCACCACCGCCGCGTCATGGCGGGGACAGCCGGTGCGCCGGGCAATCACTTCGGCCGCGGCGGCTGCGGCGTGGGCGGGATCGGCAGAGACGTCACACGATGGGCTGCTCACAGCTGCAAACACTAGGACCTCACCGACCGGGGGCGCACCGGGCTGCGTACCTGGGGGCCATTAGCATCTGTCCAATGACGAAGGAGTTTACCCACGGTGACCCAAGCCTGCCGGCGGGCGTGCTCATCGGCGCATCGGACGATGTCTCTCAGCAGGCCCACACGGCGTGGCGCAAGGCGGTGGCCGGCGTTCTCGCCAAGTCCCGCCGGGTCGATGCCGCCGAGCTGGGCGATGAGCCCGAGCGCCTGCTCGACACGGTGACCTACGACGGCGTCACCATCGCGCCGCTCTACACACCCGCAGACGCGCTGCCGGAGCCGTCCTTGCCCGGGAGCGCCCCCTTCACACGGGGCCGCGACCCGCACCGGGACGTCACCACCGGCTGGCACGTGCGCACCCGCCACGGACTCGGCGTGGGTGCCGACGCCGAGGCCAGCAAGGTGAACAAGGCGGTGCTGGCCGACCTCGAGAACGGGGTCACCTCGTTGTGGCTGGCGCTCGGCGGCGACAACCTCGCGCACTCTGTGCTGGCAGAGGTGCTGAGCGAGGTGTACCTGGACCTTGCCCCCGTCGTGCTCGACGCGGGTGGGGAGTTCACCGAGGCCGCACAGGCGTTCTTCGCCGTGATCGACAACAGTGGCGACTTCAACGCGGCCGACGTCGAGGCCTCGCTGGGCGCTGACCCGCTGACGGTGCTCATCCGCACGGGTCAGGACCTGTTCGCCGAGGCGATGGCGCTCGCGACGGAAGCCGACTCGCGGCCGGGGACCCTGCGGGCACTGACCGTCGACGGGACCGTGTTCCACGAGGCGGGTGCCAGCGATGCCGAAGAGCTCGGTGCCTGCCTGGCCGCGGCCGTCGAGTACCTGCGCGCGCTCACCGAGGCCGGGTTGGGCACGGCTGCAGCGCTGCACCAGATCGAGTTCCGCCACGCCGCGAGCGACGACCAGTTCCAGACGATCGCCAAGTTCCGCGCCGGTCGACGGCTGTGGGCGCGCGTTGCCGAGGTGGCCGGGGAGCCGGAGGCGGGGAACGCGCCTCAGCACGCCGTGACCTCGGCGGCAATGATGGCGCAGCGCGACCCGTGGGTGAACATGCTCCGCACCACCCTGGCCGCATTCGGCGCGGGTGTCGGTGGCGCAGATGCGGTAACGGTGCTGCCCTTCGACGTGGCCATCCCCGGCGGTGCTGCCGGCGTCTCCGACGCTTTCGCTGCGCGCATCGCGCGCAACACCCAGCTGCTGCTGCTGGAGGAGTCGCATGTGGGTCGGGTCATCGACCCGGCTGGGGGATCCTGGTACGTCGAGCACCTCACTGATGCGATCGCCAACGCCGCCTGGGGCTTTTTCCAGGAGATCGAAGGTGTGGGTGGCTTTCGTGCGGCCCTGTCCTGCGGCCTGCTCGGTGAGCGACTGGCTGCCACCCGCGACAAGCGCGACGCGGACATCGCGAACCGGAGAAAGGCCCTCACCGGGGTGAACGAGTTCCCCAACCTGGACGAGGATCCGCCCGCGGCCAGTGCTACACGGGCAGACACCGGCGAGCTCCCGGTCATCCGGTACGCAGAGGCGTTCGAACGGCTACGGGACCGGGCCGACGCGCACTTGGCGGCCACCGGCACCCGTCCGACGGCGCTGTTGGCCACGCTCGGGCCGATCGCCGAGCACAACGCTCGCGCCGGCTTCATCGCCAACCTGCTCGCCTCGGGCGGGATCGCGCACATCAATCCTGGGCCGCTGAATAGCGCGGCGGAGATCGCCGCGGCCTACGCGGACGCCGAGAACGCGGTGGTCGTCGTGTGTGGCACCGACAAGCGTTACGCAGCAGAAGGATCCGACGCGGTGCAGGCTTTGCGCGCGGCCGGCGCCGAGCGGGTGTTCGTGGCGGGGGCGGAGAAGAGCTTCGCCGATGCCGGGTATCAACCCGACGGGTTCCTCGGCATGGGGATCGACTCCGTCGCGGCACTGACCGGACTACTCAAGACGCTGGGGGTCAAGTGAGCATCCCGAACTTCGCCGACGTACCACTGGCCGGTGAGACGATTTCTGGGGCGCCGAGCCTCGCCGACGCCCAGGCCTGGACCGAGGACGTTTCCGCGGCCACGGGCCACCCCGTCGACGATCTGGTGTGGGCCACTCCCGAAGGCATCGACGTCAAGCCGGTGTACACGCGCGCCGACCTCGACGAGATCGTCGAACCGACGGACGGGCAGCCGCCGTACCCGCTGGGCAGTTTCCCCGGCGCCGCGCCCTACCTGCGCGGCCCGTACCCGACGATGTACGTCAACCAGCCGTGGACGATCCGGCAGTATGCGGGGTTCTCCACCGCTTCGGAGTCCAACGCCTTCTACCGGCGCAACCTGGCCGCCGGGCAGAAGGGGCTCTCGGTCGCCTTCGATCTGGCGACCCACCGGGGCTACGACTCCGACCACCCCCGTGTGGCCGGTGACGTCGGCATGGCTGGCGTGGCCATCGACTCGATCTACGATATGCGCGAGCTCTTCGACGGCATCCCGCTGGACCAAATCTCCGTGTCGATGACGATGAACGGCGCTGTGCTGCCCATTCTGGCGCTGTACGTGGCCGCGGCCGAGGAACAGGGCGTGCCGCCGGAGAAGTTGGCCGGCACCATCCAGAACGACATCCTCAAAGAGTTCATGGTCCGCAATACCTACATCTACCCCCCGAAGCCGTCGATGCGGATCATTTCCGATATTTTCGCCTACTCCAGCGAGAAGATGCCTCGGTACAACTCCATCTCCATCTCCGGGTACCACATCCAGGAGGCCGGAGCCACGGCCGATCTGGAGCTGGCCTACACCCTGGCCGACGGGGTCGAGTACATCCGCGCTGGGCTCGCTGCGGGCATGGACATCGACACCTTCGCGCCCCGGCTGAGCTTCTTCTGGGGTATCGGGATGAACTTCTTCATGGAGGTGGCCAAGCTCCGTGCCGGACGGCTGCTGTGGGCCGAGCTGGTCGCGGAGTTCGACCCGAAGAACACCAAGTCGCTCAGCCTGCGGACACACAGCCAGACCTCGGGCTGGTCGCTCACCGCGCAGGACGTGTTCAACAACGTGGGCCGCACCTGCATCGAGGCGATGGCCGCAACCCAGGGACACACCCAGAGTCTGCACACCAACGCCCTCGACGAGGCGCTGGCCCTGCCCACTGAGTTCTCTGCCCGTATCGCACGGAACACCCAGCTGCTGCTGCAGCAGGAGTCCGGCACTGTCCGCCCGATCGACCCCTGGGGGGGCTCCAACTACGTCGAGCGCCTCACCCACGACCTGGCCGCCCGCGCCCGCGCGCACATCCGGGAAGTGGAGGAAGCCGGCGGGATGGCCCAGGCCATCGACGAGGGTATCCCCAAGCTCCGCATCGAGGAGGCCGCGGCCCGCACCCAGGCCCGCATCGACTCCGGGCGCCAGCCTGTGGTGGGCGTCAACAAGTATGTGCCGGGCGAGCCTGACACCGTCGAGGTGCGCAAGGTCGACAACGCGCAGGTGCGTCGCGAGCAGCTGGAGAAGCTGAAGCGCCTGCGCGAGGAGCGGGACCCCGAAGCCGTGCAGGCTGCCCTTGCTGAGCTGACCAGGGCCGCAGCCAGCGACGAAGGTGGGTTGGAGAACAATCTCCTCGCGTTGGCCGTCAACGCAGCCCGGGTCAAGGCCACCGTCGGGGAGATCTCCGATGCACTCGAGAAGGTGTACGGCCGACACGCGGCGGAGATCAGGACCATCACCGGGGTGTATAGGGACGAGGCGGGGCCAGTGGCCAACATCAAGCACGCCACCGAGATGGTCGAACGCTTCGCCGAGGCGGAGGGACGGCGTCCACGCATCCTGGTGTGCAAGATGGGCCAGGACGGGCACGACCGCGGCCAGAAGGTCATTGCCACAGCCTTCGCCGACATCGGCTTCGACGTGGACGTCGGCCCGCTGTTCCAAACGCCCGAGGAGGTCGCCAACCAGGCCGCCGACGCCGACGTGCACATCGTCGGCGTGTCCTCCCTGGCGGCCGGGCATCTCACTCTGGTGCCCGCGCTGCGGGACGCTCTCGCGGCGGTGGGGCGGCCGGACGTGATGATCGTCGTCGGTGGCGTCATCCCGCCGCAGGACTTTGACGAGCTCTACGAGGCTGGGGCGACAGCAATCTTCCCGCCCGGCACCGTCATCGCCGACGCCGCGACCGGGTTGCTCACCAAGTTGGCCGAGAGCCGCGGCTTCGACCTGGCCGCAGGAGCGGATTCCTGAGCATGGCCGCTCGCGCTCCTGTCGACGTCGATCAGCTTGCCGCGGCAATCCGCGAAGGAAATCGCGCCGAGCTGGCCAGAGCCATCACGCTGGTGGAGTCGACCCGGGCCGACCACCGCCAGCAGGCGCAGGAGCTGTTGCTGAAGTTGCTGCCCGAGGCCGGGGGAGCGCACCGCGTCGGCATCACCGGGGTGCCCGGGGTCGGCAAGTCGACCTTCATCGATGCGCTGGGCACCATGCTCACCGAGGACGGTCATCGGGTCGCAGTGCTGGCCGTCGACCCGTCCTCCACGCGCAGCGGTGGGTCCATCCTGGGGGACAAGACCCGGATGACCCGACTGGCCAACAACCCCCAGGCATTCATCCGGCCCTCACCCACCGCGGGAACTCTCGGTGGGGTAGCCCGGGCGACCAGGGAGACCATGGTGCTGCTGGAGGCGGCCGGCTTCGACGTGGTCCTCGTCGAGACGGTCGGCGTGGGGCAGTCCGAGGTCACTGTGTCCAACATGGTCGACTGCTTCTGCTTCCTGACTCTCGCGCGTACCGGTGACCAGCTGCAGGGCATCAAGAAAGGTGTGTTGGAGCTGGCTGACGTGGTGGCCGTGAACAAGGCGGACGGCAAGCACGTCACGGAAGCCGAACGTGCTGCGCGGGAGCTGGCCGGTGCTCTACGGCTGATCTACCCGCCCGAGTCCCTGTGGCGCCCGCCCGTCCTGACGACAAGCGCTCTCGAGGGCGTGGGCCTGCGCGAGTTCTGGGACACGGTGCTGCGCCACCAGAACGTGCTCGCCGACGCCGGCGAGCTCGCCGCCAAGCGCAGCCAGCAACAGGTGGACTGGGTGTGGACGATGGTGCGCGAGCAGCTACTCGACCGGCTGCGGGACAACCCCGCAGTACGGGGGCTCCGCACGGAGACCGAGCGCCAGGTGCGCGCCGGCGAACTCACCGCTGCACTGGCCGCGCAGCGGATCCTCGATGCCTTCGACGACGCGTGAACGAGAGCGAGGGTGTCGCCATCTGCTCCGCCAAGGGGTGCCGGGCGCCGGCCGTGTGGGCCGTCGTGTGGAACAACCCGAAGCTGCACACCGCCGACCGGGAAAAGATTTGGACTGCCTGCGACGAGCACAGGCAGTCCCTGGCCGACTACCTGTCCGCTCGTTCTTTCCTCAAGCGGGTCGAGCCACTGACGAGGTGAGTTCTCGGCGGTGCCCCTGGGCCGATACGGTCTGGGTACCAGTTCACATTCGAAGGAGTATTGCGTGCCCTATCTGCGGCGAGAAGGTGACGTGTTCGTGCTCGACCTCGGTGAGGAGGGGCAGTCGGACACAGAGAACCGATTCAGTCCTGAGTTCCTCGCCGCAATGGGCGAATGCCTCGATGAGGTCGAGGCGTCCAAGGGTGACGCCGCCCTGGTCACCACCGGAACGGGGAAGTTCTACTCCAACGGGCTGGACCTGAACTGGCTCGGTGCGAACGCCGACCAAGGGGCCTCCTACGTCGGAACCATCCAGGCGCTGTTCTCCCGGATCCTCACCTTCCCCATGGTCACGGTGGCGGCCCTTCAGGGGCACACCTTCGCTGGTGGCGCGATGCTCGCGGTTGCCCACGACTCGAAGGTCATGCGCGCGGATCGCGGCTTCCTCTGCTTCCCTGAGGTCGACATCCACATTCCGTTCACCGTCGGGATGGCTGCTCTGCTGCAGGGGCGGCTGTCCAAGGCCACCGCGCACACCTCCATGACCACCGGCCATCGGTACGGCGGCAGTGAGGCACAGGCTGCCGGGATCGTCGACGAGACAGCGGACGAGAGCGAGGTGCTGGAGCGTGCCCTCGCCCGCGCACGCGCCCTGGTCGGCAAGCGGGGTGACACCCTCGCGGCGATCAAGCAGGTGATGTACGCGCCCGCAGTCGCAGCCCTCGCTGACGTCAGCGCGCTGACGTTTGGCGGGAATGCCTGAGCTGCGCGCTCCGGCTGGAGGGCCGGCGTGGCTGGAGGACTGGCTTGTCTCGGGCAGGGCGGAGCTGGTCGAGTGGCGACGCCACCTTCACCAGCACCCGGAACTGTCACACATCGAGCACGCCACCACCGCGTACGTCGCGCAGCGGCTCACTGCCGCAGGGCTGACGCCCCGGGTGCTTCCGCGCGGTACCGGACTCGCGTGTGATCTGGGCGATGCCGACACCGGTGGCCCGCTGATCGCGCTGCGGGCGGACATGGACGCCCTGCCGATGCAGGAGCACACCGGCGCGGCCTACAGCTCCGTGGTCGAGGGCGTGACCCACGCCTGCGGGCACGATGCCCACACTGCAGTGCTACTGGGTGCCGCACTGGCGATGGCTGTCGCACCGCACCTGCCCGGCCGGGTGCGACTGCTGTTCCAGCCCGCGGAGGAGACCATGCCCGGCGGTGCACTGGAGGTGGTGGCCGCCGGTGAGCTGACGGGAGTGGCGCGGATCTTCGCGCTGCACTGTGATCCACGCCTGGAGGTGGGGCAGGTCGGCGTGCGCGCCGGCGCGCTCACCTCCGCGGCGGACCATCTGGAGATCGCGCTGCGGTCCCCGGGAGGACACACCTCGCGACCGCACCTCACAGCCGACCTGGTGCACGCGCTGGGGCTTCTGGTCACGGGGCTGCCCCTGATGCTGAGCAGACGTGTGGATCCGCGCTCGGGGACGGTGCTGGTGTGGGGGGCCGTTCACGCCGGCGACGCCGCCAACGCCATCCCGCAGAGCGGTTTGTTGCGCGGCACCGTGCGCACCGGAGACCGGGACACCTGGGCCAAGCTGGAGTCGGTGGTCGCGGAGGGTGTCGCCGCCCTGCTGGCACCGACCGGCGTCACCTACGAGTTGCGGCACCAGCGCGGTGTACCGCCCGTGGTCAACGACCGCGCGTCAGCTCGAATGCTGCGGGCCGCCGTCAGCGGGGGAGTTGGTGAGCAGGCCGTGGCCACCGCCCTGCAGTCCAGTGGCGGAGAGGACTTCGCCTGGTACCTCGAGCACGTCCCTGGTGCGATGGGTCGCCTGGGTGTGTGGTCTGGCCACGGGCCCCAGCTGGATCTGCACCAGCCCACCTTCGACCTGGACGAGCGTGCGCTCGAGATCGGTGTTCGGGTGCTCGTGCACGCCGCACTTGAGGCCTGGGGGAGCGAAGAGGACTAGAACGGCCTAGACGGTATGGGGGGAGGCCCCAGCCACCGCCATACCGTCTGGTCGAGGCTCGTGGATGGTCGGTCGAGTCCATGACCGTGGACTCGACCCTCGGTCAATCACCGACACGATCCCGACCGGTCACACCAGACCCCCAGCAAGTCGGAAGAACCGCGTCAGTTCAGCGTGGGCCGGGTAGGCGCGATGTGGTGCCCGGGGGGAGTCGCCCGGCGTCGTCGGCGTCGG
>JADGOX010000203.1 GCA_017882745.1 Mycobacteriaceae bacterium | reverse complement strand
ATCGACGTAACCGAAGACGGACTCGTGCTCGTCGAGTTGGCGCCAGGTGTGACCGAGGCGGAAGTCCGGTCGAAGACCGAGCCCGAGCTCGTCTCGGCGTTGAACCCGGCGATCGTTTCGGCCTAGGCCCGGCCCCAGTCCGTGGGCGGCGGAGGTAGCGCATTCACTGGGGCCTTCCGCAACCTTGCCATAGGGAATGCATGTGATCAGTTCTACGCTGCGCGTGGATAGATCGCTTGTCGAGCGGCTGGGAGCTGACCCATGAACGCAGGTTCGATCACCGACGTCGACGGAATCAGGGTGGGGCACAGCCAACGCGCCGGGGACGGCTGGCTCACCGGGGTCACCGTGGTGCTACCACCGTCGGGAACCGTTGCGGGAGTGGATGTTCGCGGTGGCGGACCGGGCACCCACGAGACCGATGCGCTGGACCCGCGCACCCTGGTGCCCACCGTGGACGCCGTAGTACTCACCGGGGGCAGCGCCTACGGACTGATCAGTGCCCATGGCGTGCAGCGCTGGTGCGAGGAGAACGGAAGAGGGTTTCCCGTCGGCACGGCCCCCCACGAGATCGTTCCCATCGTTGCTGCGGCAGCCATCTTCGACCTGGGCCGCGGTGGCGACTTCTCCGCACGGCCCGACGCGGACATGGGCTACGCCGCGGCGTTGGCTGCCGCAGCGTCCGGGGATCACGCCGCGCCTGGCAGGGGGAGCGTCGGCGCGGGAACGGGGGCCCGCGTGTCGCAAGGGCGATTCAAGGGCGGCGTGGGCACTGCGTCGATACGGCTGGGCGCGGAGGCCGGGGGTGCGGTGGTGGGCGCGATCGCCGTAGTCAACGCCATGGGCACGCCACTGGTCGACGCCCTGGTACCCGTTGACGGGGGGCCGGGTGGCTTGAACACCACCTTGGCGGTCGTGGCGACAGATGCGTTGCTGGACCCGGCCGAGACCTCACGTACCGCGACTGCGGCGCACGACGGTATCGCCCGCGCGCTCGACGTGGCGCACACCTTGGCGGACGGGGACGCCGTCTTCGCTCTGGCCACGGGGGCCGTTCCGCTACCGGGTCCGGAGCGGGCCACCCGGGTCGTTGCCCTCATCGCCCTGCAGTCCGCCGCCGCCGAGGCTGTGCGCCTCGCCGTGCTGGACGCCTTCAGCGCCAGCTAGGCAGCCAGAGCTCGGCTTGCCACTGCGCGGCGGAGATGGCGGTGCCGGTCAGGATCGGCCACAACCAGGCGAAGTTGGCGACGACCAGTCCGACGTAGAGGCAGACCACCAGCAACCCCGTCTTGCGGCGCTCGAACCCGTCGCGGGCCCGGCCGAGGATGTCGCCGAGAACAAGCGCGATGGCCATGATGAGGAACGGCGCCATGGCCGCGGCGTAGAAAAGGTACATCTGCCGGTCGATGTTGGTGAACCAGGGCAGGAACGCGGCGCCGTAACCCACCAGCACCACCATGTAGCGCCAGTCGCGGCCGAACACCGCACGCCACAGTGACCAACCGAGCACCGGCACCGCCAACCACCACATCGCCGGGGTACCCACCAGCATCACCGCACCCACGCAGCTCACGGCCCCGCAACCGGTGACCAGCGGCCCGGTGGAGTAGGCATAGAGCATCGGGCGCAGGGCCATCGGCCAGGTCCACGGCTTCGACTCGTAGGGGTGGGGGTGCCCCGCCGGCGTCACCAGGTGTTCGTGGAAGTTCAGGACGTGGGCGCTGTAGTACCAGAGGGAGCGGAACGCGGCAGGCACGAAGCTGTACTGCCCGCCGTTGCCGATCTGCTGGCCCACCGCCCACCGGTCGACGCCCGTCTCGCTGCTGAACCAGGCCCACCATGTCGCCAGATACACCAGAAGCGGGATGACCACCAGGGCGTACAGCGCGGGGCCCACGTCGCGGACCAGGGTGCCGACCCACGGCCGTGTGACGCCGGCGGCGCGGCGGGCGGCCACGTCCATGCCTACGCACATCACGCCGTAGAAGACGATGAAGAAGAGACCGTTCCATTTGGTTCCGCAGGAGATCCCCAGCAGCACCCCGGCGCCGAAACGCCACCAGCGGACGCCCAGGCGCGGTCCGAACGGCGAGTCGTGAATTCGTCCCTCGTCGACGACGACCTGCATCCGTGCCCGCACCTGATCGCGGTCGACAACAAGACAGCCCAGGGCCGCGACGATGAACACCACCAGGAAGATGTCGAGCATCCCCACTCGGGAGGTGACGAAGGTCAGGCCGTCACTGATCATCAAGATGCCTGCGATGGCGCCGATGAGGGTGGACCTGGTCAGCCGCCGAACGATGCGGATGACGAGCAGCACGATCACCACGCCGACGACGGCTGAGGCGAAACGCCACCCCACGGGGGTGTAACCGAAGATCCATTCGCCGATGGCCATCAGCTGCTTGGCGACGGGCGGGTGCACGATCAGCTCGTACCCGGGGTTGTCCTCGACGCCGCCGTTGGTCAGGGCCTGATAGGCCTGCGGCACGTAGTGTTTCTCGTCGAAGATCGGGGTGCCGGCGTCGGTGGGGGTGCCCAGCCCGTAGAAGCGGGTGAACGCAGCAATCGCGGTCAGGACGGCGGTGACCACCCAGCCGCGGAGTCGATCGGTCGGCGGCTCGTCGCGGGCATGCGGAGCTAGCCCGGTGCCGCTGGCGTCACGCGATACCGGTGCGGCCAGCAGAGTCACGCCACGATCGTAGGCTGAGTCGGTGACTAACCCTGAACGTGCGCCCGGGCGCCTGGTGCTGGCCGCCACCCCGATGGGTCAGGTCGGCGACGCCTCGGCGCGGCTGCGGGAGGCGCTCGGCAGCGCCGACGTGGTGGCCGCGGAGGACACCCGCCGGACGAAGACGCTGGCCTCAGCGTTGGGCGTGCGCATCACGGGCCGGATCGTCAGCTTCTACGACGCGGTGGAAACCGCCCGACTGCCCGGCTTGGTGGCTGAGGTGGCGGCAGGCAAGACTGTGCTGCTCGTTACCGACGCGGGGATGCCGTCGGTCAGCGATCCGGGCTACCGACTGGTGGCCGCCTGCGTCGCAGAGGACCTCGCCGTCACCTGCCTGCCGGGGCCTTCCGCGGTGACCACGGCACTGGCGCTGTCCGGGATTCCCTGTGAACGTTTCTGTTTCGACGGTTTCCCCCCACGCAAGTCCGCGGCCAGGCGCACCTTCTTTGCGCAGCTGCTGTCCGAGGAACGGGCGTGCGTGTTCTTCGAGGCCCCGCACCGCCTGGTTGCCTGCCTGGAAGATGCCGTCGCCGTGCTGGGCGCCACGCGACGGGCGGCGGTGTGCCGGGAGCTGACCAAGACCTATGAAGAGGTGCGCCGCGGCACCCTGGGGGAGCTGGCGGAATGGGCGGCGCAGGGCGTTCGGGGTGAGATCACCGTGGTGCTCGCTGGTGCCGCACCGGCTGGGCCGCCCGCGATGGCGGAGCTGGTGGCGCAGGTGCACGAGCTGGTGGCGCACGGTGCCGGGCTCAAGGACGCCTGCGCGCAGGTGACAGTCCTGCGCGGCGGATCCAAGCGGGAGCTCTACGAGGCGGTGCTGGCCGCGCGGTCCTGAAGACGGGTGACGGCAGCGGCTTTCGCAAGGCACTCCAGCCACTCGGCCTCCGGATCGGAGTCGATGGTGATGCCCCCGCCGACGCCCAGGCTCGCGAGGCCGTGCGGTCCGAGCTCCACGGTGCGGATCGCGACGTTGAGCTCGAGCCCGGCGAGCGGTGACACCATTCCAAGCGCACCGCAGTAGACACCGCGATCGGTGGTCTCCCAGCCGCGGAGGAGCTCGCGGGCCCGTTGCTTCGGCGTGCCGGTCACGGAGGCGGGCGGGAAGGTGGCGTCCAGCAGCCGGGCGTCGGTGATGCCGTCCCGCAGGGTGCCGCGCACAGTGGACACCAGGTGCCACACCGCCGGTGCGCGATGGGTCGCGAGCAGCTCGGGCACCGTGATGCTGCCCGGCAGGCACACTCGGCCGAGGTCGTTGCGCACGAGGTCGACGATCATCACGTTCTCGGCGACGTCCTTGGCCGAGGCGCGCAGTACGGCGGGATCGCGGTCGATCGGGAGGGTGCCCTTGATCGGGCTGGAGAGCACGGTCCGGGCGTGCCGGGCCAGAAACAGCTCCGGGGAGAAGGACACGACCGCACCCCAAGGCCCGGCGAGGTAGGCCGCTCGGGCCGGGTTGTCGGCCTCGACCCCACTGGCGAACAGCTGCGCGGGGTCACCGTCGAGGGTTCCGGTGAAGCGGGTGCACACGCAGGCCTGGTAGACCTCCCCCTCGGTGATGGCGGCGAGGCAGGCGCGCACTGCATGGCGATGCTGCTCCGCGTCCGGTGCGGTCCAGTCAAGGTGCCAGGGCGCCACGACGCCTCCGTGGCGGACCGTCT
>JADGOX010000202.1 GCA_017882745.1 Mycobacteriaceae bacterium | reverse complement strand
GTGGCGAAGCTGCTGACAAGACATGGAGCCACGGCCCAGGCGCTGCGCGAGGCGTTCACCTCGGTGCGCGGCTCCGCGAAGGTGACCACCCCGGACCCGGAGGGCAGCTACCAGGCCTTGGAGAAGTACGGGACCGACCTGACGGCCCGGGCACGCGCGGGAGAGCTGGACCCGGTGATCGGTCGGGACACCGAGATCCGACGCGTCGTGCAGGTACTGAGCCGGCGCACCAAGAACAACCCGGTCCTCATCGGGGAGCCGGGCGTCGGCAAGACGGCCATCGTCGAGGGCCTGGCCCAGCGCATCATCGCCGGTGACGTGCCGGACAGCCTGCGCGGGCGTCGGGTGATCTCTCTGGACCTCGGGTCGATGGTGGCCGGGGCCAAGTACCGCGGTGAGTTCGAGGAGCGCCTCAAGGCGGTGCTCGCCGACATCACCGCCAGCGCTGGTGAGGTGATCACCTTCATCGACGAGTTGCACACCATCGTCGGGGCGGGCGCCACCGGCGAGGGCGCCATGGACGCAGGCAACATGATCAAGCCGATGCTGGCCCGCGGCGAGCTTCGTCTGGTCGGTGCCACCACGCTGGACGAGTACCGCAAGCACATCGAGAAGGACGCGGCGCTGGAGCGCCGCTTCCAGCAGGTGCTGGTCGGCGAGCCGAGCGTGGTGGACACCGTCGGCATCCTGCGCGGTCTGAAGGGCCGTTACGAGGCCCACCACAAGGTGCAGATCAACGACGGCGCCCTGGTCGCGGCGGCCACCTTGTCCGACCGCTACATCACCGCGCGCTACCTGCCGGACAAGGCCATCGACCTCATCGACGAGGCGGCGTCCCGGTTGCGTATGGAGATCGACTCCCGGCCGGTCGAGATCGACGAGCTGCAGCGCTCGGTCGACCGGCTGAAGATGGAGGAGATGGCACTCGCCAAGGAAAAGGACGAGGCGTCGATCGAGAGACTGGCCAAGCTGCGCGCCGAGCTGGCCGACCAGAACGAGCAGCTCAACGCGCTCAATGCCCGGTGGGAGCAGGAGAAGTCCGGGCTCAACCGCGTCGGTGAGCTGAAGGAGAAGCTCGACGGTTTGCGCGGTCAGGCCGAACGCGCGGAACGTGACGGCGACTTCGAGACAGCCTCACGGCTGCTCTACGGCGAGATTCCCGGTCTGGAGAAAGACCTCGCCGCGGCCAGCGCCGAGTCCGAGCAGGACGTGATGGTCAAGGAGCAGGTGACCGCTGACGACGTCGCCGACGTGGTGGCGGCATGGACCGGGATTCCCGCCGGGCGGTTGCTGGAGGGCGAGACGGAAAAGTTGTTGCACATGGAAGCGGCAATCGGCGCGCGGGTCATCGGCCAGCAGGCGCCGGTGGCGGCGGTGTCCGACGCGGTACGCAGGGCGCGGGCCGGGGTTGCCGACCCGGACCGCCCGACGGGCTCCTTCCTGTTTCTCGGTCCCACCGGCGTCGGCAAGACCGAGCTGGCCAAGGCGTTGGCGGAGTTCCTCTTCGACGACGAGCGGGCGATGATCCGCATCGACATGAGCGAGTACGGGGAGAAGCATTCCGTGGCGCGGCTGGTGGGTGCGCCTCCCGGCTACGTCGGCTACGACGCGGGTGGCCAGCTCACCGAGGCGGTGCGTCGCCGGCCCTACTCGGTCGTGCTGTTCGACGAGGTGGAGAAGGCGCACCCCGACGTGTTCGACGTGCTGCTGCAGGTGCTCGACGACGGGCGGCTCACCGACGGCCAGGGGCGGACGGTGGATTTCCGCAGCACCATCCTGGTGCTCACCTCCAACCTCGGTGCCGGCGGCACCAAGGAGCAGGTGATGGAAGCGGTGCACCGGGCGTTCAAGCCGGAGTTCATCAACCGGCTCGACGATGTGTTGGTGTTCGACGCGCTGTCGGCCGAGCAGCTGGAATCTATTGTGGACATTCAGATCAGCGCGCTGGCTCGACGGTTGGAGGCACGGAGGCTCACGCTTGAGGTCTCCGAGAGTGCCCGGAAGTGGCTGGCCGAGCGCGGGTTCGACCCGGTCTACGGGGCCCGGCCGCTGCGTCGCCTGGTCCAGCACGCCATCGGCGACCAGCTGGCCCGGGAGTTGCTGGCCGGGCAGGTGCACGACGGCGACTCCGTCACGGTGGATGTGGCTGATGACGGCGGTGCACTGACCGTCAGCTGACCGCGGCGCTGGCACCGCAACGCCGCGAGGTCCGGAGACGGAGGTAGCCGCAGATCTGGGGCTGCGACACGGTTGAGCCTGCTGACCGGGTTCTCAGGTGCCCGATAGGGTGGTTCGCGTGACCGCCGTATGAGCGCAACCCTGATTGTCGTCGGCATCCTCGTGCTGGCAGCAGGTGCCGTCGTCTTGGTGGTCGACGCGCGGCGCCGGGCGGCCCGCAGGCGTGCTCGGCAGGCCTGGGCGGGGCATCACTCCGCCCGGTACGCAGAGGCCGATCCGGTGCTGACCGGTCAGTGGCGGTACGGGGTCTTCACCCGTGGCGGTTCCGGCCGCGCACGCGAGCTCGTCAGCCACGAGCATGAGGGCAGCAGGCTGTACCTGTTCGATCTCGAGCGGGGCGGCGGCGTGGTGTCCACCGTGCTTGCGTTGCAGAGACCGACCACCTCGGACACCGTCCTGGAGCTGCGGCTGGGCTCTTCGGCGGCATCCCCGGAGTCCGCTGGCGCCGAATCCAAGGAGACTGGG
>JADGOX010000201.1 GCA_017882745.1 Mycobacteriaceae bacterium | reverse complement strand
TCGACCCGTTCGTCCACATGGACCAGATGGGCGAGGTCGACTACGCCCCAGGCGAGCCCAAGGGCACGTCCTGGCACCCGCACCGCGGCTTCGAGACCGTCACCTACATCATCGACGGCAGGTTCGAACACCAGGACTCCCACGGCGGTGGCGGGATGATCACCGACGGCGCGACGCAGTGGATGACGGCGGGTTCGGGCATCCTGCACATCGAGACCCCACCCGCAGAGCTCGTCCACTCCGGCGGACTGTTCCACGGCATCCAGCTGTGGGTGAACCTGCCGGCCAAGGACAAGTTCACCGCCCCGGCCTACCAGAACCTGGAAGGCAACCAGGCCTCCCTGGTGAGCTCGGCCGACGGCGGCTCGCTGGTGCGCATCATCGCCGGGGCCATCGGCGGACACACCGGCCCAGGCTCCACCCGCACCCCGATCACCCTGGCGCACGCCACCATCCAGCCCGGCGCGCGACTGTCCGCTCCGTGGCAGCCTGAGTACAACGCGCTGGTGTACGTGCTCTCCGGCCGCGGGGCGGTGGGCGCCGAGCAGCGCCCGATCCGCCAGGGCCAGCTCGCCGTGCTGGGCGCCGGCGATCGACTTACCGTGTCCGCCGACGTCGCGCAGGACTCCAACCGGCCCGCCATGGAGGTGCTGTTGCTCGGTGGACAGCCGATCCGCGAGCCCGTTGTGCAGTACGGCCCCTTCGTGATGAACACCCGGGAGCAGGTCGCCCAGGCGATGGAGGACTACCAGTCCGGGCGTTTCGGCGTGATTCCCGAGAACGCGCTGATGCCCCACACGGCGTGAGGAGCACCCGCGAATGACCGAGATCGCCAACAACACCCAGGTTGTCAACAACTCCGAAGCACACCGCTACGAGATTCGTACCGGCGAACGGCTGGTGGGATTCGCCGAGTACAGCGCCGGTCCAGGGCACATCGTCTTCAACCACACCGAGATCGACCCCGAGTTCGGTGCCCGCGGCCTTGGCGGCGCGCTCGCCCAAGGTGCGCTCGAAGACGTCCGCAAGCGGGGTTTGCGGGCCGAGTCCCAGTGCTCGTTCATCGACCACTACGTGGGCAAGAACCCCGAGCACGCCGATCTCTTCGCTGTCCACGCACCGGTTCGTGAGTCAGAGACTGCTAGAACAATGCCGAGCTGACGGCAGAGAGCTGCTCGACAACCCGAGAGACGTGCTCAACCATCCGCTCGGCCGAGATGGCGAAACCCTCGCGTAGCCATCGCTGATACAGGTAGGCGACCGCGCCGAAGGTGGCCAGCGCATTCAGCTCGATATCAAGGTCATCTGATCTCTCGGACGCCGGCCCGAAGCTTGCCGCAACCGCTGCAATGGGAGTTGTGAACTCACTGACGAGTTCAGCGCCGCGCCGAATCAGTTCCGGCGCGGCCCACGACTCAACGAACATCACCCGGGCGCGCCGCGGATCGTCTCGGACGTAGAGCGTGAACACCCGCACCAGATTTCGGACCAGTTCAGCGCGGTCGGCCGCCGCTGTGCCCAAGGTCGTCAGCATCGCATCCCGGGCTTCGAGGGCGACCATGTCAAGGACCGCAACCAAGAATTCCTCCCGGTTCCTGAAGCTCTCGTAGAAGTAGCGTTCGGTGAGCTCTGCCACGCGGCAGATGCCCCGCATCGACACGGCGGCAGCGCCTTCCGTGCCCATGACCTCCAACCCTGCCTCGAGCAGCTTGGCCCGGCGTTCAGCGAGCCGCTCCTCCGGGGCCTGCCCGCGCCACGGGCGTTTCAGGCCAGGCTCGGCCCCATCCCGCCTCGGTTCCATCACGACATCTTCGCATTCCGCCCGAGAAGTGGCCCGCTGCCGACGACGGGCAAGGAGTGCCTCATCACCCGTCACCTCAACTCGACGAGCTCCCGCGGACCGACGTGGAACGGACGCGTCGGTGTCGCCCGCGAAGGAGGTCGGCAGCTCGCTCGCCGATCATGATCGACGGCGCGTTGGTGTGTCCGCGAATGATCGCCGGCATCACCGATGCGTCCGCCACGCGGAGCCCCTGGACGCCGCGAACCCGCAGCTCGGGGTCCACGACCGAGTATTGGTCGGTGCCCATCCGGCAGGTCCCGACCGGGTGGTACAGCGTCTGCGTAAAGCGTTCGGCCGCAGCGACGAGTCGTTCCTCTGGGCTGACTCCTGCGGGCTGCAGATACTCACCGGTGAAGTGGCGCGCGAGGGCCGGAGCGGCCAGCAGCTCGTCGGCGATACGGAGCCCTGCGAGCAGGGCTTCCCGATCGGCACCTTCTGGGTCCGAGAAGTACCGGGGATCCACCTTCGGTGCATCGAACGGGTTCGACGACGCAAGCGTGATCTCGCCGACGCTGCGCGGCTGCAGGAGGATCGGCCCCACGGTCATGCCGTGCGCAGTCGGCGCGCTCAGGCCCTGTCCGACGAACGGCGCCGGCGCAAACAGTATCTCCAGGTCGGGAAGCTCGAGATCAGGATTGCTGCGAACGAATCCGTACGCCTCCCCGACATTGGAGGTGAGCATCCCGCGCCGTCTCGCGAGGTAGTTCCCCAGGTGCTTGGGATCCGTTGCACTGAAAAGGGATTCATGTCCCTTCGACCCAACCACCATCGCAGCACACAGATGATCGGCGAGGTTCTGCCCGACGTCCCCGGCATCGACGAGGACATCTATTCCGAATTCGCGAAGGTGCTCCGCAGGGCCGATACCCGACAGCATCAACAGCTGCGGCGTGTTGATGCTGCCACCGCTCAGCACGATCTCGCGCTTGGTGTGAGCGCTGCGGTGCACGCCGTCGAGGATGTACTCGACCCCGGTGGCCCGGGTTCCGGTGAACTGGATCTTGGCGACGTGCGCCCCGGTTCGAATGGTCAGGTTCGGCCGTTTCCGGGCAGGCTTCAGGTACGCGTCGGCGCTGCTGCACCGCTGGCCTCGGCGCTGGGTGACTTCCGTGGCAGTAAACCCCTCCGGACGATCGAGATTGGCACGGCCGTCGATTCGGTAGCCCGACTCGGCTGCTGCCCGGAGAAACGCGGAAGTCAACGGATTCATCGACCGTTGGGCACTGACGGACAGCGGCCCCCCGAGCCCGTGACCGTTCCCGGGATCCTGATCCACGTCCTCGATTCGCTCGAAGTATCCCCGCACGGAGTCGAAGGACCAGTCCGACCCCGCCTTTTCCGCCCACACCTCGTAGTCTGCGGCGAATCCACGCACCCACATCATCGCGTTCATCGACGAGCTGCCGCCCAGCATCTTTCCCCGCGGCCAGTACAAGCGCCGGTTCGCCAGCCCAGGCTGCGGTTCTGTCCAGTAGTCCCAGTCGCGCTCGGTGCGGAACACCTGCGGGAATCCGGCCGGTATGTGGACGGCCTGCACGTTGTCCTTCGGACCGGCCTCGAGCAGCAGAACCGTGGTATCCGGGTCCTCGCTGAGCCTGGCGGCCAGTGCGGCGCCGGCTGACCCGGCACCCACCGCTACGTAATCGAATGTGTCGGACACAGAGAACTCCTAGGTACGTGGAATGAGGTGGTCAGTGCCGACGGCTGTGCCTGAACGCCACAATCCGTGGGAGCAGCGCCGTGACGGCTGCCGAACGACGGAAGCTGAGCAGCCTCAGTCCGGGAATGGGGAAGCGTTGGTGCGCAATTGACTTGGTCACCGAGAACTCGCGCAAACCCTCGGGACCGTGAATGCGCCCGAATCCGCTGGCACCGGTTCCTCCGAGAGGAAGCGAGGGAATACCCGCGAACCCGACCACCGAATTCACCGACACCACACCGGCGTCGAGTCGAGCGGCCAGTTCACGACCGCGACGGCGCGAGAACACCGCGCCGCCCAGCCCGTAGGCCACTCCGTTCGCCAGGCGGACGGCCTCGTCCATGTCCGCGACGGTCGTCACCGTCAGCGTCGGGCCGAAGGTCTCCTCCTGCACCGCGAGGCAGTCCTCTGGCGGGTCCAGAATCACGATCGGAGAAATGTATCGATCGCCGATGGAGTCGACACCGCCGATCACGGCGGTTCCGCCGCGCCGCAACGCGTCCTCGACGTGCTCACGGACCACGCCGATCTGAGCGGGCATGGTCATGGGGCCGTACGTCGCGCGGGCGTCTGATCCGGGCGCCACGTTGGACAGTGCTGCGCGGAGCTCGGCGATGAACCGGTCTCGCACGGAGCGCTCCACGTACACCCGCTCGATACCCACGCACGTCTGGCCGCTGTTTGCCATGGAACCCCAGGCGATGGCGTCGGCGGCAGCCCGGATGTCTCCGTCGGCGGCGACGAGAGCGGCGTCCTTGCCTCCGCACTCCATCACCACCGGTGTCAGGTTCCGGGCAGCGACAGCCATCACCTTCTTTCCGGTGGCCGTCGAGCCGGTGAACGCGATCTTGTCCACCTGAGATTCGGCCAGCGCGGCACCGGTCTCTCCGAAGCCGTGGACGATCGACAGCACACCTGCGGGCGCTTCCGGATTGGCCGCGGCGAACGCCTTCACGTACCAGTCGCCCACGGCCGGCGTGTATTCGCTGGGCTTGAACACGACGGTGTTGCCCGCCGCCAGGGCCAGTGCCACGGAGCCGGAAGGCGTGTACATCGGGTAGTTCCACGGGCCGATGACTCCGACGACGCCGAACGGAAGAAATGATGTGGTGGCCGTGTAGTTGGCCAGGAGCAGGCCGGGGAGGCTGCGCCGGTCACGGAGCACCCTGTGGGCGTTGCGGGCAGCCCAGCTCAGATGCTCGAGCGTCATCAGCAGCTCGATTGTCGCGTCCGCCTTCGGCTTTCCATTCTCCCGATGCAACAGCTCGATGATTTCGGTGCGATGCGAGGCCATCCACGACGCCCACCGCAAGAGGTGTTTCTTCCGGCCCGCGAATCCCTGTTCGCGCCACCACACGCCGGCTTGCCTCGCCTGCGCGACAACACGTTCCACGTCGGCACGATCGTGCACGGCGAAGCGCATGACGCTCTCGTCCGATGCCGGGTCGAAGGACTCGACGTGGCTGGCCGAAATCTCGACATCGCGCACGTCCGTCATGCCTTGACTCCATTGTTCGTGGCCTCGGGAAACGCGCTGTCGGGCGCAAGAACGACGTCGGCACACAAGGACGGATCGTCAGAGAACGGGAGGTGCCCGCAACCACGAAGTGACACATGCCGGGCGAGCGGCAGTGCAGCGCGGGCGATCTCCGCCTGGCGGTGCGGCGGCAGTATTGCATCCCGAGTGCCCCACGCAATCGTCACCGGAATGCCCGACAACCCGCCGTCGGCCCGCGGGTTCCGCCGCAGGTCGTAGGTCGCGAATCCCTCGCGTGCAGCGCCGAACCTCGTGGCGCCGATCAACGCGGCAACGTCCCCCCGGGCCGCCTCCGCCGAGACCTTCCACGGCTTCCCGAAGAACAGCCCGAAGAGACCCGTCCGCCCGCTCGCCGTTCGAGCACCGGCCTCGACCATCGGCCGGAGTGTCTTCGCGACCGTCCGCATCACCGTGACCACAGACTGACACCAGATCCGCTCGC
>JADGOX010000200.1 GCA_017882745.1 Mycobacteriaceae bacterium | reverse complement strand
TGTCCGTGCTGGTGTCCGCGGGTGCGGTCACACCGGCAGGCGCCGGAAGATCGGTCGGGGGAGGTGGCGTAGTGCGCTCATGACCGGACGCAGGGGAGCCGGGGCCCATGCTTGCTCCTTCTTCTTGCGCACCACGTCCACGATCACCTGGGCGACGGCTTCAGGTGTGGTGGCAAGCGGCGCTGCGTCCAAGCCTTCGGTCATGCGGCTGCGCACGAACCCCGGTCGCACCACGCCGACGTGCACCCCGCTGGGGCGCAGCGCCTCGGTGAGGCCGGTGTAGAACGCGTCCAGGCCGGCCTTGGTGGAACCGTAGACGAAGTTGGCCCGCCGAGGGCGTTCGGCCGCCACCGTGGACAGCGCCACGATGGAGCCGTGCCCCTGTGCCCGCAGGCGCTCGGCGAGCAGCACGCCGACCGAGACGGCGCCGACGTAGTTGGTCTCGGCCAGCTCGACGGCGGTGTCCACGTCGGTCCACGCCTGTTCCTGGTCGCCGAGCAGACCGAACGCCACCAGGGATACGTCCACGTCACCGCCGGCGAAGCACTGCGCGATGGCTGCGGTGTGGCTGGCGGTGTCCCTGGCGTCGAAGTCGACCACCTCGACGGTGCAGCCTTGCTTTTCCAGCGACTCGCGTGCCGCGTCGCGTCGGCCGGAGGGCCGGGCCGCCAGGATGACCCGCAGGGGCCGCCGCCCGGCGTAGAGGGCCGCAGTGGCCAGCGCGATCTCGGAGGTACCACCCAGCAGTAGGAGTGTCTGGGGGTTTCCAACAGCATCGATCACGAGAGCTCCAGCCTTCTTGCCATGTCTGAGACGAATACACCTTCGGGGTCTACCGAGCGCCGCACCTGACGCCACTCGTCCAGCCGCGGGTACATCTTCGCGAAAGTCTCTGGCGTGGTCCGCGACTCCTTGGCCAGGTACAAGCGGCCGTCGGCATCGAGCACCCGCTGGTCGAGCTCGTTGCAGAACTCGTGCAGCCCCGGCTTGATGGGGAAGTCCACGGTGACGGTCCACCCCGCGCGCGGGAACGACAGCGGCGCCCGGTTGCCCTCGCCCATCCGCTTGAGGACGTTGAGGAAGGACACGTGCCCTGACTCGGTGATGCGCCGCACGATCTGCCGCAACTCAGTGCGGGCGGCGAAGGGAATGATGAACTGGTATTGCAGGAAGCCCCGGGAGCCGTACGCCCGGTTCCACTCCCCGAACATGTCCAAGGGATGGTAGAACGCCGTGAGGTTCTGCACGAGACCGCGGCCACGCTTGGGGGCCTTGCGGTACCAGACCTCGCCCAGCGCGCCGAAGGTCAGCTTGTTCGCCAGTCCGTTGGGGAACACGTCCGGAAAGGTGACGAGCTGCGGTGCGTCGAACTTCAACGGGTCCGCCTGCAGCTTCTTCGGAAGTTGTTCGGCCTTGGCCAGTGAGCCGCGGGAGAACACCGCGCGGCCCATGTTGTCGCCGGTGGACAGCGCGTCGAACCAGGCCATCGAGTAGTCGTAGCCGGCGTCAGAGCCGTTGCTGAACAACTCCAGCGTCTCCTCGAAACCGGCGGTGCGGTCGGAGTCGACGATGAAGTACGCGCTCTCCGTCTGCTTGAGCTGGAGGCGTGCGCGCAGCACCACGCCGGTCAGCCCCATGCCGCCGACAGTGGCCCAGAACAGCGCGGAGGTGTCTCCCTCGGGGGTGAGCGTCCGAACTGTGCCGTCGGCCGTGAGCAGGTCCATCGACAACACGTGGTTGCCGAAGCTGCCCGCGCTGTGGTGGTTCTTCCCGTGAATGTCCGAGCCGATGGCGCCGCCGATGGTCACCTGCCGTGTGCCGGGCAACACAGGCACCCAGAGGCCGAAGGGGATGACCCGGCGCATCAGGGTGTCCAGGCTTACCCCGGCGTCGAGGTCGACCACCCCGGAGTCGGCGTCGAGGGAGTGGAAACGGTTCAGCCCGGTCATGTCCAGCACGGTGCCGCCCGCGTTCTGCGCGGGGTCTCCGTAGCTGCGGCCGAGGCCACGCGCGATGACCCCGCGGCCGCCCGCGTCGCTCACGGCGTCCGCCACGTCCTGGGGCGTGCGGACGGTGCGCACCGTCGCGGTGCTGGGGGCGGTGCGTCCCCAACCGGTGATCGCGCGGGGGGTTGGCGCGGTGTCAGCGGTGGCAGCCATAGAAGTCGAGACTACCGTGTGACCCCGTCACCCCCGAAGACTGCGGCAGGAGAAAGTGCGTGACAGAGGCCCCGACGATGGACACGCGGTTACCGCTGCGCACCCAGCTGATCCGCTTCGCGCTCACCGGCGGGATCTCGGCGGTCGTCGACTTCGGCACCTACCAGCTGATGCTGCACTTCGGGGTGTACATCCACCTGGCCAAGGCGATCAGCTTTGTGCTGGGGACCACCACGGCGTACCTGCTCAACCGGCGGTGGACGTTCCAGGCTGCGGGCGGCGGCAAGCAGTTCGCCTCGGTGTTCGGGCTCTACGCGCTCACCTTCGTGGTCCAGATCGGCGTGAACGCGCTGGTGCTCGTATTCGTGCAGGAAAGCTTCTGGGGCACGACGCTGGCCTACGTCATCGCCCAGGGCACCGCCACGGTCATCAACTTCATCGTGCAGCGCACCGTGATTTTCAAGCA
>JADGOX010000022.1 GCA_017882745.1 Mycobacteriaceae bacterium | reverse complement strand
TCGGTGCGTTGCGCCATCCCGATCAGCTCGTCGAGTCTGCCGATCTCCGAACGCCAGCTCGTCACCGACTCCGCGAGGTCACCGGCGAGGCCGCAGGCACCATCGGCGTCGGACTGCACCGCCGCACTGAGACTGTCTGCTTGGGTGACTGCTGCTGCAGCAGCGGAGGACGCCTCTTCCGCGTCGACCGCAGCGAGGGCGACAGCACGGGCCCGCTGAGCTGCCGCCAGCTCCGCCTCCTGCGCCGCTCTGCTCGCGCCCTCCGCCTCGAGCGCCTCGAGCTGCCGCTGCGCACGCCCTCTGCGTTCCTGGAGCGCGGCCCGCCCGGTCGCAGCCGCCAGCGCAGCATCGGCGGCCTTGGCTGCGGCGCGGGCCACGTCGAGTTCCGCGACGCGCTGCTGATGGCTTTCCCGCGTGGACGTCGCCAGACCGGCCGCCCAGCTCTGGGCGTCCCGCTCGCCGTCGTGGTCCTCGACACCCGCAGCAGTCGCGAGCTTGCCCAGCACGAGGCGAACATCGGCGTTCGCCCGCTCCAGCTGCGCCGCGCTGGTTCGGCGCTGGTCGACGAACCACTTCTCCACATCGCTGAACCGTCCGGTGTCGAACAACTTCTGCAGCAACACGGCACGGTCGTCGGTGTCCGCCCTGAGGAACCGGGCGAACTCGCCCTGGGGCAACAGCACCACCTGGAAGAACTGCTCAGCGCTCATACCCAGCAACTGCGACACGGTGCGCCCGATGTCGTCCAGCCGGGTGAGCCCCTCCGATGCGGGTTCGTCCACCCAGGTGAGCGTGGCGCTCGCGTTCTCCTTGGTCGTCCCGCTGCCGCGCCGTTTGGCGCGCTGATACTCCGGGCTACGAACCAGCCGCATCCGTCGTCCGCTGACGGTCAGCTCAAGCCGAACCTCCGGACGGGCCTGCGGTGACGCATGGTCGGACAGCAACCGCCTGGCCTCGTTGCGCGCGCCGGGCACGGTGCCGAACAGCGCAAAGGCCACCGCGTCGAGCACCGTCGTCTTACCGGCGCCGGTCTCCCCGTGCAGCAAGAACAGGCCGTCGGCTCCGAGCGCGTCGAAGTCCACCGTCTCGGTTCCAGCGAAAGGACCAAAAGCGCTGACGCTCAAAGAATGCAGTCTCATTGCGGCGCCGACTGTGTTCCCGCGGCGAAAGCACGCTCGAGCAAGGTGATCTCCGCGCTTCCGGGCACACCCCGAACGTCGGCGAGGAACGAACGTGCCACCTCCGCGTCGCTGCGGCCGCGTACCCGCTCTGCATAGTGCAGCTCCGGCTGACCGCCGGGGGGCCGCCACTCCAGGTGCACCGCGAACACAAACCGCTGCTGCAGCTGCCGCATCGCGTCGAGCGGTCGCACGTCGTCGGTGAGCACCGCGGAGACGTAGTCGTCCTCTGCATGTGCGTGCGCAGAATCACTGAGCAGCTCGGGGAGGGTGCCCTGCAGCTGGCTGAGACGCCGCACCACCGGAAGGTCGAGGCGCAGCACCTCGGCCAGCCCCCCGGCGTCGAGGTCGATCAACCAGACCGACTTGTGCTGAGCACGTTCCCCGAAGGAGTACGGCAACGGGCTGCCGCTGTACCGCACTCGCTCACTGATGGTCTGCGGGGAGTGCAGGTGCCCGAGGGCGACGTAGTCCACGCCGTCGAACACATCTGCGGGCACGGTCTCCGCCCCACCGACAGAGATGCTGCGCTCGGACCCGGCGGCCTCACCGCCGACGACGAACGCGTGCGCCAACACCACGCTGCGCACGTCCGGGCGCCCGGCCAGGTCCGCCCGAACCCGGTCCATCGCGACCCCGAGCACCGCCGCGTGGGTGCGCGCGCCGGGCTCGCCCAGCGCATGCCGCGCACTGTCCGGTTCGAGGAACGGGAGACCGTAGAACGCCACCGCACCGTGCTCGTCCTTGAGCAGCACCGGGTGCTCGAGCTCCGCGATCCGGGTGCGGAGATGCAGCCCGCCGGCCGCGGCGAAAGACGCCGCAGCACCGAGCCGGGGCGCCGAGTCGTGGTTGCCCGACGTCGCCACGATGACCGCTCCGGCCGCCCGGATGCGCTCCAGTGCCCGGGTGCACACGCCGACGGCCTCCGCACTGGGCACGGCCCGGTCGTACACGTCGCCGGCCAGGACGACGACGTCCACACCGTGGGCGTCCACCAGCTCTGCCACGGCATCCAGCACCCGCTCTTGGTCGGCCAGGAGGTCGACGCCGTGAAAGGTGCGCCCCACGTGCCAGTCCGAGGTGTGGAGTATGCGCATGCTCAGCACGGTAGGGCATCCGACCGACACAACTGGGCGCCGACACAACTGGGCCGCGACCGAGCCGCCACGGCTGAACCGAACTGTCGGTGCCGACCCGCATCATGAGTGCCATGAATCTGCTGACCGCGCTGCTCCTGCTTCTGACGCTGCTCGTCGTCCTCACCATCGGCATTGCCCTGGGCTGGTTCACCCACGCGGCACGCAGCGGTGACCAACTCGCCCGAGCGGAGGCTGAGCTCGCCGCCGGCCGCACGAACGAGGAGGCTGTTCGGCGCTCCATCAGTTTGTTGAGTGAGGACTCAGCCCGGAGACAGTCCGGGGCGATCGGCGCTGAGGTGGCCGGCGTCGTGGGGCCACTCCGGGAAGCGGTCGGCGCGCTCGCCGAGCACATCGCCAAGGTGGAGACCACGCGTGTGGACGCCTATGCGGGGCTGCGGGAGCAGGTGGCGGGCATGCATCGCACCTCCGCCATGCTCACTTCACAAACCACGCAGCTCGTCACGGCGTTGCGTGCACCACAGGTCCGTGGCCGCTGGGGTGAGCTCCAGCTCGAGCGGGTGGTGGAGCTGGCCGGCATGGTGGAGCACTGCGACTTCAGCACACAGGTGTCAACCACGATGGACGGCGCCGACGGGCCGGTGAACGTTCGTCCCGACATGGTGGTTCGGCTGGCGAACAACAGGCAGGTCGTGGTCGACGCCAAGGTCCCCTTCGCCGCCTACCTGGACGCTGCGGAAAGCACCGACGACGGCGAACGCAACGTGTTGCTGGGCAAGCACGCGCGTCAGCTTCGCGCCCACGTCGACGCCCTGTCCGCCAAGGCGTACTGGAAGGCGTTCGAGCCGAGTCCCGAGTTCGTCGTGCTCTTCGTCCCCGGGGATCCGTTCCTCGAAGCCGCGCTCACCGCCGACCCAGCTCTGCTCGAGCACGCGTTCACCCGCAACGTCGTCATCGCCACCCCCACCACGCTCATCGCACTCTTGCGCACGGTCGCCCACACATGGAGGCAAGAATCACTGTCCCGCGATGCTGCCGCCATTCACGCACTCGGCCGTGAGCTGCACGGGCGCCTGGTCACCGTAGGAGGGCACCTCGACAAGCTGGGCGCGCAGCTGGGCCGTGCTGTCGACTCGTTCAATTCCACGGTCAGCTCAATGGAGAGCCGCGTTCTGGTAACGGCACGCAAGCTGAGCGACCTGCAGGTTTCCGGGGTGGCAGTTCCCGCGCCCGCCCAGATCGACCGCTTGCCGCGCCGCGTGGTCGCCGCAGGACTTCAGGACGAAACGGGGCTGGAAGACGCGACTGCAATGCGGGAAACGTCCGGGTAACACGCGCTGCCGGTAAGGTTAGTGGCGTGAGCATCACGATCCAACCCTCCCGAGGAGTCCCCCTCGCGGACCGGTCTGTCATCGCATCCAAGCACGGCGTCCCGTGGTGGGCAGCGGTCCTGGGTGCCTTCGCGATGACGGGGATCGGGATCGCCATCGACCTCACCCTCGGCGACACGCTCACCCGAATATTTCTCATCTTCTACGCATTCGGCTGTGTTGCAGCCGTACTCGCTGTGGCGCACAAGGGAATATTTGCTGCGATGGTTCAGCCACCGCTGATCTTGGCGATCGCCGTTCCGCTCGTCGTCAACGCCCTCGGCACCCCCGCCAAGAGCGGGATGCGCGACAAGATGATCACGCTGGCGCTGCCGCTGGTAAACGGATTCCCCACGATGGCGCTGACCACCTTGGCGACCGTGCTGCTCGGCACGGCCCGCATCGTCATTCAGCGACGCGCGTACCCTGCCGACACCCGTGAACGGGCTGAGGCGAACCAGGAGAGCTACCGGCCGCGCGGCGGATTCCTGCATCACGACGACGTCTCGTCACAGCACACGGGTACTGCCCGGCCGGCACCGAGCACGCACCACGGCGCTTAGTCACGTACCGCTGGCCGCACAGGCCTCTCAGCGGGGCGCGCGGCTCGTGCGCAGCTCGTGCGGCAACGCGAAGACAAGCGTTTCGTTGGCTGTCGTCACCGACTGCACGTCCTCGTATCCGTACTGAGCCAAGCGGTCGATGACGCCCCGCACCAGCAGCTCCGGTACGGACGCACCTGAGGTCACCCCCACCGTCTGCACCCCGGTGAGCCAGGCCTCGTCGATCTCGGCCGCGTAGTCCACGAGGTGACTGGCCCGGGCCCCTGCGCCGAGCGCAACTTCCACCAGGCGGACCGAGTTGGACGAGTTCCGAGAACCGACCACGATGACCAGGTCGCACTCCGGCGCCATGGCCTTCACCGCCACCTGCCGGTTCTGTGTGGCGTAGCAAATGTCGTCACTCGGCGGGTCCTGCAGGTGGGGGAAGCGCTCCCGCAGCCGTTTGACCGTCTGCA
Organism: Mycobacteriaceae bacterium; assembly: GCA_017882745.1. Taxonomy (GTDB): domain Bacteria; phylum Actinomycetota; class Actinomycetes; order Mycobacteriales; family Mycobacteriaceae; genus X156. The sequence continues at coordinate 6,831 of JADGOX010000022.1, read as the reverse complement.
TCGTCTCGTCGACGCTCAGGGTGGTCTGGGACAACCAGATCACCTTCGACTCGTCGCGTACGTGCACCCGGTCCACTGCGTCGGGGCCATCCACCAGCTGCACGTGCTCCGGCGCCTCGCCTGCGGTGCCCTCGACCTCCTCGTGGCCTTCGTGACCGATGAGGAGGATGTCGAAGTCATCGCGGGCGAAGCGTTTGGCTTCCTGGTGCACCTTGGTCACCAACGGGCAGGTCGCGTCGATGGTGCGCAGCCCGCGTTCGGCCGCCGCTGCATGTACGGCGGGCGAGACGCCGTGCGCGGAGAACACCACGAGCGCACCCTCGGGAACCTGGTCGGTCTCGTCGACGAAGATCACTCCGAGTTCAGACAGGGTCTGCACCACGTGCCGGTTGTGCACGATTTCCTTGCGGACATACACCGGCGCACCGTGCTTGGCCAAGGCCCGTTCCACGGTCTCGACGGCACGGTCGACTCCGGCGCAGTAGCCCCGCGGCTCGGCGAGCAGAACTCGCTTGCCGGTGCTTGAGCTTGCGGGAGCTGCTCCCGCGGGCGTGGGATCCAGTGCAGAAGACATACCTCCAGCCTACGGGTGACACGCCGCACCGGTAGCCCGTTGCGTGCCCGACTGGCCGATGAGGCACCCTGGTAGGCATGACTCGTCTGCCACTGGCCGTGCGTGTTGCCGCCGGACTTGCTGCCGCCACCGTCACAGAGGTCCGCAACCTGCCCAATACTGTCGCCGCGCTCCCGGTCACCGCCGTGAGCCAGGTGCTCCAGAACTTCATGCGGGTTCAGCAGCAGGTGACGGCATTGGCCATCCGCGGCGACGAGGTGCTCTCCTTCCTGAACCCGGCTGAGGAGTCGCCGGAGTGGGCGACTTTCGACGAACCGGTTCCTGAACCGGCCGTCACGCCGGTGCGGCGGGGCGGTTCAGGGCGCTTCGCGCTGTACTCCAACGTTCCCGAGGCCGCACGAAGCGACAACAGCAACGGAGCCGACACTCACGACACCGTACGGGCGTCGGCGGCCGAGACACCGGTCCCCGGATACGACTCGATGACGCTGGCCCAGCTGCGGGCCCGGCTGCGGGCCCTCTCGGCCCCCGAGTTGGAGGCCCTGCTCGCGCACGAGCAGTCGACCAAGTCGCGTGCCCCTTTCCTCACGATGCTCGCCAACCGCATCAGCACCGTCCGCTCGCAGTGATTCGTGTCCCAGAGACACCCCCTTCAGTGACCTTCACCACCCTGTGACTGCCCCGGCGAGCAGCCCCGAACACCCTTGGCCGGTACGCACCGTCTCGATGAAGGTGCAGCAGTGGATCCAGCGTCTCGGCGACGTGTGGGTCGAAGGTCAGCTCACCCAGATCAACGCACGCCCGAACACCGCCACCGCGTTCCTGGTCCTGCGCGATCCGGCGGCCGACGTGTCCCTGACTCTGACGTGTCCCCCACGGCTGCTGCAGGCGAGCGCCATTCCGCTCACCGAGGGCAGCAGGGTCATCGTGCACGGTTCACCGACGTTCTACGCGGGCCGGGGGACGTTCTCCCTTCGGGTCGACGAGATCCGACCGGTCGGCATCGGCGAGCTGCTCGCCCGGATCGAGCGTCTGCGCAAGCTGTTGGCCGCGGAGGGGTTGTTCGATGTTCGGCTCAAGCGCCCCCTCCCCCTGCTTCCGAACACCGTCGGCTTGATCACCGGCCGGGCGAGCGCAGCCGAACGCGACGTGCTCAGCGTCGCCACAGCCCGGTGGCCGGCGGTGTGCTTCGCGGTGCGCAACACAGCGGTACAGGGCCCAACGGCGGTGCCGCAGATTCTGTCCGCCCTCGCCGAGCTCGACGCCGATCCCGCGGTCGACGTGATCGTCCTCGCCCGCGGCGGGGGCAGCGTCGAGGACTTGCTGCCCTTCTCCGACGAGGCGCTGTGCCGCGCCATCTCCGCCTGCCGCACGCCGGTGATCAGCGCCATCGGACACGAGCCGGACAACCCGCTGTCCGACCTGGTCGCCGACGTGCGCGCAGCAACCCCCACCGATGCGGCCAAGCGTCTCGTCCCCGACGCCGCGCTCGAGAGCAGTCGGGTTGCCGAGATGCGCGCCCGGAGCCGGGCCGCCCTGCAGGCATGGGTGGTGCGTGAGTCACGAGCACTGACCCAGCTGCGCAGCCGTCCCGTGCTTGCAGACCCGACGAGGTCCATCGACGTACGCGCCGACGAGATCGCCCGGCTGCGGGCCAGTGCGCGCCGTGACGTGCGAAGGCACCTCGAACGCGCGGAGACGGCGACTGCACATCTGCGGGCACGGCTGACCACCTTGGGTCCCGCCGCTACCCTGGCCCGCGGATACGCCGTGGTGCAGCGAGTAGATGCCACTGGCGTCCACGTGCTGCGCAGCACGGTGGACGCTCCTGTCGGCGCGAAGCTACGGGTACGCGTGGCCGACGGGGCAGTGCACGCGACGGTAACAACGGAGGCAGAGCAGTGAGCACACCAGCAGGCGAACTCGGGTACGAACAGGCGCGCGACGAGCTGGTGGAGGTGGTCCGGGTGCTCGAGCAGGGCGGCCTGGACCTCGACGCGTCCCTGGCCCTGTGGGAGCGGGGCGAGGCGCTCGCTGCCCGCTGCGACGAGCATCTGGCCGGAGCCCGTACCCGGGTGGAAAACGCCCTGGCGAAAGCGGCCGAACCGACGGAGTAAGGCCTAGTGCTGCAGCGGGACTGCCTGCACCGTGGCCGCGGCGAGGGTCTGGAACTCTTCTGGCCCACCACCGCCGGTGATGAGAATGCGCACGTCACCGAGGTTGGCAACCCACACCGCCTCGGCGTCCTGCTGGGAGTACACCACCCAGTCTCGCCCACCCGCCGAGGTCGTGCCCGAGGCCGTCCGCATGCTCCCCACCTCGTCAGACACCAAGGCGTCCTCACTGGCGCTGCTCTGCGCCAGCCGCAGATAGCTGCCCTTCGGGCTGATCCACCCGGTGTCCTCCACCACTCCGCCCTGCGCACCGGCCACCGTGTGTCGGTTTCCCGAGTTGGACACCCAACCCGCGGGTAGTGCCGGCAGGCGTAACGGGAAGTTGACCGTGCGTGCGCCGGCGGACAGCGCGGCAGTGACGTCGACGCTTGGCGGGGCCCCCGCCGACGGCCCCCCGGGGCTGAAGCTGCACGCCCTGGACAGCCCGGCCAGCGCCAGCACGATGAGGACCAGCGGAATGATCGTGTAGATCATGTCTCTGGAGGTCTGCAGATGACGCGGCTTATCGGCTGGCACGCCGCCCATCATCCCACTCGGTGCGGGACCTCTTGGACAGTGAGGCGCCCCGTGGTGAGGTCCACTGGGGTGATCTCTGCGAGAATCAAGCTGCGCACGCGCGCCGAACGCCGACCAGGAGGCCCTCAGTGACCAACCCGACCGAGAAGTTTCCACCCAGCACACGACGCCCCGAGGCGCCCGACCGCAACCTGGCGATGGAGCTTGTTCGGGTGACCGAAGCGGCGGCGATGGCCGGCGGGCGCTGGGTGGGGCGTGGCGACAAGAACGGTGGCGACGGCGCGGCTGTGGATGCCATGCGCATGCTCATCGGCTCGGTGTCGATGCGCGGTGTCGTCGTGATCGGCGAAGGCGAGAAGGACGAAGCCCCGATGCTGTTCAACGGCGAGGAGGTCGGCAACGGCGACGGCCCCGCCGTTGACGTGGCGGTCGACCCCATCGACGGCACCACCTTGATGGCCAAGGGCATGCCGAATGCCATCGCCGTGCTGGCGGTTGCTGACCGCGGCACGATGTTCGACCCCTCGGCGGTGTTCTACATGGAGAAGATCGCCGTCGGTCCCGAGGCTGCCGACGTCATCGACATCACCGCACCCGTCGTGGACAACGTCAGGGCCGTCGCGAAAGCCAAAGGCGCCGACGTCTCCGACGTCACCGTGTGCATCCTGGACCGCCCCCGCCACGAGAAGCTGATGAACGAGGTCCGCGCCGCCGGCGCTCGCATCCGCCTCATCTCCGACGGCGACGTGGCCGGCGCCATCGCGGCGGCTCGCCCCGACTCCGGCGTCGACATGCTGCTCGGTATCGGCGGCACCCCCGAGGGCATCATCGCGGCGGCAGCGATGCGCTGCATGGGTGGCGCTCTCCAGGGTCGCCTCGCCCCCACCGACGAGGCAGAGCGACGCAAGGCACTCGACGCCGGGCACGACCTGAGCCGGGTGCTCACGACCGAGGACCTTGTGTCCGGCGACAACGTGTTCTTCTGCGCCACCGGCATCACCGATGGCGACTTGCTGCGCGGCGTGCGCTACCAGGGCGGCGGCTGCACCACGCAGTCCATCGTCATGCGCTCCAAGTCGGGCACCGTGCGGATGATCGACGGCTACCACAAGCTCACCAAGCTGCGCGAGTACTCCAGCCTCGACTTCGGCAGCCTCGTCGACAACGGAATCCGGCCGCTGCCCTGAGATTGCGTCGGGCCCGGGCGGCCGTTCGAGCCCCTCAGCTGCCGCCGGAGCTGTGACCGGGAAACAGGTGCGCTGAGGGGTCGAGCTCGACCGCAATGTTGTTCACTGCCGTCGCGGCCTCACCGAAGCCGGTGGCGATCAGGCTGACCTTGCCCGGGTAGGTGACGATGTCGCCTGCCCCGTAGACGCGCGGGCGACCCGTGCTCATGCTGGAGTCGACGGTGATCTGGCGTCGTTCGATCGTCAGGTCCCACTCGGTCAGCGGCCCGAGGTCGGCGGTGAAGCCCAGCGCCGCGATGACGGCTTGGGCAGGCAGAGTCCGCAACGCGCCGTCAACCTCGACGAAGACCTCCGCCAGCTCGCCGTTCTCCCCGGCGCGCAACTCCTGCACCTGCGCGTCGGTCACCAGCTCGATACCGAGCTGACGGACCGCGTCGACGCTGCCTGCGTGGGCACGGAACTTGGACCTGCGGTGCACCAAGGTCACGCTCTTGGCAATGGGGTGCAGGGCAAGAGCCCAGTCGAAGGCAGAGTCGCCACCACCGACGACCACGACTTCCTGCCCGGCGTGCACGTCGAGCAAGGGCACGAAGTTCACCACTCCACGGCCGACCCACTCCTGCCCGGCCGGCAACGGCCGTGGCGTGAAGGTGCCGAGGCCACCGGTGATCAGGACCGCCCTCGCGTGTACTTGCGCGCCATCGGCCAGGCCCACGATGAGACCGTCGGTCGTCTCCTCGAGGCTCATCGCCTGACGACCGAGAAGGTACGTGGGATCGAACTGTCCGGCCTGCGCGACCAAGCCGGCGATCAGGTCGCGCCCCTTGATCGAGCGGAAGCCGCCGACGTCGAAGATGTCCTTTTCCGGGTACATCGCTGTGACCTGGCCGCCCGGTTCGGGCAGCGTGTCCACGATGGTTACCGACAATCCGCGGAAGCCGGCGTAGTAGGCCGCATAGAGGCCGGCGGGTCCTGCCCCGACCACCAACAGGTCGCACGTCGTCTCGCTCACACGATCTCCCTCATCTTGATGCCCGGGTCTCGTCAGGTGTGCAGACACACCCTAGGCAACCAGTGTGACGTGCACCGCACCTGGTGCGGTGGCAAGGTCACGAGTGTGACCGACGAAACGCACGGCGAGTACCGGATCGAGCATGACACGATGGGCGAGGTCCGGGTGCCGGTGGATGCCCTCTGGCGCGCGCAGACCCAGCGTGCGGTGGAGAATTTCCCGATCAGCGGCCGCGGCCTCGAACGCGCCCAGATCCGCGCGCTCGGCCAGCTCAAGGGCGCGTGTGCGCGGGTCAACGCCCAGCTCGGCATCATCAGCGATGATCAGGCCTCGGCCATCGCCGCCGCCGCCGACCAGATTGCCGCCGGGCGGCACGACGATCAGTTCCCCATCGACGTGTTCCAGACCGGCTCGGGCACGAGTTCGAACATGAACACCAACGAGGTGATCGCGACCCTCGCGGAGAAATCCGGGGTGGACGTGCATCCCAACGATCATGTCAACGCTTCGCAGTCCTCAAATGACACCTTTCCCACCGCCACCCACCTCGCCGCCACCGAGGCCGCGGTCACCGAGCTGATCCCGGCGCTGGAGCACCTGCACGCCACGCTCGTCACGAAGCAGCGGCAGTGGCGTGAGGTGGTGAAGTCCGGTCGAACCCACCTGATGGATGCCGTGCCGATCACCTTGGGCCAGGAGTTCGGTGGCTACGCACGGCAGATCGCGGCCGGCATCGAACGCGTACAGGCGTGTCTGCCTCGTTTGGGTGAGCTCGCCATCGGCGGCACGGCCGTCGGCACGGGACTCAACGCACCTGCGGGCTTCGGCGCGGCTGTGGTGGCGCAGTTGCGCGAGGCGACAGGCCTGGACGTGCTGAGCGAGGCCGTGGACCACGTGGAGGCCCAGTCCGCCCGCGACGGCCTGGTCGAGGCCTCCGGAGCGCTGCGCGTGCTCGCGGTGTCGCTGACGAAGATCTGCAACGACCTGCGCTGGATGGGTTCGGGTCCGCGCACCGGTCTCGGCGAGATCCGGCTGCCGGACCTGCAGCCGGGCAGCTCGATCATGCCCGGCAAGGTGAACCCGGTAATCCCGGAGGCCACCCTCCAGGTGTGTTCACAGGTCATCGGCAACGACGCGGCGATCGCCTGGGCCGGCGCCTCGGGCTCGTTCGAGCTCAACGTGCAGATTCCGGTGATGGCGCGCAACCTGCTGGAGTCCATCCGCCTGCTGTCGAACGCATCCCGGCTGCTGGCCGACCGCTGCATCGAGGGGACCGAAGCCGAGGTCCAGCACTGCCGGGAACTCGCGGAGTCCTCGCCGTCGATCGTCACCCCGCTGAACTCGGCGATCGGCTACGAGGAGGCGGCG
>JADGOX010000199.1 GCA_017882745.1 Mycobacteriaceae bacterium | reverse complement strand
CGAGGTGGTGGTGGTGATCGGCCCGTCCGGATCGGGCAAGTCGACCTTGTGCCGCACCATCAACCGTTTGGAGACCATCGACAGCGGGAAGATCACGATCGACGGGGTGCCGCTGCCGGAAGAAGGCAAAGGGCTCGCAGAGCTGCGCTCCAACGTGGGCATGGTGTTCCAGTCCTTCAACCTCTTCGCACACAAGTCGGTGCTCGAGAACGTCACACTCGGCCCGATCAAGGTTCGCAAGCTCGGCAAGGCTCAGGCCAACGCCCGCGCGCAGGACCTGCTCGAACGCGTCGGCATCGCCAACCAGGCCGATAAGCTTCCCGCCCAGCTCTCCGGTGGCCAGCAGCAGCGCGTCGCCATCGCCCGGGCACTGGCCATGGACCCGAAGGTGATGTTGTTCGACGAGCCCACCTCGGCGCTGGATCCCGAGATGATCAACGAGGTGCTCGACGTGATGACCTCCCTGGCCAAGGACGGCATGACCATGGTCGTCGTCACCCACGAGATGGGCTTCGCCCGCAGGGCCGCCGACCGGGTGCTGTTCATGGACAACGGCCAGATCGTGGAGGACGCCACTCCCGACGTGTTCTTCGACCACCCCACATCCGACCGTGCGCGTGACTTTCTGAGCAAGATTCTCAGCCACTGACCACCAGATTTGGCGCCACCAGACATCCACTGGCTGGCGACCCGCTCCGCGCACACGCGGACAACAAGAAATGGGAAACACAATGCAACGTCGAATGATTCAGATCGCCGCAGGAGCAACCGTGCTCGCTCTTGCGCTGGCGGGTTGCGGTGGCGCCGGCAAGAGCACCAGCGCAGCACCGGTCGCCGACAAGCCCACCTTTGCCGTTGGGACGACGATGGCGAACGTGGCCAGCACAGGCAAGCTGCGCGTCGGAATCAAGTTCGACCAGCCGGGCTTCGGCAAGCAGGCGCTGTCCGGCAGCTACGAGGGCTTCGACGTCGAGATTGCCAAGATCGTCGCCGCCGGCCTTGGACTCAAGCCCGAGCAGATCGAGTTCAGCGAGGCGCCGTCTGCGCGACGCGAGGAAGTGATCGAGGCGAAGAAGGTCGACATGGTGGTCGCGACCTACACGATCAACGACAAGCGCAAGGCGCGCGTGTCCTTCGCGGGTCCGTACTACGTGGCAGGCCAACAGCTGATGGTCGCCAAGGACGACAACAAGCTCACCAGCCCGGACGCTCTCAAGACCAACCCGGACGCAAAGGTCTGCTCGGTCACTGGGTCGACACCCGGCGAGACCATCAAGAAGTACCTGGCCAACCCGAACCAGCTGGTGCTCTTCGACGTCTACTCCAAGTGCGCCGACGCCCTGCGAACCGGGCAGGTGCAGGCGGTCACCACCGACAACGTCATCCTGCTGGGCTTCGTGGCCGACTCCAACGGCAAGTTCAAGCTCGCGGGCGACCAGTTCACCCAGGAGCCCTACGGCATCGGCATCGCCAAGGGCGACGTGCCGTTCTGCCAGTTCATCGACGACCAGCTCACCAAGGCCGCCCAGTCCGGCGACTACGAGAAGGCATGGAAGACGACGGCAGGCAAGGTCGAGGGTGCGAAGACGCCCGCACTGCCGCCCCTGAGCCCCTGCAGCTAGTTCGTCGCAAGCTCGTCGGAAGTTGTAGACAGGCGGCAGCGTCGGTGCGGGATGCGAGAGCACCCGTACCGACGCTCGCATCAGTATTCTGAGGCCAGGAGGCACCGCGCGTGCACGCCATCACCGATAATCTCGGCCTCTACTGGTCGGGCTTGCAGAAGTCGTTCATCATCTGCATGCTCGCACTTGTCGGGTCGCTGGCCCTGGGCACGCTGCTCGCGGCATTCAGGGTGTCGCCGGTACCCACGTTGCGCTGGTTCGGCACCGCCTACGTGACGGTCTTTCGTAACACGCCACTGACCGTCGTGCTCTTCTTCATCGCCTTCGGACTGCCCGAGCTGGGGATCAACTTCAGCTACTTCCGCTTCGGCTTGATCGGACTGGTGCTCTACACCTCGGCGTTCGTCTGCGAGGCGGTCCGCAGCGGGGTGAACTCCGTCCCCGCCGGTCAGGCCGAAGCGGCACGGTCCATCGGTCTCGGCTTCGGCCAGTCACTCCGGCTGATCGTCCTCCCCCAGGCGCTGCGGACGGTGGTTCCGCCATTGGGCAGCGTCATCATCGCGATGTTCAAGAACTCGGCGGTGGTGGGCGCCCTGGGCGTCGGTGGTGACCTGTGGAGCACCGGGGCCAGTCTGTCGAGCGCCCAGGGATACGCCGCACTGCCGGTCTTCATCGGCGTTGCCATCGGCTACCTCATCATTACCATCCCTTCGGGCGTGTTGCTGCAGGTCCTCGAGCGCAAGGTGGCGATCGCGCGATGAACAAGCTGCTCCGAAAGTCCGCACCTACCGCTGGCAGTGCAGTCCTCTTCGACGTACCGGGGCCGGCGACCCGTCGTCGGGTACGCATCTTCAGCATCGTCGCCGGGCTCGCCCTCATCGCGCTGCTGTGGTGGGCCGCACTCCGGCTTGCCGACCAGGGTCAGTTCGGGCAGGAAAAGTGGGCGCCGCTGTTCGATCCGACGAACTCCGACTTTGCCGACGTCTGGAACCTGCTCGGGCACGGGCTGCTCAACACACTGAAGGCTGCTGGCCTCGCGATTGTGCTCTCCCTGGTGCTGGGCACCGCGATCGGCGTGGCACGACTGTCCGCAGGCAAGGTCACCCGCTGGCCCATCATCGTGCTGGTCGAGTTCTTCCGCGGTCTGCCCGTCATCCTCACGATCTATCTCACCTCGAAGCTGCTGCCCGAGCTGGGTCTCGACCTCTCCGGCTTTCCGGGGGGCGAGCTGCTGTGGTTCCTGGTTATCGGCCTGACCGCGTACAACTCGGTGATCTTCGCGGAGATCATTCGCTCGGGTGTGGTGTCACTGCCCAAGGGACAGAGCGAAGCGGGATTGGCCACCGGGCTCACCAAGGGCCAGACCCTGCGGCTCATCCTGCTGCCGCAAGCCTTCCGGGTCATGCTCCCCGCACTGATCAGCCAGATCATTGTGGCCCTGAAGGACACCTCGTTGATCGCCATTCTTGGCGGCTACATCGAGCTACTCAAGCAGGGCGGATTGCTCGTCCAGAACCTCAACAACCCCATCCAGACCTATCTGCTGATCGCAGTCATCTTCATCCTGATCAACTACACGCTGAGCAAGTTCGCCGAGTTCGTACAGCGTCGGGTGTCGCGCACCACCAGTGCAAGCCCCGCGGGACGGAAGCCGTGACCCCGGAGAAGGCCTAGCCGAGCACTTTCCGCCCAGGTGGAGGTTCTGCACCGACCTGTCCGTGGCTGATTGCTGCATCGGATGCGCTGCGCTGCATGCCCATCAGCCGGGTCGCCAACGCGGGTGTCGCGATGAGCAGCAGCGACCCCAGCAACCAGCCGGCGAGCACATCACTCAGCCAGTGGTAGTCGCGTAGAACCAGTGAGAGCCCCACCAGCGCGGGCACGGCCATGAGCACCATCCTGGTGTACCGCCGCTCAGTGCCTATCAGCTGCGCGAGAACACCGCAGGCCACCACTGAGGTAGTCGTATGACCCGAGGGCCAGGCCACACCCTGCCCCCAGCTTGCCGGACCTGGTCGGGCCACCCCGTACTTGAGACCGAGCACCGCAGCCGACAGCAGGACGACGGCCGTGACGCCGAGTGTCACCGGCTGCAAGGAGTCTCGCTGCGCCGTCAACACCACGACCAAGATCAGCAGCAGCGCGACGACCAATGGCGGGTTGGCGATATCGACGATCAGCTCAGCCGCATAGCCGCTCACCGGGAAATCATGTCCGGTTACCCAATGACGTACCGCGAAGTCGAGACGAACTATCGGTCCTTCGAAGTGAACCTGCTCCAGGAGAAGCAACAGTCCCACCGTCAGCAGTACGACGCGCCAAGTACGCCAACTGGGGCGGCGCACTGCGCGGAAAATCATCTCACCAGCCTACTGATCGGTGGGGAAATGCTCCTCCACATCTGCACCCAGGTCCGCGAGCTCCTCGCGGACTACTCTGAACGCCATCTCCTGCGAGTAGCCCCGTCGAGCCAGCATCCCGGCGAGCTTGCGAATGGTCGCGACAGCGGGCTTCCCATCGGCCTCGGACACCACCATGGTTCGCACACGTTTGTGCACCAGCTCACGCGCCCGTTGTTCCTCGGACGCATCATCGACCTGCGCCAGCGCCGCCGCGGCTACCGACTCCTCGACTCCCTTGAGTCGAAGCTCGGCCGTCAGCGCACGTCGCCCCTTGCCTGAATGGGTGTGCCGCGACTGCACCCAGTCGTTCGCGAAAGACGCGTCGTCGATCAACTGCACGTCGGTGAGCCTGTCGAGTACCGGTTCAATCTGTGCAGGTTCGAACCCTTTGCGCTGCAATCGTTGTGCAAGCTCGGTACGGCTGCGGGGTCGCACCGACAGAAGCTGTAGGCACGCCTCGCGTACCTCGTGGTCTGCCACCTGACTCAGAAGTCGACCGGAGCCGGCACCACGTCGTCTGCGGTGAGCACCGCACCGATACCGAGCTTCTCCTTGACCTTCTTCTCGATGTCATTGCCGACATCAGGGTTTTCCAGCAAGAACTTGCGAGCATTCTCCTTGCCCTGCCCCAATTGATCGCCCTCGTAGGTGTACCAGGCACCCGACTTTCGGACGAAACCGTGCTCGACGCCCATGTCGATGAGCGAACCCTCCCGACTGATGCCGTGGCCGTAGAGGATGTCGAACTCCGCCTGCTTGAACGGCGGCGAAACCTTGTTCTTGACCACCTTGACGCGCGTACGGTTGCCGACGGCTTCCGTCCCGTCCTTCAATGTCTCGATGCGTCGGATGTCGAGTCTGATCGAAGCGTAGAACTTCAGCGCCTTACCCCCGGTAGTGGTCTCCGGAGAGCCGAACATGACGCCGATCTTCTCGCGCAACTGGTTGATGAAGATGACAGTCGTGCCGGAGTTACTCATCGCCCCGGTCATCTTGCGCAGCGCCTGGCTCATCAGGCGCGCCTGTAGGCCGACGTGACTGTCACCCATCTCGCCCTCGATCTCCGCTCGGGGCACCAGCGCGGCAACGGAGTCGATGACCAGGATGTCGAGCGCTCCAGATCGAATCAACATGTCGGCGATCTCCAGCGCCTGCTCACCGGTGTCCGGCTGCGAGACCAGAAGAGCATCGGTATCCACACCGAGCTTCTGCGCATAGTCAGGGTCGAGCGCGTGCTCAGCATCGATGAACGCCGCGATCCCGCCGGCTGCTTGCGCGTTGGCCACTGCGTGCAGTGCCACTGTCGTCTTTCCGGAGGACTCCGGGCCGTAGATCTCCACCACGCGGCCACGGGGCAGGCCTCCGATACCCAGCGCAACGTCCAGCGCGATCGAGCCGGTAGGAATCACGGCGATCGGAACGCGGGTCTCCTCACCGAGGCGCATCACCGATCCCTTACCGAAGTTCTTGTCGATCTGAGCAAGGGCCAGGTTGAGAGCCTTCTCGCGATCCGGTGCTGGGGCCATCGTGGTCATCTCCTCGTCGTTGCGCTGTTCGGGTCGGTGACAACGGTAGGACCGGGGCCCGACATTTTCTGCTGATCGCCCTCGGCTGTGGACAAACCCCATCACTGGGGACAACCCCGACCGAGCACTCGCCAGCGTAGACGAACAGGTGTTCGAGTGTGGTACCGGCAACTCGACACGCCGTAGCGCGACCCGACTACTGGTCACTCCACGGAGAGTTTGTGACATCTGCCACATTCTGCGCGTATCCTTGGGCTTTATCCGAAAGAGGTGGTGGATATGCACTCCATCAGGATCGCCCACACAGAGCCACAACTGCTTCCCACAGGGTCTCCCCTGTCCAGTTTCTACCGAGCCGGGTCTGGTCTGCTGGGAATGGGGCTGCTGTTGTTCGGCGTGCTCGGGCTCGTCAACAAGCTGCGTTTCTTCAGCACCGATGGCGACCGCATCCTGGGGCTGTCCAGCAACGGGTTGCTGTCCGTGATCTCCATCGTGGTCGGCACGGTGCTGATCGGTGCGGCGGCCGAAGGCGGGGTGCTTGCCTCAACTGTGACGGCCACGATCGGTGGACTCTTCGTCCTGTCAGGACTGGCCAACCTGACGGTCCTGAACACAGGGTTCAACGTGCTGGCCTTCCGCGTGGAAAACGTCATCTTCAGCCTGGTGGTGGGCATGGGGCTGCTCGTCGTCGGACTGTACGGCCGGGTAAGTGGCGGCCTCGCCCCCGACAACCCCTTCCGCATGGCGCGGGCGCACCGTCACGGCCTGGTGGACCCCACCGAGCAACAGCTCCTGGCCGAACGTGAACGCATCAGCGCGCTCACCGAGATCGCGAGCGCGGAGCAAGCGGTGGGCGAAGGACGCGCGAGTGCCGAGCAGGAGGAGCTGGTCGAGCGTGATCACCGGATGCTCCTCGCGGCCGAGCGTAAGCGAGCCTGGCGCCATGCGCGCTCCACACCACGGACCTGAGCCGACTCCGCTACTTCGGCCGGTGCGTGAAAGCAGCCTTGCAGTAGCCCTCCGAGCGTGGGTAGTGCTCGTCGAGCGACCGTGAGCGGTGCAGTGATCCACAGCCCGGGGAGCGCAGGTGGTGTGCGGTTCCCTTGCGCTCAGCATGAACCAGACATGCGCCGTTACACCGGCTACCGACGCGACAGAGGCACATCGAGTTCCGCGCACAGCGCACGCCACACCTCGCGCGGTTCGACGCCTCCTTCGACGGCCTGGGCCGCGGTCCGGCCACCGAATGCACCCAGCACATGGTCGGCGACGAGCATGTCGCCTCTCTCCTGCCCGAACTCGGCGAGAACCAGCTCGCGAAACTCCGTCAGACGCATGCCCTCACCGTAGAAGTCATCCGCGGACGCCGCACACCCGGCTACGGTGGGTCTATGAACACCAGTGAGCTACCCGGGGTATCAGGTCCGGTGT
>JADGOX010000198.1 GCA_017882745.1 Mycobacteriaceae bacterium | reverse complement strand
GATATCCCCGGAACCGGTCCGAACGCGTCCGCCCTGTCTCAGCTCGCCGAGGCTGACGTCGCCGGTGCCGGTCCGGATGTCGACGCGCTCGGCACACTTGTGCAGGTTGACGTCGCCGGAGCCGGTACTGACGTCGACCTGCGTCGCAGTACCGACGACCTCCACGCGCGCCGAGCTGGAGCGGACGAGCACCCGTGCCCCGCTGGGTGCTCGTACCTGTGCGTTCAGCGCTACGGCGCGGACGGCGCCTGCACGTGGTGCCCGGAGCACCATCCGGCTGCGCTGAGCGGAGAACGCGATCTCCGTGGCGGCCAAGGCCTCGAACGCGGTATCGGACATCTCGGGGTGCTCAGGGCTGCTGGTGCCAAACATCGACAGCACGCCGGTCAGTCCCTGCTGCCACCAGGTGCCCGCTCCGACGTCGAGCGCGACGTCAATGACCTCGAGGTCGTCGACGAGCTCGATCGAGACCGAACCGGTGCCCAGCTGCAACTCCAGTTCGACGGTATCTCCGGTAACGGCAAAGCTCTCCGTGCGCGGCTGCGGTTGCACCGCCGGGGTGCTCATCCCTGCACCCACCCTCGGAGTGTTCTGCTGGAGCCGGTCGGCGGTGAGCCCGGCTCACGCAGTGCGGAGTGCACCGCCTGGGAAAGCCAGGAGTTGAGGGACACGCCGTCCTGGTTGGCGGCCTGCTCGGCCTTGGCCTTCAACTGGTCGACCATGCGCACTGTGACGCGACTGATGTCACCACTGACGTCATCGAAGGTGGTGGTCCGGGTCCGCGTCGGTTCCTGCGGGGAGTGCTCACCGCCCACCACGACACGGACGTCCCGCCCGTCGAGTCGAACTTCAACGACCCGGTCACCCAATGCCGCAGTCACCTCGGCCGCCAGCTCTGAGAGGGCGGACATGAGAATGAGGCGGACAGCTGGTTCCACCGAACTGGCGAGTGCGGCCGCCGTCCGCTGGGTCTGTTCATCGCCGAGGGCGGCAGCGGAGTGTAGGTCGTCGCGAAGGGCGGCGGTGTAAGAACTGAGGTCCATGACGCCATAGTGGCACCACAGGTGACGTCATGCAAGCGTCAGTTCAGTGATTCCACCCGCTTCTTGAGGCCCTTGGTTGCTGTCTCGAGCGCGGACTTCTTGGCGCGGTTGAGCAGGAATCCAGGCACCGGGATCTTGATCTCGACGTCGACCTCGAAAATGACGTTCGTGCCAACTGCAGTGGGGACCAAGTCGTAGGAGCCCTCCTGGCTGCGCTGTTGGGTGCTTTCCACGAGAGTCCAGGACACCCGCTCCTGATCAGTCCAGGTGTATTCGACCAGTTGCTCGTCGGTGATGCCCACCATGGACATCACCATCCGGACGAGGACTGGGCGGCCCTCCACGTCGGTCTCCTCGACGCTGGCCTTCTTGTGCGCTGAGGACCATTCCGGGTATGTCGGAAAATCGGCGATGATCGCCAGGATCGCCGTCGGGTCTGCCTGGATCTCGATCTCGCCGCTGGTGTTCATACCCATGTGCCGGTCTCCTCGCTGGGGAAGGTCTCTGCTGGAAAAGCGCCTGTGATGTGAGGGGGGAGCCTAACAAGCGGTAGTGAGGCAGTGGAGTGAGGATTGCGGCGACCGGTGTTACCGTGCGACGGGCCGAGTCAGTTGCGTTGCGTCGTAACAGTACGAATGTCGACCCAGGGAGCGCGAGGCAGCCGCATGATCGAGAGTCGTCGTCGGCTTGCCGACAACCGGGAGATCATCTACTTCGATGCCAACGGCACGCCGGGCACGCGGGAGGCCACGGACACCCGGGACCTGCCGGTCACCACGACCCATTCCGAGTGCCGCTACGACGCGCTGCTCGGCGAGTGGGTGGTGATCGCCTCCCACCGGCAGTCGCGCACCTTTCTGCCTCCCGCAGACCAGTGCCCCCTGTGTCCTTCCACGCCCGAGAGATCGACCGAGGTCCCCGAGCCGGAGTATCAGGTCGTGGTCTTCGAGAACCGGTTTCCGTCCCTGGCGACATCCGTGGACCCGGATCTCCCCGCCCACGTGAGCGGGGCGCCGCTCGCTGCGCTGCGCCCGGGCTTTGGTCGTTGCGAGGTCGTCTGCTTCACCAGCGACCACACGCTCAGCTTTGCGGAACTGAGTCATGAGCGTGCGCGACTGGTCGTCGACACCTGGGCACAACGCACCACCGAACTGTCCGCAACAGACGGTGTGGAGCAGGTGTTCTGCTTTGAGAACCACGGGGAGGAGATCGGTGTCACCCTCAGCCACCCGCACGGCCAGATCTACGCCTACCCCTTCGTCGCACCCCGGGTGCGCAAGATTCTCGACCAGGTCCGCGCCCACCGGGAAGCCCAGGGCGGCAACCTGTTCGGTGAGGTGCTGAGCAGTGAACGAGAGGCCGGGATCCGGGTCGTCACCAGCAACCAGCACTGGACGGCCTTTGTCCCCGCCGCGGCCCGCTGGCCGTACGAGGTGCAACTGTTCTGTCACCGGCAGGTTCCCGACATTCCGGCGCTGACCGACGACGAACGCGACGCCTTCGTCGACGTGTACCTCGACGTGCTCCGCAGGTTCGCCCGCAGGTTCGACACCCCGATGCCCTACATCGCCTCCTGGAACCAGGCGCCGACGCGGGTGGGCCGCGACGACTGGTGGCTGCACCTGCAGCTGTTCTCCTTCCGTCGCGCTCCGGGCAAGCTCAAGTATCTCGCTGGGTCGGAGTCCGGGATGAACATCTTCATCAATGACACGACGCCCGAGGGCGTGGCCGAGGCCCTGCGGTCCGTGGTGGTCGCGTGAGCCTGGAGGACGCTTTCGTCGATCACTTCGGTCGTCCCCCCGAGGGCGTGTGGGCGGCGCCGGGCCGGGTGAACGTCATCGGTGAGCACACCGATTACAACGAGGGCTACGTGCTGCCGATAGCACTGCCACACAACACCTTCGTCGCCGTGGCGCTCCGCACCGACGAGGTGGTCGAGCTGGTGTCACTGCAGCATCCCGACGAGCCTGTACGGGTCGGGCTGAGTGAGCTCGCGCCGGGTACGCCATCCGGCTGGGCGGCCTACCCGGCGGGAGTGGTGCACCAGCTGCGGACCGCAGGTCATGATCTCGCCGGCGTCAGCGTGCTGGTCGACGGCCAGGTGCCGATCGGTGCCGGGCTGTCGTCCTCGGCCGCCTTGGAGTGTTCGGTCGCGCTGGCGCTGCGGGACCTGTTCGACCTGCCCTACGAGCGCGTCGACCTGGTTGATGTCGCGCGGGCGGCGGAGAACGACTTCGTCGGCGCCCCCACCGGGATGATGGACCAGTTCGCGTCCTTGCTCTGTGTGGCCGGCCATGCACTGTTCCTGGACACCCGCGATCGCAGCACGGTCCAAGTGCCTTTCGACCTTGCCGCGTCCGGACTGGCGCTGCTCGTCTGCGATACCGGGACACGGCACGCCCTCACCGATGGGCAGTACGGCAACCGGCGTCAGGAGTGTTCCGACGCGGCTGCCGCGCTCGACGTCGGCGCGCTGCGCGACATCCGCGAGCCCGCCGCGCTCGATTGTCTCGACGACGTGTTGCGTCGCCGCGCAAAGCACGTCGTCACGGAGAACGCCAGGGTCTTGTCGACACTGGACATTCTTCGGTCCGGAGCCGATCCACGGGCCATTGGCCCGATCCTCACTGCGGGGCACGCCTCGCTTCGCGACGACTTCGAGATCAGCACTCCGGCGCTGGACACCTGCGTCGACGCTGCAGTGCAGGCGGGGGCGTACGGCGCGCGGATGGTCGGCGGCGGCTTCGGTGGCAGCGCCATCGCCCTGGTCGACGAGTCTGCAGCCGCTGCGGTGATCGCTGCCGTCGAGACGACTATGCAGGATTCGGGTTTCGACCCGCCACGCACCTTCCGCACCGTGCCCTCGCCAGGGGCGCATCGTGTGAGCTAGGCAATAGCATCCCTCGACAGTAAGGAGAGTTGCCGTGGTCCTCGCTGCGGGTGACACCCTGCGTCTCGACGCCCATTTCGTCGATTACACAGTTGTCGCCATCTATTTCGTGTTTGTCCTCTTGATCGGGTACGCCGCAAAGCGGAGGGTGTCCACCAGCCTCGACTTCTTCTTGTCGGGGCGTTCCTTGCCCGCCTGGGTCACCGGACTGGCGTTCATCTCAGCCAACCTGGGTGCTGTCGAGATCATTGGCATGTCGGCCAACGGCGCCCAGTACGGAATGCCGACCATGCACTACTTCTGGATCGGTGCGGTGCCGGCCATGCTGTTCCTCGGCGTGGTGATGATGCCCTTCTACTACGGCTCCAAGGTACGCAGCGTGCCGGAGTTCATGCGGCGGCGCTTCGGCACCGGCGCCCACCTGGTGAACGCCCTGAGCTTCGCCGTCGCGCAGGTGCTCATTGCTGGCGTCAACCTCTACCTGCTGGCGACCGTCGTGAACGTTCTGCTCGGCTGGCCGCTCTGGATTTCGGTCGTCATCGCCGCGGCGATTGTGCTGACCTACATCACCCTCGGTGGGCTCTCGGCGGCGATCTACAACGAGGTCCTGCAGTTCTTCGTCATCGTCGCCGCGCTACTGCCGCTCACGCTGATCGGGCTGCACAAGGTCGGTGGCTGGAGCGGACTCACGGCGAAGATCACCGGCCCCACAGGCGCGGGCGATCAGCTGTCGGCCTGGCCGGCCACTGAGCTGTCCGGGTTCCACAACCCGGTCCTGTCGGTCATCGGGATCGTGTTCGGTCTCGGGTTCGTGCTCAGCTTCGGCTACTGGACGACGAACTTCGTGGAGGTGCAGCGGGCGATGGCATCCAATTCCATTTCCGCTGCGCGGTCCACCCCGATAATCGGTGCCTTTCCCAAGATGTTCATCCCGTTGATCGTGGTTGTGCCGGGCATGATCTGCGCGGTCTTGGTCCCACAGATGGTGTCCTACAAGGCGAACCCGGACGCGCCCAGCGACGTCAAGTACAACGACTCGATCCTGCTGCTCATGAAGGATGTCCTGCCCAACGGTCTGCTCGGTGTCGCCATCGCCGGTCTGCTGGCCGCGTTCATGGCCGGCATGGCGGCGAACATCTCCGCGTTCAACACCGTCTTCAGCTACGACCTGTGGCAGCAGTACGTCAAGAAGGACAGACCCGACGACTACTACCTCAAGGTCGGCCGAGCGGCGACCGTCGGTGCCACCGTGATCGCCATCGGGACCGCGTTCATCGCCTCGGGGTACAGCAACCTGATGGACTACCTCCAGACGCTGTTCAGCTTCTTCAACGCTCCGTTGTTCGCGACCTTCATCCTCGGCATGTTCTGGAAGCGGATGACGGCCACCGCGGGTTGGGTCGGTCTCGTCGCCGGAACCGGCTCGGCGATCGTGGTGTTCGTGCTCGACAAGGTCGGTGTGTACACGCTGCCCGGTCAGGGCCTGAGCTTCGTCGCTGCTGGTGCTGCGTTCGTGGTGGACATCGGGCTCAGCGTCGTGGTCTCCATGGCCGGCACCCCCAAGCCGCGCTCCGAGCTGGCCGGCTTGGTCTACTCGGAGACACCCAAGGACACACTGACCGACGCCGACGCGCACCTGTTGCCCTGGTACCGCAAACCGGTGCGGATGGCCGGCATCGGCCTCGTCCTGGTGATCGCCCTCAACATCATTTTCCTCTAGGAAGGAGCGCCCATCATGAGCACGACACCGAAATCAACGGACAAACAGACCGCCGGCGCTTTCGACATTCGCAACATCATCGGAATCGTCCTCGGGGTCTTCGGGATCATCCTGCTGATCATGGGGCTGTTCTTCAGCACGCAGAGCCAGCTGGACAAGTCCGGTGGGATCCACGCGAACCTCATCTCGGGAATCGTGATGATCCTCGTCGCGCTGATCTTCGCCGGATGGTCACGACTGCGCCCCGTCGTACTGCCTGCCGAAGTGCCGTCGACCGAAGCCGAGCCCTCCGAAGAAGAGTCGAGTGGTACCTGACGTGCCGCAGCTCATGCCGCTGAAGGTTCAACTCGTCGCCAGGACGGAGTTTCTCCCGCCGGACGACGTTCCGTGGTCAACCGATGCCGAGGGCGGCCAGGCCTTGGCGGAGTTCGCAGGGCGGGCCTGCTACCAGAGCTGGTCCAAGCCCAACCCGGCGACAGCGAGCAATGCGGGTTATCTTGCCCACATCCTCGAGGTGGGCCATCTCTCGGTGCTCGAGCACGGCAGCGTCAGTTTCTATCTCACGGGGGTGTCACGCTCGGTCAGTCACGAACTGGTGCGCCACCGCCACTTCTCATTCTCCGAGCTGTCGCAGCGCTACATGCCCGAGCACGACGTGAACGTCGTGGCCCCGCCCGCCGTTGCGGGCGACCCGGGGCTGGAGGCGCTGCTGCTCAAGGCCGCAGAGGCGAGCCGCGAGGCCCATGCGGAGCTGCTGGCGGCCTTGGAAGCCAAGTTCATGGATGGGCCGAACGCGACTCTGCGCCGTAAGCAGGCCCGTCAGGCCGCCCGGGCAGTATTGCCCAGCGCTACGGAGACACGTCTCGTTGTCACCGGGAACTACCGAGCGTGGCGGCACTTCATCGGCATGCGGGCCACCGAGCACGCCGACAGGGAGATGCGGGAGCTGGCTGTTGAGTGTCTCCGTCAGATGCAGGGCGTGGCGGCTAGCGTGTTCGGTGACTTCCAGATCGCCACCCTGGCCGACGGCAGCGAGATCGCCACCAGCCCTTTCGTGAATGAAGGTTGAATATGACTGCTGCACAACGTGAACGGGCCGACTTGTCCGCACTGCTCGGGGAGCTCGGTCCCGAGGCCCCGACGCTGTGTGGTGGCTGGAGCGCGAGGGACCTGCTGGCGCATCTGGTGCTGCGGGAGACCCGGCTCGACGCTGCCCCGGGAATCCTGGTCCCTGCACTGGCCGGCTACACCAAGCGCGTGCAGGCGCAGCTGGCGGCGCGTGACTGGCCGGACCTGCTGGAGCAGTTCCGTTCCGGTCCGCCACTGCTGTCGCCTTACCGCCTGGCGGATGCCCAGGTCAATGCGATGGAGTTCTTTGTGCACCACGAGGACGTCCGGCGCGCGCAAGCTGACTGGCAGCCGCGGGTGCTGCCACCTGAGGCCCAGGACGGGCTCTGGCGCCGGTTGCGGCTGATCTCACGAATCGGCTACCGGCAGAGTCCGGTCGGTGTGGTGCTGCAGCGCGAGGACGGAGGAGCGTCCATGACGGCCAAGCGTGGTCCACGCACGGTGACGCTCGTCGCGCAGCCCGGAGAACTGGTGCTGCACGCGTTCGGACGCGATGCCGTACGGGTCGAGACCCGTGGTGAGGCGGAGGACGTGGCGGCGGTCCTGAGCCTGGAACGCAGCTTCTAGCAGCGCGTGCGCGTGCAGCACTGTGTCGTTCACCGGGTAACGTGGCCGTTCATGACCATCGGTGTTCCCTCCGCTAGCGCCGGGCGACCTTTCGGCCGTGTTCTCACCGCGATGGTGACTCCGTTCACGCCCGAGGGCGCCCTCGATCTCGATGCCGCCACGGCCCTGGCGCTCAGTCTGGTGGAGCAGGGCTGCGACGGGCTCGTCCTGTCTGGCACCACGGGTGAGTCGCCCACCACCAGCGAGGCGGAGCAGACCGATCTGCTGAAGGCCGTGCTCGACGTCGTCGGCCCGGAGGTCGGAGTGATCGTCGGCGTGGGCACCAACAACACGGCGCACACGATAGAGCTGTCCCGACGCGCGGCGGCGGCAGGTGCCCACGGGCTCCTGGTCGTCACTCCGTACTACTCTCGACCTTCGCAGGTTGGTCTGCTGGCGCACTTCAACGCCGTGGCCGACGCGACCGATCTTCCAGTGATGCTCTACGACATACCGGCACGTTCGGTGGTGCCGATCGAGAACGACACGATGTTTCGGCTGGCCGAACACCCACGCATTCTCGCGGTCAAGGACGCCAAGGGCGACCTGCGCGGGGGTGCTGAAGTGATCAGCCAGACCGATCTCGCCTACTACTCAGGAGACGACCCCTTGAATTTGCCTTGGCTCTCGGTGGGAGCTGTCGGTTTCGTCAGTGTGATCAGCCATCTGGCGGCTGGACCCCTTCGCCAGATGCTTGACGCCTACGAGTCTGGCGATGTGGTGCGCGCGCGGCAGATCAACGCGACGTGGCTGCCCCTGGTCCGCACGATGAGCAACTTGGGCGGGGTCAGCTTCTCCAAGGCGGCGCTGCGGCTCATCGGGGTTGACGTGGGTGAGCCGCGTCTCCCGCAGGTGGCGCCGAGTGCAGCGCAGCTCGAGGGCCTGGCCGCGAAGCTCCGCAGCAGCGGCCTGCTTGCTGGAAGCGCCGCATGAGCCGGGGAAGTCGCGGTGGTCGCGGAAAGGGTGGCGGCGGCAACCAAGGCGGGGGCAACCAAGGTGGCGGATCCCGCCAGCGGCCAGAGGGTCGGCTCGGTGTAGACCCTACCGAGCGGTTGGGTCTTCCGCCGGCGGCTCCGCGTAACGGGCTGCGAATCGTCGCGTTGGGCGGCATCGGTGAGATCGGCCGGAACATGACGGTGTTCGAGCACGCGGGCAAGCTGCTCATTGTCGACTGCGGGGTGCTGTTCCCCGAGGACGCGCAGCCCGGTGTCGACCTGATCCTGCCGGACTTCCGCCACATCGAGGACCGGATGGCCGATGTCGAGGCCATCGTCCTCACCCATGGTCACGAGGACCACATCGGTGCGGTGCCGTTCTTGCTGCGTCTGCGGCCGGACCTCCCCGTCATCGGGTCGCGATTCACCTTGGCCCTGCTCTCGGCCAAGTGCCGTGAGCACCGGCTCAAGCCGAAGCTCATCGAGGTCACCGAGGGCCAGCGCACCACGCACGGCCCGTTCGAGTGCGAGTACTTCGCCGTGAACCACTCCATCCCCGATGCGCTGGCCGTTGCTATCCGCACCCCCGCGGGCGTGGTGCTGCACACCGGCGACATAAAGCTCGACCAGCTGCCCCTCGACGGTCGGCTCACCGACTTGGCCGGTTTCTCGCGGCTGGGCGACGAGGGTGTCGACTTGTTCCTCGTCGACTCCACCAACGCCGAGGTTCCGGGGTTCGTCACCCCGGAGCGCGAGATCGGCGGCGTCCTGGATACCGTCATCGGCAAGGCGAAGCAGCGGGTGATCGTTGCCTCCTTCGCCAGTCACGTGCACCGCATCCAGCAGGTTCTCGAGGTCGCGCACCGATACAACCGCAAGGTCGCGTTCGTCGGCCGGTCGATGGTGCGCAACATGGAGATCGCCTCGGAGCTCGGTGTCCTCGAGGTACCCGACGGTCTGGTCGTCAGCATCGATGCCGCCACGAAACTCCCGGATGACCGGCTCGTGCTGGTATCCACCGGCTCTCAGGGCGAGCCTCTCTCGGCGTTGTCACGGATGGCACGCGGTGAGCACCGGCAGATCAACATTCGCGCCGGCGACCTGGTGGTGCTGGCGTCCTCACTGATCCCCGGCAACGAGAACTCGGTGTTCGCCGTGGTCAACGGTCTGGCCAAGCGCGGTGCCACCGTGGTCACGCAGCAGAACGCCAAGGTGCACGTGTCTGGGCACGCCTCCGCGGGTGAGCTTCTGTACCTGTACAACGCGGTGCGTCCCACCAACGTGATGCCCGTTCACGGCGAGTGGCGACACCTTCGGGCCAACGCCGCCCTCGCCAAGGCCACCGGTGTGGCCGAAGAGCGAATCATGCTGGCCGAGGATGGCGTCGTGGTCGACATGGTCGACGGCATGGCCAAGATCGTCGGGCAGGTGCCTGTCGGGCACGTCTACGTCGACGGGCTCTCCGTCGGCGATGTCGGCGAGTCGACCCTCTCGGATCGGCTTGTGCTCGGCGAGGGCGGGTTCGTCGCCATCTCCGTCGCCATTGACTCGATGACCGGGCGTGCGGTCAGCCGTCCGGAGCTGTCTGGGCGCGGCTTCTCCGACGACCCCAAGGCCTTGGAGAACTGCATCGAGGTGGTGGAGTCCGAGCTGGCACGTCAGGAGGCCGAGGGCATCACGGACAGCCACCGGATTGCACAGGCAGTACGTAGAGTGGTGGGCAGGTGGGTTTCCGACAAGTATGGGCGCCGCCCGATGATCATCCCGACGATCATCCCGGTGACGACGGGCGCGCCGACCACACCCCGCTAGCCACGACTCGGCGCGTCGAGCGGACACCCGGGCCGCGGAAGCGCACACTAAAAGTCGCTCGAACTGCGGCCTCACGGGTGTTGCTGAAGTGTTTGATGGGCCTGGTGGGACTACCGTAGGGGCTATGGCAGGCAAGACAGGCACCCGCGGCAGAGCACAGCGGTCGTCGGGCAGCCGGAGCACGGGCGGTGGTCGACCAGCCGCCCGCACGGCTCCGGTCAAGCGTGCACCGGCATCGACGGCGAGGGTCACCAAGGCGCCCGGGTCCCGTACCCGCACGCGGTCGATCCCCCGCGAGGCCCGTTCCGGGGGTGCCGTGCACGCGCTGGGCAAGGGAATCAGTGCCGGGCTCTCGGGGCTGGCAAAGACCCTCGGCGCCGGAGCCCGCGCAGTGGGGCGGACCAGGGAGCTCGAGCACGGCCACCGCCGTGACGGTGTCGCGTTGGGGTTGCTCGCCGTCGCCGGCGTGATCGCTGCGGGCGTGTGGCTGCGTGCCGGTGGACCGGTGGGCACGGTCGTCAACACGGGCGTACGGACCATTGTCGGTTCGCCGGCCGGGGCGCTGCCCCTGCTGTTGATTGCGGTCGCCGTCGCGTTGATGCGCACGGATCCGGTTCCTGAGTCCCGCCCACGGCTTGTCGTGGGAACGCTGCTGCTCGGCGTCTCCGTGTTGGGTGTGTGGCACCTGGCCGCCGGTTCGCCCGCCGACCTCGAGGGGGTGCGCCAGGCCGGCGGCGGCCTCGGCTTTGCCGTTGCGGGCCCGCTCACCGCCGGTGTCACCGTGTGGCTGGCGGCACCACTGCTGGTGCTGCTGGGCGTGTTCGGGCTGCTGGTACTGACGGCAACCACCGTGCGTGATGTGCCGAACAGGGTCCGGACGCTCATGCGCCGCGGCGAGATGGACGGCGAAGGCTTCGATGACGAGTTCCTGTCTGAAGGCGAACGCGCCGCCGCAGAGGCGGACCAGCTGCCCACCGAAAAGCTGCGCAAGCCTTCGCGACGCCGTCAGGCCGCAGCGGCTGAGGCCACCGAGGACCTGCCTCCGCCACCATCGCGGCGCCCGGTGAATGCCGCGGCGATCCCAGCCCTCGCCTCCGCGGAGAAGTCGGAACAACACTCCGTCCAGCGGGTGATCGAGGGTGACTACGTGCTGCCGCCCGTCAGCCTGCTCACCCTGGGAGACCCGCCGAAGACCCGCAGTATCGCCAACGACGCGATGATCGAGGCGATCACCAGCGTGCTCGAACAGTTCGCCATCGATGCTGCCGTCACAGGGTTCACCCGTGGACCCACAGTCACCCGCTACGAGGTGGAACTCGGCCCCGGCGTGAAGGTTGAGAAGATCACTGCGCTGGCACGCAACATCGCCTACGCCGTGGCCACGGACAACGTGCGGCTGCTCGCCCCGATCCCGGGGAAGTCGGCCGTCGGTATCGAGGTACCCAACACCGACCGGGAGATGGTCCGCCTGGCTGACGTGCTCACCGCGTCGACCGCGCGCAAGGACCAGCACCCGCTGGTGATCGGCCTCGGCAAGGACATCGAGGGAAACTTCGTCACCGCGAACCTCGCGAAGATGCCGCACCTCCTGGTTGCCGGATCCACCGGGTCCGGGAAGTCGAGCTTCGTGAACTCGATGTTGGTGTCGCTGCTGGCGCGGGCGACGCCGGACGAGGTGCGGTTGATCCTCATCGACCCCAAGATGGTGGAACTGACCCCTTACGAGGGCATCCCGCACCTGATCACGCCCATCATCACCCAGCCCAAGAAGGCAGCGTCTGCGCTGGCCTGGCTGGTGGAGGAGATGGAACAGCGTTACCAGGACATGCAAGTGAACAAGGTCCGGCACATCGACGACTTCAACACCAAGGTGCGCTCCGGGGAGATCGCCTCCCCGCTCGGTAGCGAACGGGTCTATCGCCCATACCCCTATATCCTGGCCATCGTCGACGAGCTGGCCGACCTCATGATGACCGCACCCCGGGACGTTGAGGACGCCATCGTGCGCATCACGCAGAAGGCCCGGGCGGCAGGCATCCATCTGGTGCTGGCCACTCAGCGTCCCTCGGTGGACGTGGTGACCGGGCTCATCAAGACCAACGTCCCCTCGCGGCTGTCGTTCGCGACCTCGTCGTTGACCGACAGCCGGGTGATCCTGGACCAGCCGGGTGCGGAGAAGCTCATTGGCATGGGTGATGCGCTGTTCTTGCCGATGGGCGCGGGAAGACCGATCCGCCTGCAGGGCGCCTTCATCACCGACGAGGAGATCAGCGCTGTCGTGGAGTTCGCCAAGACCCAGGCCCAGCCGGATTACACCGATGGTGTCACCGTGCAGAAGGCCGCGGCCGCCAGGGATGTCGACCCTGACATCGGCGACGACATGGACGTGCTGCTGCAGGCCATGGAACTGGTGGTGACCTCCCAGTTCGGGTCCACCTCGATGCTGCAGCGCAAGCTGCGGGTGGGTTTCGCCAAGGCGGGACGGCTGATGGACCTGATGGAGAACCGCGGTGTGGTGGGTCCCAGCGAAGGTTCCAAGGCGCGTGACGTGCTGGTCAAGCCCGATGAACTCGACGGACTGCTGTGGTCGGTGCGTGGCGGCGACCCGGCAGCTGCCCTCATAGAGGAGTAGCTACAGCGTGAGCAACATTCTGGTGTTGCCCAAGGTGTTGGGCTTGACCGCACTCAGGTCGAGGAACTCGGCGACCCCAGAGTCGTAGGAACGCAGCATCTGCTCGTAGACCTCAGCGTCCACCGGGGTGCCGTCGATCTCCTGGAAGCCGTGCCGAAGGAAGAAGCGGACCTCGAATGTCAGCACGAAGATCCTGACCAGTTCCAGCTCTGCGGCCACCTCCAGCAGCCGCGCGACGACGGTGTGACCAATACCCTGCCCGGCCACCGCGGGATGTACTGCCACGGTCCGCACCTCACCGAGGTCTGACCACAGAACGTGCAATGCGCCGCAGCCCACCACGACACCATCGCGCTCAGCCACCCAAAACTCTTGCACCGCTTCGTACAAGGTGACGAGCGGTTTTTCCAGCAGGATGCGGCCAGCGTAATGATCGACCAGCTCCTTGACCGCAGGGATGTCGGAAGTCCTGGCCCGTCGCACCAGCACAGCGCCATCTGAGGTCGCGGTGGGGCCGCCTGCAGTCATATTGGCAGGTTAGTACTGCGAGGCGGATAGGCTGCAGGG
Organism: Mycobacteriaceae bacterium; assembly: GCA_017882745.1. GTDB lineage: Bacteria > Actinomycetota > Actinomycetes > Mycobacteriales > Mycobacteriaceae > X156. The sequence goes on along the minus strand of JADGOX010000198.1, from coordinate 13,474 downwards.
TGTGTCAGCACTGTCTTCTCCGCCCCGAGACCTGAACCCAGCCGCACCCGCCCGCGTCGCACTGCTCACCATGGGGTGCGCGCGCAACGAGGTCGACTCCGAAGAGATCGCCGGAAGGCTCGCCGAAGGTGGGTACGAGCTCGTGGGCGACGGAGAGCAGGCCGACCTCGTAGTGGTGAACACCTGCGGTTTCATCGAGCAGGCGAAGAAGGACTCCATTGACACCTTGCTCGCGGCCTCGGACACCGGCGCGAAGGTGGTTGCGGTGGGGTGCCTGGCCGAGCGCTACGGCGCCGAGCTGGCCAAAGACCTTCCCGAAGCCGACGCAGTACTCGGATTTGACCATTACCCCGACCTGGCGGCCCGGCTGGGTGACGTCCTCGCCGGCCATTCCGTCGACTCGCACGTGCCCTCGGACCGTCGGCTGCTGCTTCCTATCTCTCCGGTGGAGCGTCCCGCCGCGGCCAGCGAGATCACCGTCCCCGGTCATTCCTGGGGGCCGGCCTCGCGGATCGTGCGCCGTCGCCTGGACGACGCCCCGGTGGCGCCGCTCAAGCTGGCCTCGGGCTGTGACCGGCGGTGCTCGTTCTGCGCTATCCCGTCCTTCCGGGGATCCTTCGTTTCGCGCGGACCCGCCGAGGTGCTGTCCGAGGCGCGGTGGCTGGCCGAACACGGGGTGCGTGAGCTCTACCTGGTCAGCGAGAACTCGACGTCCTACGGCAAGGACCTCGGTGACACAGCCCTGCTGGAGACACTGTTGCCCGAGCTGGCTGCGGTGCCCGGTATCGACCGTGTGCGCTTGAGCTACCTGCAACCGGCCGAGACCCGGCCCGGACTGGTGCGCGCGATCGCGGGCACCCCGGGCGTGGCCGACTACTTCGACCTGTCCTTCCAACACGCGTCCGGGCCGGTCCTGCGCAGGATGCGCCGCTTCGGCGACCGGGAGAGCTTCCTGGCGCTGTGCGAGCAGATCCGTGCGCTGGCGCCGGAGGCCGGTATCCGCACCAACGTCATCGTCGGGTTCCCCGGCGAGACGGAAGCGGACTTGGTCGAGCTCGAGCAGTTCCTGATCGGTGGACGTCTGGACGCTGTCGGGGTGTTCGGATACTCCGACGAGGACGGCACCGAGGCGGTCGGTCTGGACGGACACGTCGATCCCGCCGAGGTGAACGTGCGGGTCCAGCGCATTACCAGCCTGGTTGACGAACTGACCTCTCAGCGGGCCGAGGACCGGATCGGCACCGAGGTGCTCGTCTTGGTGGAACGCGACGGCACCGAGGACCTCGACGACATGGCTGAGAGCGAGGTCGGGCTGGCCTCCGGGCGCGGTGAACACCAGGCCCCCGAGGTGGACGGCGAGTGTGTGTTCACCGAAGTCGGCGGGGTTGCAGTCGGTGAGCTCATCCGTGCCCGGGTGGTCGGGAGCGACGGCGTGGATCTCATCGTGGAGGCACTGGAAACGATGGAACCATCACGGAGTGCCGGGTGAGCAACCCGCCGGCAGCGACGCCGCCACTGCTCAACGCCGCCAACTTGTTGACGATGCTGCGCTTGGCGCTCGTTCCGGTGTTCCTTGCGGCGATGTTCGCTGGACCTCACGACTCCTGGACTTGGCGGTTGACGGCCTTCGGTGTGTTCGTCGTAGCGTCCGCGACCGACCGCATCGACGGTGAGATCGCCCGCAAGTACGGACTGGTCACCGATTTCGGCAGGATCGCAGACCCCATCGCCGACAAGGCGCTCATCGGCGGCGCGCTGGTGGCGCTGAGCATCCTGGGGGAGCTCGCCTGGTGGGTGACGATCGTCATCGCAGTTCGCGAGGTCGGTGTCACGCTGCTGCGCTTCTGGGTGATCCGCCACGGAGTGATCCCCGCGAGCCGCGGCGGCAAGCTCAAGACTCTGGTGCAGGCGATCGCCATCGGGCTCTATGTGCTGCCCTTGTCCGAGGGCCCCCACACCGCTGCCGTGGTGGTGATGATGCTGGCCCTCGTTCTCACGGTCGTGACCGGAGTCGACTACGTGCTCCGGGCCTTTCGGCTGCGGGCCAGAGGAACACGAGCCCAACAGGCTGCGGCACGAGTCGCGTGACAGATCCTCTGCTGGCCGTGAACAACCCCACCGCTCTGGTGGAGCTGCTGCACCGCCGCGGAGAGACTGTGGCGACAGCGGAGTCGCTCACCGCGGGATTGCTTGCAGCGACGCTCGCGGGAGTGCCCGGGGTGAGTGCTGTGCTGCGGGGCGGCCTGGTGGTGTACTCCAGCGAGCTGAAGGTCGCGCTGGCCAAGGTGGACGCCGCGGTGCTCGCAGCGCACGGCGCGGTGTCCGAAGCGGTAGCCGCTCAGCTCGCCGTCGGAGCGGCCGAAGTATGTGGTGCCAGCTGGGGTATCGGGGTGACCGGGGTGGCCGGTCCCGCATCGCAGGAGGGTCACCCACCGGGCACCGTCTTCGTCGGAATCAGCGGGCAGGTCGACGGGGGACATCCCGCAGTACGGAAGCTGCTGCTGACCGGTGATCGGTGGGCGGTGCGGTCGAATACGGTGGCGACAGCCATCGGCATGCTGCAGGATCTGCTGAACGGGAACCGATGGCGGGGGCCGTGACGTTGTACGTAATGATGAGTACTCGACGATCAGGAGGGCGGCACCATGGCACTGCTGCTGCGTGAGGCAATCGGAGACAGCCTGCGACGGGCTCGCACTTCGCAGAGCCGGACCCTGCGAGAGGTGTCGGGGAGTGCACGTGTCAGTCTCGGGTATCTCTCCGAGGTGGAACGCGGCCGCAAGGAGGCTTCCAGTGAGCTCCTCGCCGCGATCTGCGACGCCCTCGAAGTTCCGCTGTCGCAGGTCTTCGGAGATGTCAGTGACGCACTGGCTTCTGGCGAGCGAGAACAGGTCGGCTCTGTCGCCGCATCGTCTCCGTCGGCGGTTCCGGGTCGTTCGGCCGAGAGCATCGTCCGCGGCACGCGCATGGTCATTGCGGCGCCGGCGACGGTGCGGGTTCCTGCGCACGCGGCCTAGTTCTCACGCGGCGTAGTTCCGGTGTGGAACCCGAGGGGACATCCTGAGAGGATCTACTTCTGACGGTGGGGCGTATTCCTGCCAGTGCGCGAGCGCCGTGCACTGTCGCCGCTGGCGACGCTGAATCGATGGAGGCAAGCTCACAGATGGCCAACCCGTTCGTCAAGGCGTGGAAGTACACGATGGCGTTGTTCTCCTCCAAGGTCGACCAGTACGCGGACCCGAAGATCCAGATCCAGCAGGCGATCGAGGACGCCCAGCGTCAGCACCAGGCGTTGTCCCAGCAGGCCGCTGCGGTCATCGGCAACCAACGCCAGCTGGAGATGAAGCTCAACCGCCAGTTGGGTGACGTCGAAAAGCTCGGAGCCAGTGCACGTCAGGCCGTGATCCTGGCTGACGACGCACGTCGTCAGGGCGACGAGGCCAAGGCGGTGCAGTACGACAACACCGCGGAGGCATTTGCCGCCCAACTGGTCACCGCGGAGCAGAGCGTGGAAGACCTGAAAGGGTTGCACGACCAGTCCCTGCAGGCCGCGGCGCAGGCCAAGAAGGCGGTCGAGCAGAACGCAATGAACCTGCAGCAGAAGATCGCCGAGCGCACCAAGCTGCTGACGCAGCTGGAGCAGGCCAAGATGCAGGAGCAGGTGAGCAGCTCGCTGCGGTCGATGAGCCAGTTGGCTGCGCCGGGCACCACTCCCTCGCTCGACGAGGTGCGGGAAAAGATCGAACGCCGCTACGCGAACGCATTGGGATCGGCAGAGCTTTCGCAGGACTCGATGGAGGGTCGGATGCTCGAGGTGCAGCAAGTGAGCACGCAGATGGCGGGGCATTCCCGGCTGGAGCAGATCCGCGCTTCCATGAAGAGCGAGGCCCTGCCCACAGGCTCCGGTGCTGACGCCCCGGCCATCGACACCAGCAAGTCCGCGCCCGCAGAACCAGCCACTGAGCGCCCTGCTCAGGGCGAACCTCTGGGCTGAGCCCGGGAATCGGCATGGCCGGCGCCCGTTTCGATACCGGCGCCCCCTGGGCATCAGCGCGGGGTGCGGTGCGTGACCTCGGCGCAGCCGTGTCCCGGTGGACCGATCCGCGGCGCAGGTTGCTGCGCAAACGGAGGGCAGCCCGCCGCGCCGCCGTCGGTTTGGGCAGCGCGACTGGAGTACTCACCGTCGGCACGGTCGCGCTGGCTTCCACTGATGCGAATGCGTTGCTCACCGCTGGAAGCGCCGGAATGACGGCGATGGTCGCCGTGCCGACCGTCGCCGTCGCGCTGCGTCTGAGGCGGCTCGTGCGTTTGCCGCTTCCGGCTGCGCGTCCACACGTGGTGGTGCTGCCGCCCGCAGGTTCCGCTGCTCGGGGGCCGTTGCGTCGACTGGCTGCTGCAGAGTCAAGCCTGCAGGAGCTGGTCGGCTTGCTCGCCGGCGACGCGTTCGTTCCCAGCTCCGAGGTGCAGGAGGCGGCACTTGCGGCGGCATCGGCGGCCGCGGCGCTGCGGCGGGAAGCCGCGGAGCTGGGGGCGCTGGAACGGGCCAGGGACAGCAGCGCGCTCGCGTCCGCTGAGCTCGCTTCGGTGGTTCGCGAGGCCGCGGCGCGATTGTCGGCCGGAGTGGGGGAGTACGAGATGGTCGTCGCCGCTGCGGCACGAGCGCTGGCCACCGCCTCCAGCACGGGACACGCACACGACAGCGGCCTGGGCGACGCTGTCGATCGCATTGACGCGCTGACTGCTGCGCTTTCGGAGCTCGCCGGATTGCACAAACCGAGTCGAGGTCGGGGCGAACCCTGATCTTTCCCTGATCTTGTGCGCGAAGACGGGCTTTTCCGGCGGCCAGATGCGATTCTGGTGTCTACGGCATTTGTCATCCGCGGCGGGCCGGCGGCAACGCAGGGAGCAAGGGCATGTTCTGGAAGATCATTGGCGCGATCATCGTGGTGTGGCTGGTGCTGACGGTGGTCGTTTCGATCATCAAGGGCGTGATCTGGCTCGCCGTCGCCGGTATTGTGGTGTTCCTGGGTGTGTCTGCCTACGGTGCAATCAAGGGTGGCCGGGGCCAGTCGAGCCTGCGGTGACCGGTCAAGCTCTCAGTCGCAATGCCTTCGGAGTCGCCCGGAAACCGGCCGCGGTCAGCACCTTCCCCAGCTCGGCCCCCAGGGCGCTCACACCGTCGGCGCGTTCCACAGCGAGCGGGGCGAGGCGGCCGTCGCGGACCGCTGCGGCCAGTTCCTCGGCGGCGTGGCGCAGGGCTTCGGGGTCCGTCGTGAAGCTGAGCAGGGACTTGCCTCCCCGCTCGACGTAGAGCGTGGGTGTGCCGGCAACCAGCACAACCAGTGCGCCTGCCTTGCGTCCCGGGCGGTGTTTCGTGCGTCCCCCATCCTCGCTTCCCTGTACGGCCGGCCAATCCAGGGCTGCGCCCCAGGGCTGGGCCGGATCTGTGGCGGCGAGCAATAGCGCGTCCGGCGCTGTGCTGGAGGTGGAGGATGTGCCTGAACCGGACTGCTCCCGCAAGCGGTCGATGGCACCGGGGATGGCGAACTGGGCGCCGCCGAGACCTTCGACGACGTAACCCCGGCGGCAGCGTCCAGAGTCCTCCATGGCGCGCAGCACTCGGTAGACCGCGGCGAAACCACCGGTGACGCGCTCGGTGTCCACCGCGCCACGCGTGAGCACACCATGGCGTTCCAGGAAGGCCTCGGCGCGGGCATGGGCCCGCCGCGTCGGGTCCGGCTCTCGCGGCACGGCCGCCGACCAACGGCCGGCGACAGTCGGAAGTCCGGAGCGGGAGGGTGCGACTGGGCGGCCGGCGCGCATCCGCGCGTACCGACCTCGGGGTGCAGTCCGGCGCGGCGTGTGCCTGGCGCCCTTGGTGCCCACCAGTGCCCTCACCGGGGCCAGCGTGTCGTTGGTGGCCAGCCCGGCCCAGACCAGGTCCCACAGCGCGCCAATGATTTCGGTGTCGGCAGGTGCGGACTGCTCGGCGGCCACCAGCGCGGCACCGACGCGCTCGGTGATCTGCCGGAAGAACAGCGCTCCGCCATCCAGAATGGACATGAGCTCGCGGTGCAGCGGGGAGTCGGGGGGCGCGGGGTCGACCTCGGGGAGCAGGAGGTCGGCGACATCGGTGGGGGCCAGCGCCAGCCAGCCGTCCCCGCCCGGGAGATTGCCGCAACCGGTCCACGTGACCTCGCCGGATGCCGTCAGCTCGTCGAGCAGTGCTGGGGAGTACCCGGGCAGGCGTGCGGGCAGGATCAGTGACTCGAGTGCACTGGCCGCCAACGGGGCGCCGGCGAGCTGTTCGATCACGCCGAGCAGGTCCTCGGTGTTGGCCACCCTGCGCAGCCGCTTGGCGCTACCCGTGTTGATCCCGTGCCACTGGGGGAGGAAGCGGCCGAGCGCGGCGGGTTCCACGGGCTCCACCTCGGCCCGGAGCTTGGCCAGTGAGGTGCGCCGGATACGCCGCAGGACCTCGGCGTCGCAGTACTCGGTACCGACTCCGTCCGGTCGCAGCTCGCCGCGCACCAGCCGTCCCGTCGCGCTGAGCCGGTCGAGCACCCCCGCGACCACAGCCACACCCAGCCCGAATCGTTGTGCCAGGACGGCGGGGGCGAAGGGGCCATGGGTGCGGGCGTAACGGGACGCCAGCTCGGCCAGCGGATCGGGCATCGGCTCGGTGAACGCCTCGGGCACGCCCACCGGCAGGGCGGTCCCCAGCGCGTCGCGGTAGCGCCCGGCATCCTCGACGGCGATGTAGCGCTGTTCACCGGCGACTCGCACGGTCAACGCGCGCCGGTCCGCGGCGAGCTGCTCCAGCCACTGCTGCGCGACCCCTCGCGCTGCGGCGTCCTGCACCGACAGGTCGCCGATGAAACGGAGCAGGTCGGCCGCTCCCTCGACATCACGGGCGTGCCGCTCCGGATCGGTGCGTTGCAGTTGAGCCTCGATCTGGGCCATGGCGTCGGCATCGAGAAGCTCACGCACCGACTCTGAGCCCAACAGCTCAGCCAGCAGGGTCGAGTCCAGGCTCAGCGCGGCGGCACGGCGCTCGGCGAGCGGGGCGTCGAGTTCGTACAGGAATGTGCCGACATAGCCGAACAGCAGGCTCCGGGCGAACGGCGAGGGTTGGGTCGTCGTCACCTCGATCACCTTGACCTTGCGTGCCCGGATGTCCGACATCAGCTCGCGCAGGCCGGTGAGGTCGTACACGTCCTGCAGACACTCGCGCATGGCCTCCAACACCACTGGGAACTGCTCGTAGCCGCTGGCCACCTCCAGCAGCTGCGCGGAGCGATGACGTTGCTGCCACAGGGGTGTGCGGCGTCCAGGACTGCGTCGCGGCAGCAGCAGGGAGCGGGCAGCGCACTCCCGGAAACGGGCTGCGAACAGTGCAGAGCCGCCCACCTCGGCGATGACCAGCTGCTCCACCTCATCGGGGTCGAGCAGCACGTCCTCTGCCCCGGCGATGACTTCTGCGCCTGAGTCGTCGAAGGCCTCCGGCAGGCGAAGCACGATGCCGTCGTCGGCACTGGCCACTCGGGCGTCCACCCCGCGGTGTTCGCGCAGGCGGGCGCCAATCGCGAGCGCCCACGGACCATTGACCTGTGCGCCGAAGGGGGAGTGCACGGCGACCTGCCAGTCGCCGAGCTCGTCACGGAAGCGCTCGACGACGATCGTGCGGTCATCGGGCACCCGGCCGGTCGCCTCGCGTTGTTCGGAGAGGTAGGCGAGCAGGTTGTCCGTCGCCCAGTCGTCGAGACCGGCGGCCTGTGCGCGCAAGCGGGCAGCGGGTGGGTCCGCGGCCACCAGCTCGCGGACGAAAGCACCCAGTGCGCGGCCCAGCTCCAGCGGCCTGCCGACGGAATCGCCGCGCCAGAAGGGCATCCGCGCGGGCATCCCGGGCGCGGGAACTGCGATCACCCGATCACGCGTGATGTCCTGCACGCGCCAGGCAGTCGAGCCCAGCAGGAAGGTGTCGCCCACGCGGGACTCGTAGACCATCTCCTCGTCCAGCTCACCCACCCGAGAGCCACTGGATCCGTCGTCACCCCCGGGAGTCATCACGGTGAACAGTCCTCGATCAGGGATGGTCCCCCCCGAGGTGACGGCAAGTCGCTGTGCGCCCGGGCGGCCCCGCAGTTCGTCGGTCACCCGGTCCCACGTGATGCGAGCCCGGAGCTCACCGAACTGCTCGCTGGGGTAGCGGCCGGCGAGCATGTCCAGCACCGAGTGAAACGCTGAGTCAGGTAGGGCCGCAAAGGGAGCAGCCCGACGCACGACCGTTCCGAGGGCACCCACCGTCCACGGCTCCATGGCCACCATGGCCACCACCTGCTGGGCCAGGACATCCAAGGAGTTGCGCGGGTAGCGGATCGACTCGATGGCCCCGGCAGCCATCCGCTCGGCCACCACCGCACAGGAGACGAGGTCTCCGCGGAACTTGGGGAACATCACCCCGGAGGACACAGCCCCCACTTGGTGCCCGGCGCGTCCCACCCGCTGCAGGCCCGCGGCCACGCTTGGCGGTGCCTCCACCTGCACCACGAGATCGACCGCGCCCATGTCGATGCCCAGCTCCAACGAGGACGTTGCGACCACGCACGGCAGCCGGCCTGCCTTGAGGTCTTCCTCGACGATGGTGCGCTGTTCGCGGGACATCGACCCGTGGTGGGCGCGGGCCACCACGGCCTGGCCACCGGCGGTGGTGCCGGACTGCCCGACGGCCTCCGCAGGGAAGGGTGCGTTCAGGGGGGCGGATTCTTCGGCGGCGAGGTCGTTCAGCCGGGATGTAAGGCGCTCGGCCAGGCGGCGGGAGTTGCAGAACACGATGGTGGAGCGGTGAGCCTGCACCAGCTCGAGCACGCGTGCCTCGACCGAGGGCCAGATAGACGTGCGTCGGTCAGCGCCGGCGGCCGATCCCTCGACCTCGCCGGTGGGCTGGCCGAGGCTGGACAGGTCCTCCACCGGAACTTCGACCGTGACCTCGATTGTCTTGGCGCTCTTCGGCTGCACCACCTGCACAGGACGACCGCCTCCGAGATAGGCCGCCACCTCATCCACCGGGCGAACCGTTGCGGACAGTCCGATGCGCTGCGCGGGCTGCTCCAGCAACTCGTCCAGGCGTTCCAGGGACAGGGCGAGATGTGAGCCGCGCTTGGTGGCGGCCACCGAGTGCACCTCGTCGATGATGACAGTGCGTACCCCGCGCAGCGACTCCCTGGCCGCCGAGGTGAGGAGCAGGAACAGTGATTCCGGGGTGGTGACAAGGATGTCCGGGGGTGTGCGGTTGAAGGCGCGTCGCGCGGCGGCCGGGGTGTCGCCGCTGCGGGTGCCGACGGTGATGTCCGGGGCAGGGATGCCCAGTCGTTGGGCTTCCTGCCGGATTCCGGTGAGCGGCGAGCGCAGGTTGCGCTGCACGTCGACGGCCAGCGCCTTCAGCGGCGATACGTACAGGACGCGGCATCGTTTCAGCGGGTCGGTCGGTGGCGGCTCGGCGGCGAGGCGGTCCAAGGACCACAGGAATGCGGCCAGCGTCTTGCCAGAACCGGTGGGCGCCACCACGAGTGCGTGCTGTCCGGCTTGGGCCGCGGCCCAAGCCCCCGTCTGCGCAGGTGTCGGCGCGTCGAAGGCGCCGGCGAACCATGCGCGGGTGGCGGGGGAGAAGCCGCCAAGCGCCGTGTCACTCACCTGTACATCATCGCGCGCCGCACGGACGGTTTCTGCGTGCGGGCGGCGATTGACGAGAACCTGCCGACAACGACAACCACGTGAGGACGTCCAGGAATCCGCTCCCTGGAATGCCACCGGGATGTGATGGCCGGGCAGGCACCGACCAGCATCGTCGTTCGCCGGGTGACGGACGCTCCCGCGGTGCACGACAGGTCGCGGGATTCTGAAGCGAGGCTCGACTCCCCCACACAGTCCCTAACGGTGTTAGGTTGGCGGCACCGGTACTGACCGAACGTGAAATGGATGTGGCAGCAATGGCGCGGTTCGACGGACGAGTGGCGATCGTGAGTGGTGCGGGACAGGGCATCGGGGCCGGCATCGCCGAACGCCTCGCCTCAGAGGGTGCAGCCGTGGGCGTGCTCGACCTCAACGCAGCGGCGGCGAAGGCCACCGCTGAGGCCATCACCCTCAAGGGCGGCAAGGCGATGGGCATCGGTGCGGACGTCACCGAAGAAGACGCGGTCGAAGCTGCCGTCAACCAGGTTGTCAGCGAGTTCGGTGGCCTGGACATCGTGGTGAACAACGCCGGCATCACCAGGGACAACATGCTGTTCAAGATGAGTGTCGAAGACTTCGACCTGGTGCTTGCCGTGCACCTGCGTGGCACCTTCCTGCTCACGAAGGCCGCGCAACGCCACCTGGTCGAACGCAAGTACGGCCGCATCATCAACTTGTCCAGCCGCAGCGCACTGGGCAACCGCGGGCAGGCCAACTACGCTGCGGCCAAGGCCGGTGTCATTGGCTTCACCGCCACTGCGGCGCTCGAGCTCGGCCCCTTCGGCATCACGGTGAATGCCGTCGCGCCTGGCTACATCGCTACTGACATGACTGCCGCCACCGCGCGGCGGGTCGGCATGGACCCCGAGGAACACAAAGCTGCTGCAGCCCAGTCTATTCCGGTTCGTCGAGTAGGTCTTCCGGAGGACATCGCCGCCGTCGTGGCGTTCTTTGCCAGCGAGGAAGCCGGCTACGTCAGCGGGCAGACACTGCACGTGAACGGCGGTCAGCGTTGATGCTGTCTCTGGCCGCAATACTTGCGGAGGCGGCGGCGCGGCACGGTGGCCGCATCGCCGTCGTCGAGGGTTCCACACACCTGACCTACTCGCAGCTGTGGCGTAGCGCCCGGGCACGCGCCGCCGTCCTCACCACGTACGGTGTGGTCGCCGGTGACCGGGTGGCGTTGGTGTGTGCCAACACCATTGACTTCCCCGCAACGTACTTCGCCGTGCTCACGCTCGGCGCCGTGGTGGTACCGGTGGCGCCGATGCTGACCGGCGACGAAGTTGCTCACGTGCTGCGCGACTCCAACGCGACGCTGATAGTCGCAGCGGACGAGTTCACCTCCGCCGCCGAAGTGGGTGCGGCCGGCGCCGGCGTCGCGGCGCTGGGACTTTCTTCCCTGGCCACCCAGGCCGTTGATGCCGATCCGGTGGCTGACTACGTGGCTCGCGAACCCGGCGACGTGGCCGTCATTCTGTACACCTCGGGCACCACCGGCAAACCCAAGGGCGCTGCGCTCACCCAGCTCAACCTGGTGCTCAACGCCACCGTGCACGTCCTCGACACGCAGCCGATGACCTCGGACGACGTGCTGATGGGGTGCCTGCCGCTGTTCCACACCTTCGGTCAGACCGCGGCGATGAACTCCGCCTTCCGGGTGGGGGCGACGCTGGTCCTGCTCCCGCGCTTCGACGCCGACGAGTGTCTGGACCTGATGGGGCGCCATGGGGTGACGCTGCTGCTCGGCGTCCCTACCATGTTCTCCCGCATGCTCGCCGCGGCGGAACACCGCAGCGAGGTGCCGGTGATTCCCCAGGCCGTGTGTGGTGGTGCCCCACTGCCGCTGAAGCTGTTGCATGCCTTCCAGGATCGGTTCGGAACCGTGATTCACGAGGGCTACGGGCTCTCTGAGACCTCGCCCATCGCGGCGGCCAACCAGGACGCGTTCGGCACGAGGCCTGGCACAGTGGGCCATCCGCTCTGGGGAACCCGGATTGCGATCGCGAGGCCAGAGGTCACCGAACGCATCGAGATGCTCGGTGTTGACGAGGTCGGTGAGGTGGTGGTGCAGGGTCCGAACGTGTTTGCCGGCTACATCGGCAACTCGGCCGCAACCGCGGAAGCGTTGGTGGACGGGTGGTTTCGAACCGGCGACCTGGGCGCGCGCGATGCGGACGGTTTCCTGCGCATCGTGGACCGATCCAAGGACCTCGTCATCCGCGGCGGATTCAATGTCTATCCCCGCGAGGTGGAGGAGGTGCTGATACGCCACCCTGCCGTTGCACAGGTCGCGGTAATCGGTGTGCCGCACGACGATCTCGGCGAGGAGGTGTGCGCCGTGGTGGTGCCTGTCCCCGGCGTGTTGTTGGACGTGGAGGAGCTGATCGCCTGGTCGCGTGGGCACCTCGGGGCGCACAAGTACCCGCGGCTGCTGCACACCATCGATGAGCTGCCCCTGGGTCCGAGCCACAAAGTGCTCAAGCGGGAGCTGCGAACACGGTTCGCCCCGGCCTGACCTGAGAGACTGGCCGCCGTGCGAATCGTCCTGGTTGCCGGACCCGATCCCGGTCACGCTTTCCCCGCGGTAGCTCTGTGTCTGCGCCTGCAGGCGGCGGGGGAGCAGGCCGTGCTGTTCACCAGCCCGCGATGGCGCGAGGCGGTGGAGGCCGCGGGCGTTCAATGGGAACGGCTGCCCGCGCTTGCGCCCCGCCCGGAAGACGATGACAGCGACCAGGGCCAGCGTCTGCACGCACGGGCGGCGTACATGGCCACGCCGTTGGCTGCCGAGTTGAGGCGCATGCGCCCGGACCTGGTGGTCAGCGATGTGCTCACTGTGGCCGGGGGACTGGCGGCCGAGAAGCTCGGCGTGCCCTGGGTGGAGCTGAGTCCGCATCCCCTGTACCTGCCCTCCGTGGGCTTGCCGCCGATCGGCAGCGGCTTGGCCCCGGGTGCCGGCCTTCGGGGCGGCGTCCGCGACCACCTGCTGCGGGCGATGTCTCGGCGGTCCTTCCACCAGGGTGTGGAGCAGCGACGCCGTGCCCGTCTGAGCATCGGGCTCCCGGAGCACGACCCGGGGCCGACCGCCCGGTTGATTGCAACCTTGCCGGCACTGGAGGTGCCGCGACCGGACTGGCCGCTGAACTGCCATGTGGTTGGCCCGCTGCTGTGGGATCCCACCACTGCCGAGCTGGCGCCACCAGCCGGTGTGCAGCCGTTGGTGCTGGTGTCGCCCTCCACCGCGCTCGGCGGAACGTTGGGGATGCTCGAGGCTGCCTTTGCCGGGCTCAGAGGGGTGCGGGTCGTGGCAACCGTGTTGGGGCCGACCGAATCGACCACAGTCGCGCCCGAGTGGGCCGCTGTGGGACCCGGCCGGCAGGATCTGCTGCTGGAACAGGCGGCTGTGGCGGTGATCGGCGGTGGGCACGGAATGCTGGCCAAGTCCTTGGTAGCGGGAGTTCCGGTCGTGCTGGTCCCCGGCGGCGGGGACCAGTGGGAACTGGCGAACCGCGCTACCCGCCAAGGCTCCGCGGTGATCGTTCGGCCGCTCACCCCGCGAGCACTCGACGACGCTGTGCACCGCGTGCTGGCCGACCCCTCCTTCGCCCGTGCGGCCCGGCGTGCGGCGGACAGTATGGACGCCGTCCACGCCGATGCGGTGACGGTGTGCCAGGAGGCGGCAGCACGATGAGCGCTGAGGTCACGCAGACTCCTGACGCGCAGACTCCTGACGCCCAGACTC
>JADGOX010000197.1 GCA_017882745.1 Mycobacteriaceae bacterium | reverse complement strand
GTCTGCGCAGCGACGAGGGTGGGGTCGTCCTTCTTGAGGACGGTGAAGAACAAGATCAACCCGATGATGATGATCACCGCGATGGCGGCTCCGCCACCGATCCACGGTGCGAGGTTGCGCTTTTTCGGTCCGGGTGGTCCGCCCGGCCCCGGTCCGGATGGTCCATACCAGGCTTGTCCTTCGTAGCTCGGCTGTTGGGGGTACTGCGCCTGCGGTGGGGGCTGGTACGCACTCTGCTGCGGGAACGGCTGCGTCGGCTCGGGACTGGGCTGACCTCCACCGTTCCGGGTTCCACCAGAGCGGTAGGGATCATTGCTGTAGGGATCTGTCATCAGACAGTCTCTCCGCTACCGACCAGAGACTGCGAGTCACGATCGCCGATCCTGTCTCCGTGAGTGCAATCTGGCATCGTGGATCCCTCCGCTTGTCCCATGCCCAACAGGTGGCGACTGTACGCATACGGACCGTCACGCGGCCGCGGTCGGTGCGTCCCGGTAGCGTGGACACTCCCTACGGGAGGAGACGCCGGTGAGCGCATCAGATCGGCCCGACAAGAGCGACGAGCACGTTGCTGCGGGGGACGCCGCCCGCAAGATTGACTCATTGACCGAGCGCAACGCGAAGCTGATGGAGATCCTCAAGGATGCCCGCCAACAGCTGCTCGTGTTGCAGGAGGAAGTCGATCGGCTTGCGCAACCGCCCAGCGGCTACGGAGTGTTTCTGAACCCCAACGAGGACGGCACCGTCGACGTGTTCACCTCAGGTCGTCGGATGCGGCTGGTCTGCTCCCCGGCCATCGTCGTCGCCGACCTCAGGGGCGGCCAAACCGTACGGCTCAATGAGGCACTGACCGTCGTGGAGGCGTCTGGCTTCGAACGGGTCGGCGAAGTGTCTGCCCTACGTGAGTTGCTCGACGGCGGGGAACGCGCACTGGTGGTGGGGCATGCCGACGAGGAGCGGGTGGTGTGGCTGGCCGATCCGCTGATGGCCGGCGGCGACGATGCAAATCCGTTCGTGCTGCGTCCGGGTGACTCCCTTCTGGTGGACACGAAGGCCGGCTACGCCTACGAGCGGGTCCCCAAGGCTGAGGTCGAAGACCTGGTGCTTGAAGAGGTGCCTGACGTCGACTACTCAGACATCGGCGGACTCGCAAGGCAGATCGATCAGATTCGCGACGCCGTCGAGCTGCCGTTCTTGCACGCCGAGCTGTTCAAGGAGTACTCGCTGCGTCCGCCCAAGGGAGTGCTGCTCTACGGTCCTCCCGGTTGCGGAAAGACGCTGATCGCCAAGGCCGTGGCCAACTCACTGGCCAAGAAGATCGCCGAGGCGCGGGGCGACAACCCTCACGAGGCGAAGTCCTTCTTCCTCAACATCAAGGGTCCGGAGCTGCTCAACAAGTTCGTGGGAGAGACCGAACGCCATATCAGGGTGATCTTCCAGCGGGCGAGGGAGAAGGCCTCAGAGGGCACCCCCGTGATCGTGTTCTTCGATGAGATGGACTCGATCTTCCGTACTCGTGGGTCCGGGGTTTCCTCCGACGTGGAGACGACGATCGTCCCGCAGCTGCTCAGCGAGATCGACGGCGTCGAGGGTCTGGAGAACGTCATCGTCATCGGCGCTTCCAACCGGGAGGACATGATCGATCCGGCGATTCTGCGCCCGGGCCGGCTGGACGTGAAGATCAAGATCGAGCGGCCGGACGCGGAGTCGGCCGAGGACATCTTCTCCAAGTACCTCACCGACGCGTTGCCGATCAACGAGGATGACCTGGCCGAGTTCGACGGAGACCGCGCTGCCTGCATCGCCGGGATGATCCAACGCGTCGTCGAACGGATGTACAGCGAGTCCGATGACAACCGCTTCCTGGAGGTCACCTACGCGAACGGGGACAAGGAGGTCCTGTACTTCAAGGACTTCAACTCCGGTGCGATGATCCAGAACATCGTCGACCGTTCGAAGAAGTACGCCATCAAATCGGTGCTGGAGACCGGCGCAACGGGGCTCCGCGTGCAACACCTGATGGACTCCATCGTCGACGAGTTCGCGGAGAACGAAGATCTGCCCAACACCACGAACCCCGACGACTGGGCGCGCATCTCCGGCAAGAAGGGGGAGCGAATCGTCTACATCCGCACGTTGGTCACCGGCAAGTCCACCGGTTCCAGCCGTGCCATCGACACGGAAGTAAACACCGGGCAGTACCTGTGAGAGTCGCGGCGTGCGGCGGGGACCCGCGCCCGTAGGCTCCCCGCATGCGACGAATCATGGGAATTGAGGTCGAGTACGGCATCTCCTCGCCGGACAACCCGACGGCGAACCCCATTCTGACCTCTACTCAGGCGGTGCTTGCCTACGCGGCCGCGGCTGCGGTGCCCCGGACCAAGCGGACCCGCTGGGACTATGAGGTGGAGTCGCCGTTGCGTGATGCCCGCGGCTTCGATCTGACGCGCCCGGGGCAGCCGACGCAGGTGGTCGACGTCGACGAAGTCGGTGCGGCGAACATGATTCTCACCAACGGCGCCCGGCTGTACGTCGACCACGCTCACCCCGAGTTCGCCGCGCCCGAGGTGACCGACCCGATGGACGCGGTCATCTGGGACAAGGCGGGGGAGCGCGTCATGGACCAGGCAGCTCGGCACGCGGGTAGCGTCCCTGGTGCGCCGAAGCTGCAGTTGTACAAGAACAACATCGACGGCAAGGGCGCCTCCTACGGGACCCACGAGAATTACCTCATGGCCCGCTCGACGCCATTCGATGCCATCGTCGTCGGTCTCACACCGTTCTTTGCCTCGCGGCAGGTGTTCTGTGGCTCCGGCCGCGTGGGCATCGGGCAGGCGGGGGAGAAGGAGGGGTTCCAGCTTTCTCAGCGAGCGGACTACATGGAGGTGGAGGTCGGCCTGGAGACGACGCTCAAGCGCGGGATCATCAACACCCGCGACGAGCCGCACGCCGACGCCGACAAGTACCGACGCCTGCACGTCATCATCGGCGACGCCAACCTCGCGGAGACAGCCACCTACCTCAAGGTAGGTACCACCGCGCTGGTGTTGGACCTCATCGAGTCGGGGGCGGACCTGAGCGACCTGCGACTGTTGCGACCAGTCGCGGCTGTACACGAGATCAGCCACGACCCCACGTTGAAGGCCACGGTGGAACTGGAAGACGGGCGCCGCCTGACGGGACTGCAGCTGCAGCGGATTTACCACGCGCGGGTGTCCGAGCTGGTGGCCCACGACCGTGAGCCCGACCCGCGCACGACGGAGGTGCTGGACACCTGGCTGCGGGTGCTCGACATGCTGGAGCGCGACCCGATGGAGTGCGCCGACCTGTTGGACTGGCCGGCGAAGCTCCGGCTGCTGCAGGGCTTCCGTGACCGTGAGGGGCTGGGTTGGTCGGCGTCCCGCTTGCAGCTGGTCGACCTCCAGTACTCCGACGTACGTCTGGACAAGGGGCTCTACAACCGGCTGGTGGCTCGAGGCTCGATGCAGCGGCTGACCACCGAGGAGCAGGTGCTTGCGGCCATCACCAACCCGCCGACGGACACGCGGGCGTACTTCCGCGGCGAGTGTCTGCGTCGGTTTGGCGCCGATATCACTGCTGCCAGCTGGGACTCGGTCATCTTCGATGTCGGCCGCAAGTCGCTGGTGCGCATTCCCACGCTCGAGCCGCTGCGGGGCAGCAAGGCACACGTCGGAGAGCTCCTGGACTCGGTCAACTCCGCAGTTGAGCTCGTCGACGCGCTCACCCAGCGGTAGACATGCGGACGGCCAGTGCGTGTCAACCGCAATGGCGCGTGGGTAGTGTTCGGGTTGGGACGTACGCGATCCAGGGACGAGCAGGGAGTCGACGATGGCGCAGGAGCAGACCACGCGCAGTGGCGGTGGCGGCGAGGACGATGCAGCCGAGGGCGGTGCCGCCGCTGGTCAGGAACGCAGGGACCAACAGACCGCAGACACCGATGACATTCTCGACGAGATCGACGACGTGCTGGAGGAGAACGCGGAGGAATTCGTTCGCGCTTATGTGCAAAAGGGTGGGCAGTGATCAACCCGGACACCTCGTCCTTCACGGACTACCTGCGCCGAACAGCGCCGGACATGCTGCCGGGAAGCCGCGAGCTCACCAGCTCGGTTGATGGTCTTGTCCCGCACGGCACGACGATCGTCGCACTCACCTTCGCTGGTGGCGTACTCATCGCCGGTGACCGACGGGCGACGATGGGAAACCTCATCGCCCAGCGCGACATCGACAAGGTATTCGTCACCGACGAGTACTCGGGGGTCGGCATCGCCGGCACCGCGGGTGTTGCGATCGAGCTGGTCCGGCTGTACGCCGTCGAGCTCGAGCACTACGAGAAGATCGAAGGCATGCCGCTGTCTCTGGACGGCAAGGCGAACCGGTTGGCCTCGATGGTGCGCGCCAACCTGGGTGCGGCAATGCAGGGTCTGGCCGTGGTCCCGCTGTTCGTGGGCTATGACGTCGACGCCGATGATCCGTCGAAGGTCGGCCGGATCGTGTCCTACGACATCACCGGTGGACGGTACGAGGAGCACAGCGGTTTTCACAGCGTCGGATCGGGTTCGTTGTTCGCCCGTTCCGCGCTGAAGAAGCGCTACGAACCCGACGCGGACGAGGCCGGTGCCGTTCGTGCCGCGGTGGAAGCTCTCTACGACGCCGCCGACGACGACTCGGCCACCGGTGGTCCCGACCTGGTACGGGGGCTGTACCCGGTGGTCATCACCATCACGGCCGAGCACGGTGCAGTCCGGCTGGACGAGGACCGCGTCACCGAGGTGGCCCAGGCCGTCGTCGACGACCGGCACGCGAAGCCCGGCGGCTGAGTAACGCCGCACCTCAGCACCATTCGACCCGAGCACAGGAGCACCAACCGTGACGATGCCGTACTACGCGTCCGCCGAGCAGATCATGCGCGACCGCTCGGAGCTGGCACGCAAGGGTATTGCCCGTGGGCGCAGCGTCGTTGTGCTCACCTACGCGGACGGTGTGCTCTTCGTCGCGGAAAACCCATCGAGCACCTTGCACAAGGTGAGCGAGATCTACGACCGGATCGGTTTCGCTGCGGTCGGCAAGTACAACGAGTTCGAGAACCTGCGGCGCGCAGGTATCCAGCACGCTGACCTTCGCGGGTACTCCTACGACCGACGTGACGTCACCGGCCGCTCACTGGCCAACGCCTATGCGCAGACCCTGGGCACAATCTTCACCGAGCAGCCCAAGCCCTACGAGGTGGAGATCTGCGTCGCGGAGGTAGGCAGGCCGGACGCGAGCAAGGAGGGGTCCCAGCTTTACCGGATCACCTACGACGGCTCCATCGTGGACGAAGCTCACTTCGTCGTGATGGGCGGCGCTACCGAGCAGATCGCGGTGGCCCTCAAAGAGAAGTACCAGCCTGGTCTCGCCCTGAAAGAGGCGGTTGGGGTGGCGGTGTCAGCGTTGCAGCAGGACGGCACCACGGCCGCCCGGACGCTGGAGGTGGGCTCCCTGGAAGTCGCCACCTTGGAGCAGTCCCGGCCCCGTCGGGCTTTCCGGAGACTCGCGGCACCCCTGGTCGCGACACTCATGCCCGCGCCGGCCGAAGATGACGGGCACAAGACCCCCAAGCCTGAGTAAGGTCGGACTGTGCAGCGACGAATCATGGGGATCGAGACGGAGTTCGGCGTTACCTGCACGTTCCGCGGCCAGCGGAGACTCAGTCCTGACGAGGTGGCCCGGTACCTGTTCCGTCGTGTTGTGTCCTGGGGGCGCAGCTCGAACGTGTTTCTCCGCAACGGTGCCCGGTTGTATCTCGATGTCGGCTCCCACCCGGAGTACGCGACTGCCGAGTGCGACGACCTCGCGCAGCTGATCAGCCACGACAAGGCCGGGGAACGAATCCTCGAGGACCTACTCGTTGATGCCGAGCAACGCCTGGTCGAGGAGGGCATCGGCGGTGACATCTTCTTGTTCAAGAACAACACCGACTCCGCCGGCAACTCCTACGGCTGCCACGAGAACTTCCTGATCGGGCGGCAGGGGGAGTTCTCCCGCCTCTCGGACGTTCTGCTTCCCTTCCTGGTCACCCGCCAGCTCATTGCCGGGGCAGGCAAGGTCTTGCACACCCCGCGCGGTTCCCGCTTCTGTCTGAGCCAGCGTGCCGAGCACATCTGGGAGGGGGTGTCCTCGGCCACCACCCGCTCACGGCCCATCATCAATACCCGTGACGAGCCGCACGCCGACGCCGAGAAGTACCGCCGCCTGCACGTGATCGTCGGCGACTCCAACATGGCCGAAACCACCACCATGCTCAAGGTGGGTTCCGCTGCGCTGGTGCTGGAGATGATTGAGGACGGCGTCTCCTTCCGCGACTTTGCGCTGGACAACCCCATTCGGGCGATCCGTGAGATCAGCCACGACCTCACCGGGCGCCGTCTGGTGCGGCTTGCCGGTGGTCGGGAGGCCAGCGCGCTCGACATCCAGCGGGAGTACCACGCCAAGGCAGTGGACCACCTCACCCGACGGGAGCCCGACCCAACCATGGATCGCGTCGTCGAGCTGTGGGGGCGCGCGCTGGATGCTGTCGAGACGGAGAACATGTCTTTGGTGGACACGGAGATCGACTGGGCCATCAAGCAGAAGCTGTTTCGGCGTTACCAGGACAAGCACAGTATGGACCTCTCCAATCCGCGTATCTCCCAGCTCGACCTTGCCTATCACGACATCCGTCGCGGGCGTGGAGTGTTCGACCTGTTGCAGCGCAAGGGCCTCGTCGCCCGGGTCACCGACGACGTTGCGATCAAGACGGCTGAGCAGACACCCCCACAGACCACGAGGGCGAAGCTACGTGGGGAGTTCATTGCCGCGGCCCAGGATGCAGGCCGCGACTTCACCGTCGACTGGGTACACCTGAAGCTCAACGACCAGGCTCAACGCACCATTTTGTGCAAGGACCCGTTTCGGTCGGTCGACGAGCGCGTGGAGCGGTTGATCGACTCCATGTGACCTCGGGTGGGGGAGCGGCGGCCCACCACCGTTCTGACTAGCGAAGCGTGCCGCCGGACGCCACCAGAAGCACGACGTCGATCGCGGCCACACACAGCACCGCGCGAAAGAGGCCGACGCGGCTCAGCGCGCCCAACAGCAAGGCTGCCACGGCGGCGAGGAAGACGAGCACACCCGCGATCGTCGGCACAGTGCCAGGGCCGAGCGCGAGCACCGCGGATGCGCCGAGGAGCAGCACGATGGTGGCTCCCACCGACCAGCGTGAGCCGATTCGGTGCGGCAAACCCCGAACCCCGGTGGCCGCATCCTGCTCCAGGTCGGGCAGCACGTTGGCAAAATGCGCCCCGCTGCCCAACAGGATGCCTGCCGCGACCAGCCACCACGGCACAGCAACGACCGGTGCCACCACGAATGCCGGAAGCGCACCGAAGGCAACGGCGTAGGGCAGCACCGAGACGACTGTGGACTTGACGCCGAGGTCGTACGCCCAGCCGCCGGCCACGACCAGCATGTGCAACCCGAGCGTGAGCAGCATCGGGACGCGACCGTCGACACCTGAGGCGAGAGCCAGTGGGACACTCGCCAGCGCTGCTGTCACCGCCGCAACGCCCACGGCGCGCGGCGACAGCAGACCCTGAGCGACGGGCTTGTCAACGCGTCCCGAGGCGCGGTCACGTGAGGCGTCCACCGCATCGTTGAGCCACCCGATCGACAGCTGCCCAGCCAACACAGCAGCACCGACGAGGACACTGTCCAGTCCACGTCCAGCGACGAGCGCGAGCGCTGCACTGACGAAGGTGACCGCGATCGTGGGCTCCGGATGACAGGAACGAAGCAGCGCCGCAGTACGCGCAAAGAGATCCGCCGGCATTTTCCTCCACAACCCTGCCCGTAATTGGCCACCGGTTCGAGGCCAGCAACCTAGGGTATGTGCGTGTCCTCTGCACGCAGTGAACGTCTGGTGAACTTGGTGCTGTGTCTGCTGTCCACCCGGCAGTACCTGAGCGCCGAGCGGATCCGCACCACGGTCGCCGGTTACAGCGACGCTCCCACCGACGACGCCTTCTTCCGGATGTTCGAACGCGACAAGTCGGAGCTTCGTGAGCTGGGGGTCCCGGTGGAGACCGGCCGCAACTCCTACCTCGACAATGCTGAGGGGTACCGGATCGCCCGCCGGGACTACGAGCTGCCCGACATCCAGCTCGCACCGGACGAAGCTGCCGCCCTCGCGCTGGCCGCCCGGCTCTGGGACTCACCACAGCTGGCGACCTCGGCGCGGAATGCGGTGCTGAAGCTGCGGTCCGCGGGAGTCGAGGTGGACACGAGCGCCGCCCCAGGGGTGCAGCCGCGGGTGCGGGCCACCGACCCAGCCTTCGGTACCTTGGTCACCGCCGTCGAGCTCGGCCGGGTCGTCACCTTCCACCATCGGCGGGATCCCGCAGCCACGCCGACCGTGCGAACCGTGGAGCCGTGGGGTGTTGTGTCCTACCGCGGCCGCTGGTACCTCGTCGGTCACGACCTCGGGCGGGAGGCGGTGCGCTGCTTCCGTGTGTCGCGCATCTCCGATGCGCGGGCCAAGGGCGCGGCGGGAGTGGTCACTGTCCCGGAGGGCTCGGACCTGCTGGCGATTGTCTCGGTCTCCGCCGGACCGCCCACCACGACTGTTGAGGCCACGATCCTGCTGGCGCCCGAGCGTGCGCTCGGCCTGCGGCGGGGTGCGCAGGTGCTGGAGCACAGCGTCGACGGTGACCTCGTACGCGTTCAGCTACCGCCGCTGGACGTCGCAGCCCGGTGGATCGCGGGTTACGGTGCAGACGCGATAGTGCTCGGCCCGCCAGAGCTGAGGGAACGTGTGCTGCAAACCTTGTCCGGAGCCATCTCATGAGTGCCATCACTGACCGGCTGCCTCGGCTGTTGTCCCTGGTGCCGTACCTGCAGGCTCATCCAGGCGTGCGGGTGGAAGATGCCGCCGCCGAGCTCGGGGTGAGCGCTCTGCAGCTGCGCAAGGACCTGCAACTGCTGTGGATGTGCGGACTGCCGGGATACGGCCCTGGCGAGCTGATTGACCTCTCCTTCGAGGGAGACACCGTGAGCGTGGTGTTCGATGCGGGTCTCGTACGTCCTCTGCGCCTTTCCCGAGCCGAGGCCGGAGCGCTCGCCGTTGCCCTCCGCGCGCTTGGCGATGTCGGCGGTCTCGTCGAACGCGACGTGGTGGAACGCACCTTGGCGAAGGTCGAGGTGGCGGCGGGTGGCAGCACAGGCACCAGCGCAGTGGCTGTCGGGTTCAATCGCGAGCACTCGGGTGACAGCTCGACAGCCGAAACAACGACCACCTTGACAGCCGCACTGGCCGAGAAGCACCCCTTGCGAATCCGCTACTACACCGCTTCGCGAGACGACGTCACCGAGAGAGTGGTGGAGCCGCACCAGCTACTTGTCGTGGACGGACGCAGCTACCTCGAGGCGTGGTGCCGCCGCGCGGAGGACGTTCGGATGTTTCGAGTGGATCGCATCGACGACGTCGAAGTGCTGCCCGAGGTTCTGGAGACCGTCCCTGAACAACCTCCAGTGGTTCATGAGCTGTTCGAACAGGCGGACGAGCTGCCCTTGGCTGTTGTCGACCTGGCGCCACGGCATGCGTGGGTGGCCGAGTACTACCCGGTACAGGAGGTGACACCGCTGGCAGACGGACACATTCGTGTGTCGCTTCGCTACACGGACACCGAGTGGCTGTTGCGGCTGTTGCTCGGCCTCGGCGCGGGGGTACGTGTCGTCACGCCGCCGGAGCTGGGCGAGAGGCTCACCGAACACGCTCGCAGTGCGCTTGCGGCCTATGCTCGCCACACGCCGTGAAGAGATTTCCGTTGATCTGCTGTACACGTTCAGGTGACCCGATGGACTACCAAGCCGGGTACGCTAAGCAAGAGTTCCAACTCTGGAGGTAGATTATGGGATCCCTCAGCCCCATTCATTGGCTGATTGTCATCGTTGTGCTCGTGGTGCTGTTCGGCGCCAAGCGGCTGCCTGACGCGTCCCGCTCCATCGGCCGCTCCCTGCGGATCTTCAAGAGCGAGATGAAGGACATGAGCACCGACGGCGAGAAGGCCGCGGACACTGCGTCACCTGCTGCCGCGTCGGCTCCTCAGCAGCTCCCTTCGGCTCCCGCGCTGAACACCACGCAGCATGTCCAGGCAGAACGCATCGAGAAGGCCAGCTGAGGTTCGACCGTGTCGGTACCGTTCGGGTGGCTGAAAGTGCGCCGCCGCCCCCCGGGGAATCCCGATGGCTCGATGTCCCTGATCGAGCATCTCTACGAGCTCCGGACCCGTGTCACCAAGGCGGCAATTGCCATCTTGGTGACGACGATTCTGGGGTTCCTCTGGTATCAGCACGGGTTGTTCGGCACCCTTAGTCTCGGCGATATTCTCAAGGGTCCCTACTGTGACCTGCCGCAGAGTTCCCGCGCCCAGTTCGGTCCGGACAACAGTTGCCGCCTGCTCGCCACTGCACCTTTCGACCAGTTCCTGCTGCGCTTCAAGGTCGCGTTGACGGCTGGGGTCGTGCTGGCCTGTCCGGTGTGGCTGGGCCAGATCTGGGGCTTCATCACGCCAGGACTGCACGCGAAGGAACGCAAGCTCGCGATGTCCTTCGTCACGGCGGGCGCGCTGCTGTTCGTCACCGGTGCGGTCTTGGCCTACATCGTCGTGGCGCAGGCGCTGTCGTTTCTGCTCTCCGTCGGAAACGACGTGCAGATCACTGCACTGAACGGCGACCAGTACTTCAGTTTCATCATCGCTCTGATCATCGTCTTCGGCATCAGCTTCGAGCTGCCGTTGCTCGTTGTGATGCTCAACCTGGTCGGGGTCCTCACCTACGAGCGACTCAAGGCCTGGCGACGGGGCCTCATCTTCGGGCTCTTCGTCTTCGCCGCAATCGCCACTCCCGGCCAGGATCCCTTCAGCATGTTGGCACTGGCCTTGTCTCTCACCCTCCTGTTCGAGATGTCGGTACAGGTCGCACGCCTGCACGACAAGCGCAAGGCGCGTCAGCGAACAGAGGAGGGGTGGGACTCCTGGAACGACGACGAAGCATCCCCGCTGCCGTCTGAACCCGATCCGTTGGAACACACCGGCAGCTCGACTGGACCGGGCGGCTACGGCGACAGCACGTAGCGGCGAGGCTTGCGGGGTCGACTACCGCAGCGATTGTCGGCTCGCTGTGGCAGCCTGGTAGCCGTGGCCAATACGCAGACCCCCGCGGAGGCCTACGCCGCGGCGCGGTATCGGACCGAGCATCCTGAGCTTGTTGCCTTCACGGCCGGCGTCCCTTTTGAGCTTGATCCCTTCCAGCTGACCGCCTGCCGGGCGCTGGAGGACGGCCACGGGGTCCTGGTGTGCGCACCGACCGGGGCCGGCAAGACGATCGTCGGTGAGTTCGCTGTGCACCTCGCGCTGGCCGCAGGCACCAAGTGCTTCTACACCACGCCGATCAAGGCACTGAGCAACCAGAAATATGCGGACCTCGTCGCCAAACACGGCAAGAGCAACGTGGGACTGCTCACCGGGGACACCTCCATCAACGCCGGTGCACCCGTGGTGGTGATGACCACCGAGGTGCTTCGCAACATGCTCTACGCGGACTCGCATGCGGTCCGTGGCCTCTCGCACGTGGTGATGGACGAGGTGCACTACCTCGCGGACCGTTTTCGTGGCGCAGTCTGGGAGGAGGTGATCCTGCACTTGCCTGCGGAGATCGCCGTGGTGGGGCTCTCGGCCACGGTGAGCAACGCGGAGGAGTTCGGTGAGTGGATCGCCACCGTGCGCGGGGACACGACGGTCGTGGTCGACGAGCACCGTCCGATCCCGCTGTGGCAGCACGTGCTGGTCGGCAGGCAGCTCTTCGACCTTTTCAGCGAGCGGGACAACAGCCGCGATCGCAAGCTGGTGGTCAACCCGGAACTGGTCCGTCACATCCAGCAACGGGAGCGCCGCGAGGATGCTTGGCAGCCCCGGCACCAGCGTCGCGGTAGGGGTGCACCGCCGGAGCGCTCCAGTTATGCGCGGCCGTCCTACCGTCCACTGGCCCGGCCGGAGGTAATTGCCAAGCTGGACGCCGAAGGATTGTTGCCCGCCATCACCTTTGTGTTCAGCCGGGCTGGATGTGAGGGCGCGGTGGCTCAGTGTGTGCGCGCCGGAATTCGGCTGACCACGCCCGAGCAGGCGGAGACTATCGCCGAGATCATTCGCCAGCACACCGCCGAGCTCCCCGAGCCCGATCTGGCTGTACTCGGGTTCTGGGAGTGGCGCGAGGCGCTGCAACGGGGCGTCGCCGCCCATCACGCCGGGATGTTGCCCGCATTCAAGCAGGCGGTCGAGGAACTGTTCCTGCGAGGTCTCGTGCGCGCGGTCTTCGCCACCGAAACGCTGGCGCTGGGTATCAACATGCCCGCACGCACGGTCGTGCTCGAGCGTCTGGTGAAGTACAACGGCGAAGCTCACGTGGACCTCACGTCGGGGGAGTACACGCAGCTCACTGGACGCGCCGGCCGGCGCGGAATCGACATCGAGGGTCACGCCGTCGTGCTCTGGCAACCCGGCGTCGAACCCACCGCAGTCGCCGGGCTTGCCTCCAACCGCACATTCCGGCTACGCAGCTCGTTCCGGCCGTCCTACAACATGACGGTGAACCTCGTGGGATCCATGGGGCCGGACCATGCACGAACGCTGCTGGAGCGGTCCTTCGCACAGTTCCAAGCCGACCGCTCCGTGGTTGGACTTGCGCGAACAATTGACCGCAACACCGAGGCACTGGCCGGCTACGAAGAGCAAGTGCAGTGCCACCTGGGTGACTTCACCACATACGCCGCCTTGCGCGCGCAGATCAGTGACCGCGAGCGCCGCGTCGCTAAACAAGGCACTGCCAGCAGACGGATCGAGGCGGAGGAGTCACTGGCGGCTCTGCGCCGCGGTGACGTCATCGCGGTGCCCGGCGGCAAGCGATCTGGCCTGGCCGTCGTCTTGGATATCGGTCCGGACGCGGACCAGCCTCGCCCTATGGTGCTGACCGAGGACCACTGGGCGGGCCGGCTCTCCGCGGCTGACTTCCCCTCTCCTGCTGTCGTTCTCGGGAGGATGGCGCTACCGAAGCGGATGGATCATCGCGTTCCGCGGGTACGCAGAGACCTCGCATCACGCTTGCGCGCCAGTGGGATCACGGTCCCGGGCCGGCGCGGCAAACGGAAGGTCTCCACTGATGACGATGCTGAGCTCGCTGCGCTGCGCCGGGCACTGCGGGCCCACCCGTGTCACCGTTGCGAGGAACGAGAGGACCACGCCCGGTGGAGTGAGCGCCACGATCGGCTGGTCAAAGAAACCGAAGCACTGCGTCAGACAGTGGCTGCCACCACACACTCTTTGGCCCGCTCCTTCGACCGCATCCGGGCCCTGCTCGCCGAGCGGGAGTATCTGCAGGGCAAGGGTGCTGAGCAACGAGTGAGCGAGCACGGTCAGCGGCTGGAACGCATCTACAGTGAGTCCGACCTCCTGGTCGCGGAGTGTCTGCGCCGTGGAGTGTGGGACGCGCTGACTCCCGCGGAGCTGGCGAGTGTGGTCTCGGCCGTGGTCTATGAGTCGCGTCGAGAGACCGATGTGGTGCCTCAGGTGCCCCCGGGTGCGATCAACACAGCGCTCGTGGAGACCGTTCGCATCTGGGCCGAACTCACCGATGACGAGCGTCGGCACAAGGTTGCCACCACCCGCGAACCTGACCTGGGGTTCGCCTGGCCGGCGCACCGCTGGGCCCGCGGAGAGTCGCTGACGACTGTTCTGGCGGCGGCGGGGGAGAACGGGCAGGCGCTGTCTGCAGGCGACTTCGTGCGTTGGTGTCGGCAGGTGATCGACCTGCTCGATCAGGTTCGGATCGCGTCAGCGGACACAACACTGGCGGATGTTGCGGCGGCCGCGGTTGCTGCTGTGCGGCGGGGAGTGGTGGCCCTCGGTACTTCGTGAGCGCCGTCCTCGACGACGTTCTCGAGCGGTACTGGCATGCTGTGCGGGAGTCTGTACCCACTGATCGCACTTTGACTGACCCCACCCTGGCGGAGGCGTTCCATGAGCAGCCCGTACGACCCGAACGACCCGCAGCGTCAGGGATGGGGCGGTCAGCAACAGCCCAACCAGGGGACCTACGGTCAGCAGCCCAGTACCGCGCAACAGCCCGTGTGGGGTGGCGTGCCCCAGCAGGGTCAGCCCCAGCAGGGTTACCCCGGCCAGCAGCCCTACGGCGCACCGCCCCAGCAGGGTTACCCCGGCCAGCAGCCCTACGGCGCACCGCCCCAGCAGGGTTACCCCGGCCAGCAGCCTTACGGGGCACCCGCGCAGCCGCTATACGGGCAGTCAAGCCCCTACGGCCAGCAGGGAACGCCGAAGAAGTCCAAGACGCCGCTGATCGCAGCTATCGCCGGGGTTGTCGTCGTGCTGCTCATTCTCGGCGTCACCGCCTTCATCACGCCAGGATTCGCCATCAGCAAGGTGCTCAACGCGGCAGCCGTGGAGGACGGGGTACAGAAGATCCTCACCGACACCTACAAGATCACTGATGTCACCAAGGTCAGTTGCCCCTCCAATCAGAAGGTGAAGAACGGTGGAACGTTCACCTGCAAGGCGACGATCGGCGGCAAGGACACTGACGTGAAGATCACGATCACCGACGACAACGGCACCTACCAGGTGGGCAGGCCCTGAGTCCTGGCCTTGCAGGTGCTGCTTGGATAAGAGGGTGAGCACTCCCCGCGTTCGCCCTGCACCCACGGTCAGCGTCTTGTCCGAGGCGCGCCACCGGGATGCCGCCGAGGTGTTCGGTGGCGCCTACCTAGTTGGTCCGGTCACCGACCAGATGTGGCAACGGTCGGTCCAGACCTACGCCGGCAGCCTGGTAGAAGGCATCGTCGAGGAAGACGGCAGCGTCGGCGCCGTCGCGCGCTCTTTCGACGTCGGGCTGGCCGTACCCGGAGGGAACATCCCTGCGGCCGCGGTGAGCAGTGTGGGTGTTCGCGCCGATCGCCGGCGCCGTGGCTACCTGCGCGCACTCATGGAGCACCAACTCACCACGACCAGGCAGCGCGGGGCCGTGGTGGCCGCCCTGCGGGCGACTGAGGCCTCGATCTACTCACGATTCGGCTACGGGGTCGCCAGCAGCTACGCAACTGTCACTGTGAACAGGCGTCGTGCTGTGCTGCGTGAAGGCGCTGCGGCCAGTCGTTCGCTGCGCATGCTCGCCCCCACGGCTGCGGTCGAGGAGCTGCCTGCGGTCTACGAGCGCATCCGCAGCGCACGACCCGGCACCATTGAGCGGCCCGCGTGGTGGTGGGCCTCGCAAACCGAGCGCCACCTGCAACGGGACCAACCCGTGTGGGTGCTGTGCACGGTCGACGACCACGGCGAGATCGACGGTTTCCTCATCTACACCAGTTCCGAACGCGACCACTGGGATGACCCGAACCGGGCCGTCATCCGCGTGCTGGATCTGACGGCCATCGACGAGACGGTGGAGTTGGCTCTCTGGAACGCGGCCTTCGGCTTGGACCTGTCCGAGTGGATCGTGGCCCCCCAACGACCCTTGGACACCGTGTTGCCCTTGGCACTGACCGACCCCCGAGCCGCAGTCGTGTCCTCGGTGGAGGACGAGACCTGGCTCCGGTTGCTCGACGTCTCCGCGGCGTTGTCCGCCCGAAGCTTCGCATCGGGCGATCCGGTGGTCCTCGGGGTAACCGACGCGATCATGCCCGACAACTCCGGTAGCTACCTGGTGAGCCAGGACGGTGTCGAGCGCACTGATACTGAGCCTGAGCTGTACTGCGGAGTTGGTGAACTGGGTGCGGCCTACCTCGGTGGCACCCGCTTCGCCGCACTGGCCGCGGCCGGCCGCGTCGGCGGAGAAGCCGAGGCCCTGGCCCGAGCTGATCGGCTTTTCCGCACCCCGCAGCTGCCGTGGTCCGGGACCTACTACTGACGCACCTCGTTCATGGCTTTACGCAGACGGCCGACGCTGCTCTGCACACCCCACCGGGCCGCAAGCGCATCCAGTTCCGCGGCGTCGGCCGGCTCGTTGGGCAGCACGTCGTCCTTGGACAGCTCCACCTCGGCGTCGCACACGACCTGCACGACCGGCAGCGCAGCGTCGAGGTAGCCCGAGGCGCCGATCAGCTTGGCACGCAAGGTGTTACCCAGGTCTGAGCTCGGGTCAGCGACCGCCGCACGCACAGCCTGCAGCGATCCGTGGGCGAGCAGCAAGCGGGACGCGGTCTTGTCGCCCACTCCGGCGACCCCCGGTAGCCCGTCTGAGGGGTCACCGCGCAGCAGCGCCAGCTCGGCATAAGCGGCCCCCGCGCGGTCTTCCGGCACCCCATATCGTTCGGCGACCTCAGTGGGGCCGAACATCTCTGCTTTGGTCAAGCCCCGACCCACATAGAGCACCCGAACGGGCACCGGATCGTCGGCAACCACCTGCAGCAGGTCACGATCGCCGCTGACCACCACCACGCGGTCGTGCTGCTCCCGTGCGGCCAGCGTGCCGAGCACGTCGTCGGCCTCCAGACCTTGCGCGCCGGCGGTGGCGATGCCGGCTGCGGCCAGCAGCTCCAGGATGACCGGCACCTGGTGGGCGAGCTGGTCCGGGGCGTCCTCGCCACCGGCCTCAGCGACGCGGTGCGCCTTGTAGGACGGGACGGCCTGGACGCGGAACGCTGGGCGCCAGTTCAGGTCCAGGCACACCGCCAGTCGGTTCGGGCGCTCGCGCGTGATCAGCGAGGCGACCATGTCGGTGAACCCGCGGATCGCGTTCACCGGCCTGCCGTCTGGGGAGGTGAGCGACTCAGGAACGCCGTGGAAGGCCCGAAACCACAGGCTTGCACCGTCGAGCAACAACAGCGGAGGTGTCATAGGCCCCGATCCTGCCAGGGCGTGACCCCGGCCATGATCTCGACAGATAGCGTGCAGGCATGATGTCCTCGCGCCTGGAATCGTCCGTCTACGGATCCCGCATGAAGCGTGCAGCCGCTGCCGCTCGCAGCGCGGGTCTCCATGCCCTGCTCATCACGCCGGGCCCGGACCTCCAATACCTGCTGGGTTCGCGCGCCGATTCCTTTGAGCGCCTGACCTGTCTGGTGGTACCGGCAGACGGGGCTCCCGTTGTGGTGGTGCCGCGCCTGGAGCTTGCCGGGCTGCGCCCCTCCGCCGCCGAGGACCTGGGACTTGCGGTGCACGACTGGGTTGACGGGGTGGACCCCTACGCGCTGGTCGCGTCGTTGCTGACGTCGCCGGCACGCACAGGGATCAGCGACACCATGCCGGCGCTGCACGCGTTGCCGCTGGCGGCCGAGTGCGGTGCGCCGCAGGTCTTGGCCACGCCGGTCTTGCGCGAGCTGCGCATGCGCAAGGATTCCGCCGAGCTGGACGCACTGCGCCGCGCCGGTGCTGCGATCGACCGGGTGCACGCGCGTATGGGCGAGTGGCTGCGAGCAGGGCGCACCGAGGCGGAGGTGGGTGCCGATATCGGGGCAGCCATCGTTGCAGAAGGCCACACCGCAGCCGAGTTCATCATCGTCGGCTCGGGCCCGCACGGCGCAGACCCGCACCACGAGGTGTCCGAGCGGGTGATCGAGCGCGGTGACGTCGTTGTCGTGGACATCGGCGGCCCGGTGGAGCCCGGGTACTTCTCCGACTCCACCCGCACATACTGCCTTGGCGAACCCGCGCCGGAGGTCGCCGCGAAATATGCAGTGCTGCAGCGGGCACAACAGGCCGGACTCGATGCCGTCCGCCCTGGGGTGCGCGCGGAACAGGTGGACGCTGCCTGCCGTGAGGTGCTGGCCGCCGAGGGGCTCGCGGACGCATTCGTGCACCGCACCGGGCATGGCATCGGGCTGTCCGTGCACGAGGAGCCCTACATCGTGGGAGGCAACGGTATTGAGCTCACCGAAGGTATGGCGTTCAGCATCGAACCGGGCATCTACTTCGCGGGCAGCTGGGGTGCACGCATCGAGGACATCGTTTTGGTGACGGCGGACGGCTGCGAACCCGTCAACGTCCGCCCGCACGCACTCACCGTGCTACCCGGCTGACAAGTCGAGCACGCCGGCCGAACCCAGCACCGTGTCCACCGTGATCTCGATGACGACGCGTTGCGGGTTGGGTCGCGGAGTCTGGTACCGCTCGGTGTAGCGAGCCTCGCCGTCGGCGACCGCCGCGGCGTCCGTAGCGACTCGAGTCGTGCCCTCCAAGGTGATCCAGCGGGCACGGTCGAACTGGCAGACGGCCGCACGACCCCCACGGGCGGCGTTGCGGGCCTTGCGCGACAGGTCACGGGTGATCACCCTGGCGATACCAGTGGTTGCGTCCCAGGTGAACCCGACGGCAACGACGTGCGGGCTGCCGTCGCTCCGCAGAGTGGTCAGAGTCGCCAGATGGCGCTCGGCCAGGAAGGCCAGCGCAGTGGGGGACAGGTTGGTCGGGGAGGCGGAGGGCACGGCTGCAACGGTAGCTGCTCACGAGACCAGTGATCCGCCTGCGAGACTGCCCTCATGGGTAGCGGAGCAGTGCTGATCCTTGGTGGACGCAGCGAGATCGGACTGGCGGTGGCCCAGCGGCTCGTCGAGGGTGGGGCGCGCACGGTCGTCCTTGCTGCGCGTCAAGCGGACACTCTCGTGGCTGAGCGCCGGCTGCTGCTCGATGCCGGCGCCGCCGTCGTGGAATGCGTGGAGTTCGACGCCGACGACCTCAGTCGCCATGCGCAGCTCGTAGCTGGTGTGGCCGACACCCACGGTATCGATGTTGCGGTCGTCAGCTTCGGCATTCTCGGCGACCAGGCCCGCGCGGAGACCGACGCCGAGCACGCAGTGGCCGTCGTGCACACCGACTACGTGGCGCAGGTCAGCGTGCTGACCCATCTGGCGCAGGTGATGCGCACACGGGGCAAAGGGCAGTTGGTGGTGTTCTCCTCCGTCGCCGGCGCTCGGGTCCGGCGGGCGAACTACGTCTACGGCTCCGCCAAGGCCGGACTCGACGGATTTGCCAGCGGACTTGCCGATGCTCTTGTCGGCTCCGGGGTGCATCTGTTGTTGCTCCGGCCTGGCTTCGTCATCGGACGGATGACGACGGGCATGAGTCCGGCGCCGTTCTCCAGCACTCCGGCTCAGGTGGCTGACGCAGTAGTGGCTGGGTTGCGCCGCCGTCGCGGAGTCGTGTGGGTGCCGCGCGTGCTGCAGCCGGTGTTCGCCGTGATGCGCCTCGTCCCGCGGCCAATCTGGCGCCGGATGCCGCGCTAGCTGGCGTTGCTCACCGAGGACATGTGGAAGTCGGGAATCCTCATGGGTGCCACCGATGTCCGGCTGAACCAGTCCTTCCACTCTCGCGGCAGGGTTCGCTCCGTCGCCCCGACCTCAGTGACCCTGCGCAGTAGATCCAGTGGGCTCTCGTTGAACCGGAAGTTGTTCACCTCGGCGGCGACCTTGCCGTCCTCCACGAGATACACGCCATCGCGGGTAAGCCCCGTGACCAGCAGGGTGGCCGGATCAACCTCGCGGATGTACCAGAGGCAGGTGAGTAGCAGCCCGCGTTCCGTGCTGGCAATCATGTCCGCCAGCGACACGCCCGAACCTCCGGTGAGCACGAGGTTGTCGCCGGGCACCGCGACCGGGACGCCGAACTCGGCAGCCGCCGACCGCGGGTAGGCCAGGGCGTTGACGGTCCCATCTCGGACCCACTCCACCCGGCCGGCGTCCAGTCCGTTGTCGAACACCGACACGGTGTCGTCCGAGTGCGTGGTGGCCACGAACGGTGCGTACTCCAATCCGGGCGCACTGGGGTCACACGCCAGGGTGAGCGGTAGCTGGCTCAGCCGCTCACCGATGCGGGTCCCGCCCGCACGGGACAGTGCAGTGTGGCCTTCCTGGGCGCCGCGGCCTTCCATGCTCCACGCAAGGTAGATCATCAGATCGGCGACGGCCGAGGGCGGCAGCAAGGTCTCGTAGCGCCCGGCAGGAAGGTCCACCCGGCGCTGTCCCCAGCCGAGCCGCGTGGACAGGTCATCCAGCAGCCCAGCCAGCTGCACATCGCCAAAATCCGGTGTGGACAGACCTCCCCAGGCGCTTGACCCACCGCGCTTGGCGTTGACCTCGATGGTTCCCGTGGGCTGGGTGAAGCGCCGCCGTAGGCCGGTGGAGGAGCCCAGCCAGGTGGTGTGCAGCCGGTGCTCGGCAAAACCGTAGAGCACGTCCTGGCCGCGGAAACCTGCAGCCAGCTCGGTGGTCAGGCGGTCGAACACGTCGATCCCGGTCTTTGCTGCCGGTGTGCCCCAATCCGCGGGGGCGCCAGAACCCGTGACCAGCGCCGCCGCGTCCCGGGCCGGGCCGGAGGCCCGGGCGGCAAGCTCACTGGCTCGCACTACCTCGACCAGGTCGGCGCCGTCCACGCTGGAGGAGCTGACCACCCCCACCGAGGTACCCACGACGGACACCACTGCCCACTCGCGGGAGGTGCTCACGCCGTTGGTGGTCATGGTGCTGTTGGCCCAGCGCAGCGAGGCCTCGCTGGCATCGGTGACGAGCACGACGCAGCCGTCAGACTCCGATTGCGCGAGGGCCAGCTCCACCAGTTCCTGTGCGGGGATCATGCGCTTGTTCCTTCGGCGTGGGTGTTGAGAACGTTGACGCCCCGGAACAGGGCGGACGGGCAGCCGTGGCTCACCGCCGCCGTTTGGCCAGGTTGCGCCTTGCCGCAGTTGAATGCGCCACCCAACCGCCAGGTGGAGGCACCGCCCACCGCCTCCATGGACCCCCAGAAGTCGGTCGTCGTGGCCTGGTAGGCGACATTGCGCAGCTGTCCGGCCAGCTTCCCCCCGCGGATGCGGTAAAACCGTTGGCCGGTGAACTGAAAGTTGTAGCGCTGCATGTCGATCGACCACGACTTGTCACCCACGACGTAGATGCCGTTCTCGACCGCGCCGATCAGATCCGTCGTGCTCCGGTCCAAGGTCGGATCCGGCTGCAGTGACACGTTGGCCATGCGCTGAATCGGCACGTGATGCGCGGAGTCGGCGTAGGAGCAGCCGTTGGACCGCGCCAGGCCCATGCGGGGGGCGAACACCCGGTCCAGCTGATACCCCACGAGCACCCCGTCGCGTACCAGGTCCCAGCTCTGCGCGGCAACCGCCTCGTCGTCGTACCCCACAGTGGAAAGGCCGTGTCGCACAGTGCGATCCGCGGTGACATGCATGATGTTCGAGCCGTACCGCAGCGTACCCAGCTGATCTGGTGTGGCGAAGGACGTGCCGGCGTAAGCGGCCTCATAGCCGATGGCCCGGTCGTACTCGGTGGCGTGGCCGATGGACTCGTGGATGGTGAGCCACAGGTTGGACGGGTCGATCACCAGATCAGTGGGTCCGGCCGCCACCGACGGTGATTTCACCTTCTCCGCCAACAGCTCCGGGATCTGCGCCAGTTCGCCCGACCAGTCCCAGGTGCCGTCGCTGAGGTACTCCCAGCCGCGCCCGACCGGGGGAGCGAGACTGGCCATCGTCTCGAACGAGCCTGCCGACTTGTCGACCGTGGTGGCCTCCAGATCTGGCTGCAGCCGGACACGCTGCTGGGTGATGGTGGAGCCCGCCAGGTCGGCGTAGAAAGTCTGTTCCTTCACCTGCAGACACGCGGCGGACACATGATCCACTCCATCCGCAGCCAGCAGTCTCTGCGAGTACTCGCAGAGCAGGCCGATCTTGTCCGCCGTGGGCACTGTGAAGGGGTCGATGTCATAGTCCGACACCCAGTGGGCATCGGTGTACTGCGGCTCGGGGGCCAGCACCACCGGATCGCGGTTGAGCGAACGGAGAGCACGAGCCACCCCCACGGCCTGTTCTGCCGTGGCCACAGCAGTCTCGGCGCTGAGCTCGGCATGCGAGGCGAATCCCCAGGTGCCGTCGACGACGACCCGCACGGCAAGGCCGATGGTGCTGGCGTCATTGGCCGACTGCACGGCGCCATCGCGGAGTCGCAGGCTTTGCGTCTGAGTCCGGTGCACCCGCACGTCGGCGTGCTCGGCACCCAAGGCGCTCGCCCGGCTCAACGCGGCATCGGCGAGGCGATGCAGTGGCAGGGACAGAAATTCGGGGTCGACCTGATGTGTGCTCGGGCGCATGGCGCCACGCTAGCGCCTGGTCCGCATACGGTGTGCGGCATGCGACGACTCAGCCTGTGGCTGCGCTCCCGGCCCATGGTCGGCGACGGGATGCTCAGTGTGGCGGTCGTTCTGCTCAGTGTCGTCCTGCTCGCCCCGCAAGCACACCGGGCGAGCTACCTGCTGATCAGCCTCCTGCTGTCGGCCCCGCTTGTCATCCGCCGCCGCTACCCCGAATTGGCGGCCGCGCTCGTTCTGGCCCTCGGCGCAGGACAGCTCATCCTGATGCCCGACACCGTGGTCGTGCCTGCTGATCTGGCACTCGCGATTGTGCTGTACACCCTGGTCAACTACGTCGGCAGGCGTGCAGGTCTGGTTTACGGCATCGGACTGCTCATCGGAACCGTGCTGTGGTCGTTGTGGCGCGCATACAGCCCGGGCGACATAGTTGTCGCGCTGATGGTGTTCGCATTGGCGTGGATCCTCGCGGAGTTTGCCGGCGCGCGCCGGGCCTACGCGGCAGAGGTTGAGATGCGGCTCACCGAGTCCGACCGCGACCGGGACCGTCGCGCGGCCATTGCCGTCACCGACGAACGCACCCGCATCGCCCGTGAGCTTCACGACGTGGTCGCGCACGCGGTGAGCATCATGGTGGTGCAGGCTGACGGTGCCGCCTACGTCCTCCCGCGGGACCCTTCAGCGGTCGCGCCCGCTCTGGCGATCATCTCCAGCACCGGCCGAGCAGCGCTGACCGAGCTGCGTCGCACCTTGGAGCTCCTGCGGACCGATCATGCGGGTGCGCTGACTCCCCAGCCTGGCACCGTTGGTCTCGGTGAACTCGCCCAGCGGATGGAGAGTGTCGGTCTGCCGGTGGAACTCGAGCTGCGGGGAGACCTGGACACAGTGCCGGCCGGACTGGCGCTCGGGGTGTACCGCATCGTGCAGGAGTCGCTGACGAATGTGCTGCGCCACGCCGGCCCCGGAGCCACGGCCAAGGTGCGGGTGCACAGTGACGAGAGGCAGGTGATGGTGGAGATCACCGACACCGGGCAGGGCACAGGGGACTTCGACGGGGGTTCGGGTAACGGTCTCCTCGGCATGAGGGAGAGGGTTGCTGTCCTCGGTGGAAGCATCACGGTTGGTTCAGCAGCACACGTCGGCTGGGCGGTGCGGGCGATGCTTCCGCTGAATGCGCGCCCGCACGACGAGGAACACCTACCGTGAGCACTGTGCCTGCCGACCCCCTCACCGTACTGCTCGTCGACGACCAACAGCTGATGCGCGTCGGACTGCGAATGGTGCTCGACTCGCACGAAGACATCAGTGTCGTCGCTGAAGCCGGGGATGGAGCGGCCGCGGTCCAACAAGCGTTGCGGCTGCGTCCGGCAGTGGTACTCATGGACGTGCGGATGCCCATACTGGACGGTGTGGACGCCACCCGGCAGATCGTCGAGGCCGGGTGCTCGAAGGTGCTGGTGATGACCACCTTCGACCTGGACGAGTACGCGCTCGCCGCGCTTCGTGCCGGGGCGAGTGGCTTCCTGCTCAAGGACACGCCTCCTGAGCAGCTGGTCGCCGCGGTCCGCAGCGTCGCGAGCGGTGACTCGGTCGTCTCGCCCAGCGTCACTCGTCGGCTGCTGGACCGATTCATCGCCACCGGGCCGGATGACGCTGTCGACTCCCGGGCCTTGGAGGTGCTCACCGCGCGCGAACGGGAAGTGTTGGGGCATATGGCTCGTGGCCTGTCCAACACCGAAATCGCCACCGTGCTGTTCCTGTCGGAGGCGACCATCAAGACGCACGTCGGCAAGGTACTGGCCAAGCTCCGCCTGCGGGACCGGGTGCAGGCGGTGGTGCTCGCGTACGAGACAGGGCTGGTCCGGCCGCGAAGCTGACCCTGAGTGGCACTCATCCTGGAGGATGAGACAGATGAATCCCTGAGGTTGACGTGCGTCGGTGCCGGCATGGGCAAGGATGACGTCATGATTGAAGTCCAGAACCTGTCCAAGTCATTCGGTTCCACGAAGGCCGTCGACGACCTGTCCTTCAGCATCAATTCGGGGACGGTCACCGGCTTCCTCGGTCCGAACGGCGCCGGTAAGTCCACCACCATGCGCATGATCCTGGGTTTGGACCGTCCCACTTCGGGCACCGCCACCATCGGCGGCAAGGCCTACGTCCAGCTGAAGCATCCGCTGCGGGAGGTCGGTGCCCTCCTGGACGCCAAGTGGGTGCATCCCAACCGCTCGGCCCGGGCGCACCTGCGGTGGATGGCCGCCTCCAACGGCATCTCGCACTCGCGGGTGGACGAGGTGCTCGCCCTGGTCGGTCTCAGCGAGGTGGCAGGCAAGCGGGCCGGTGCGTACTCCTTGGGCATGTCACAGCGGCTCGGTATCGCGGGCGCTCTCCTCGGTGACCCGAAGGTGCTGCTGTTCGACGAGCCGGTGAACGGACTCGACCCGGAGGGCATCGTCTGGATCCGCAACTTCATGCAGGGCCTGGCGCGGGAGGGCCGCACAGTGCTGGTCTCCAGCCACCTGCTCTCGGAGATGGCGCTCACTGCAGATCACCTCATAGTCATCGGTCGCGGGCGCCTCATCTCCAACTGCACCACCCAGGAGTTCGTCGACCATGCCAGCGACTCCGCCGTGCGGGTGCGCAGCCCCCAGCTCGGTGCGCTGCGCACCACCTTGACCGGGCGCGGCCTCTCCGTGCGCGAGGACGGCACAGATGCCTTGCTCGTCAGCGGATCCACCATCGAACAGGTCGGCGAGCTTGCCGCCGCGGGCAACGTGGTCCTGCACGAACTCAGCGTGCAGCGAGGCTCGCTGGAGCAAGCCTTCATACAACTCACCAGCGGTGACGTCCAGTACCAATCCGCGGGTCCCAACCCCGCCTCTGTTGCCCCTAGCGCCGAAATGAGCAAGTGATGAGTCTCCTGAACGTCGAACGCATCAAGCTCACCACCACCCGGTCGCCATGGTGGTGCACCGCAGTCGCGGCACTGATCAGTTTCGGATTCGCCCTGCTGTTCGCCCTCACCTACAAGAACGGCGACCCGGGCGCCGGCGCACCGGCCTATGACCTTGCGCTCATCGAGGGCGGGACCGCTGGGTTCGGCATGTTCGTCATCATGATCATGGCGGCGCTCAGCATCACGACGGAGTACCGCTTCGGCATTGTCCGGACCACATTCCAGGCCGTACCCCGCCGTTGGCTGGTGCTGACATCAAAGGCAACGTTCCTCGGCCTCGTCGGCCTGGTACTCGGTGAGATCTTCGCCTTCGGATCCCTGGGTATCGCCAAGGCACTGAACAGCACGCCGCTGCCGCTCACCACATCGGAGGACTGGCGTCAGGTGGCCGGCATCGGTGTGGTGTATGCCCTCGCCGCGATCCTGGCCGTGGCGGTCGGCGCGCTGCTGCGGCAGTCGGCCGGCG
>JADGOX010000196.1 GCA_017882745.1 Mycobacteriaceae bacterium | reverse complement strand
CGTAGATGCACAACGCGCCTACTACCAGTGGGCGCTGACGGACGACGGCATCCGGATCCCGCTCATCGAGCGTGCTTTCGACTGGCTGGAACAACACTGGCCGGCGGACCTGGGGCCGAATGTCCTCAGCTGGGGGGACGCCAGGATCGGCAACATGATGTTCCAGGACTTCGAGCCGGTCGCCGTGTTCGACTGGGAGATGGCCGCGCTCGGACCTCGGGAGCTCGATCTCGGGTGGTTCATCTTCCTGCACCGCTTCTTCCAGGACCTCGCTGAGATGGCCGGGCTTCCTGGTCTACCCGATTTCCTTCGTCGCGACGACGTGGTCCGCACCTACGAGGAGTTGACCGGCAGCGTCGCGCGTGACCTGAACTTCTACCTGGTCTACGCGGCGCTGCGGCACGCCATCGTCATAGCCCGGGTCAAGCGCCGAAGCATTCATTTCAACGAGGACACGATGCCCGCAGACCCCGACGATTTCGTCCTCCACCGAGCATCGCTCGAGCAAATGCTCGCTGGTACCTACTCCTGGAACTGACCAGAGAAATGACGGATCATGCCGATACCGCTCGATGAGTTCCCGATCCACCAGACTCCGTTGTCGATGGCTCGAGTGGCTAGCAGCGACCGCAACTTCTACGACCGTTCCTACTTCAACGCCCATGACCAGGACGGCGGCACCTTCTTGGTCAGCGGGTTCGGGGTATACCCGAACCTCGGGGTGGTCGATGCCTTTGTCGCACTGCGGCGGCGGGACCAGCAGTGGACGGTGCGTTTCTCCGACGCCTTGGTGGAGCGCAGCACTGAGCTGCGGGTCGGTGGGTACCGCATCGAGGTCCTCGAGCCACTGAAGCGGCTGCGTCTGGTGTGTGAGCACGAGAGCCTCAGCGCAGACCTGACTTGGACCGGCTCGTTTCCCGCCGTCGATGAGGAGCCGCACCTGATGTTGAACGGTGCGAGGCCGACGCTGAACGCTCAGCGCTTTGCGCAGGTGGGTAGCTGGAGCGGCACGCTGTCGGTGCAGGGGGAGCAGATCACCGTCGAACCGGAGGTCTGGAGTGGTTCTCGCGACCGTTCCTGGGGCGTCCGTCCGGTCGGTGAGCCGGAGCCGGCTGGACGCGCTGCCGCCGAACCGATCGATGGTTTCTGGTGGCTCTACGCCCCCCTGCGCTTCGACGACTTCGCGATCATCGTCATCATTCAGGAGAGCCCGGATGGCTACCGCACCCTCAACGACGCGAAGCGGGTCTGGCCCGACGGACGGGTGGAGCAGCTGGGATGGCCACGGGTGGAGATCACCTACCGCTCCGGCACCCGCCACCCGGAGTTCGCCCGGCTGCACCTCACAGCCATGGACGGCACGCCGGTGACCATAGAGGTGGAGACGGTGAACTTCATCGCGCTGCACGTGGGTGCGGGCTACGGCGGCGACCCGGACTGGGTCCATGGCCAGTGGAAGGGCGCCGGTTGGTCCGATGCCCAGATGTATGACCTCACCGACCCCGCCATCGTCGACCGCGTGCCCTGGGGTGCGATCGACCACGTGGCCCGCGCTACCTGCAACGGTGCGCCCGGGTCGGGACTGTTCGAGCACGCCAGCGTGGGGCGGCACGACCCCACTGGCTTCGCCGACTGGTCCTCTGTGGGGTAGCTGGCGGCCTATGACACTGAGCCCCGCGCAACTTGTGCGGGGCTCAGTCGTTCAGCTCGTCAAGGACCGCCAAGGTTGCGCTCATGCCCAGACGGCTCGCCCCGGCATCCAGCATCTCCTGTGCGGTGGCGAGGGTGCGGATGCCGCCGGAGGCTTTGACCCCCAGGTTCGGCACCGTTTTCCGCATGAGCCGCACCGCCTCCGTCGTCGCGCCGCCGGAGGGGTGAAAACCGGTGGACGTCTTCACGAAGTCAGCTCCCGCCGCTTCGGATGCCAGGCATGCCGCCACGATCTGGGGCGGGCTGAGTGCGCTGGTCTCCAAGATTACCTTCAACAAGGCCCCGAGCGGGATGACCGCATGTACTGCGGAAATGTCGCGCTCGACCGCCCGGGTGTCCCCGTCGATGAGGCTGCCGATGTTGAGCACCATATCGAACTCGTTCGCCCCGTCTTGAGTGGCCGCACGCGCTTCGGCAACTTTCGCGTCGGTCAGTACCGAGCCGAACGGGAACCCGATTACCGTGCACAGCTTGACGTCAGAGTAAACGAGAAGCGGGGCCACCGTCGCCACCCGCGCGGAGTTGACGCACACCGAGGCGCATCCCGCTGTCACCGCGTCTGAGGCCGCGGCGCGGACCTGCTCTACGCCGGCCTGAGGTGCGAGGATCGTGTGGTCGACAAGCTTGACAAAGTCGGCGCGCTTCATGTGGTTTCTCCTGTGCTCGGGTGCCATCGCTCATCGTTGCAGTAACTCCCATGACCTCCCTGGGCCAGGCGCAGTCCAGCTGTCAACCACTGGAGAGATCTCCGTGCTGTGGAAATCCTTGGGTGGTGACATCTCCCCCCGCTGATGCACTCGTCCCACGGCAACCGTGCGCTGACGGCCCTGCTTGCGAGGTGCCTGCTCAGCTTCTTCCGCGGACTTGACGTCGCGCCGTGGCAGAGGTGTACTTGGTCATGTTCGAACACATGTTCGAACATGAGGTTGTTGGTGCGTAAGCCGTTCCCTCCACGCGGTAGCTGCCCAGCAGTTGGGGTTAGGTGCGGAAGGTGGTGTGGTGATGACGGCTGCTCTCGAACTGCCTGCACAGGGTCGTGACGAGCAGATTGCTGCGCTACGTCGGCGGCTTGCTGCTGTGCCGGGGAAGGGTGCAGGAGCACGTGCAGCGGAAGTGGCTCGGCCTGTTCCTGTGCTCCCCGTACCTGAGGTTCTGGCTGACCTGCTGCCGCGCCGAGGGCTGGTACGCGGCTCGGTGGTAGCCGTGGCTGGGGCCAGCTCGCTGCTGGCTGGGCTGCTTGCCTCGGTGACGGCGGATGGGGGTTGGGCTGCGGTGGTGGGACGGCCGGGCCTCGGTCTACTTGCTGCCCAGGAGATGGGCGCTGACCTGGGGCGGATCGCTCTTGTTCCCGATCCTGGCACCGACTCGGTGGACGTGGCCGCCGTCCTGCTCGACGGAATGGACATGGTGGTGCTGGACCTGTCCGGCGCCTCGGTGCCCCCTTCGCGGGCCAGGGGTCTCATTGCGCGGGCCCGTCACCGCGGTGGGGTGTTGGTGGTCACTGGGGGAGCGTGGCCAGGTGCTGAGTTGGAGCTCCACGCACGAGTGTCCCGATGCGCAGGACTGGGGGGCGGTCACGGCAGGCTACGGGCCAGTGAGATGTCGGTGCGGGTGCAGGGCAGGGGGCAGGCCGTGCGGCCCCGAGGGGTGCGCGTGGTGTTGCGTGCCGACCGCGAAGGCGGTAGAGGGCCCGCTGTGCAGTGGCATGCCGGCGAGCGCGCTGCGTTGAATCCCCTTGCGTTGAATCCTCTTGTGTCGACCCAGGTTGCGGCTGAGCGGATGTCGCTGTGACCATGGGCCGGAATCGCACCCTGGCGCTGTGGTGCCCCGACTGGCCGGCGGTGACGGCTGCGGTAGCTGCCGGACTGCCCGCGGATCGCCCGGTCGCTGTGGTGTCAGCCAACCGGGTGGTGGCTTGCACGGCAGGGGCACGCGCTGAGGGAGTGCGCCGAGGCTTGCGCCGCCGCGAAGCCCAGGGCCGCTGCCCGGAGCTGCACGTGGCCCAGGTTGACCTCGACCTGCAGGCACGGCTCTTCGAGCCGGTTGCCGCTGCGGTCGATGCACTGGCGCCGGGGGTGGAGGTGCTCCGTCCTGGTCTGCTCGTGCTAGCCGCGCAGGGGCCGTCGGGCTATTTCGGTGGTGAGGAAAAGGCGGCCGAGCGCTTGGTGGACGAGGTGGCCGGCATCGGGGTGGAGTGTCAGGTGGGTATCGCCGACACGTTGTCCGCCGCGGTCATCGCCGCTCGAGCGGGTCGGGTGGTGGCACCGGGGTGCAGTGCCGAGTTTCTCGCGCCGCTACCGGTGGCCGAGCTGGCGAGTGAGCCGAGCATGGCCGCGACCGAACGCATCGAGCTCGTGGATCTGTTGCGCCGCTTGGGGTTGCATACCATCGGTTCCTTTGCTGCCCTGTTGTCTACCGACATCGGCTCGCGCTTCGGGGCCGACGCGGTGCTGGCCCATCGCAGCGCCCGGGGGCTTCCGGAACGTCCACCAGCGGCACGCCGACCACCGGTGGAGCTGTCGGTGGAGCTGCGGTGCGACCCGCCGGTGGACCGGGTGGACGCCGCCGCGTTTGCTGCCCGCACGCTGGCGCAACAGTTGCACGCCAGCTTGTCTGCGG
This sequence comes from Mycobacteriaceae bacterium, assembly GCA_017882745.1. Lineage (GTDB taxonomy): Bacteria > Actinomycetota > Actinomycetes > Mycobacteriales > Mycobacteriaceae > X156. The sequence continues at coordinate 673 of JADGOX010000196.1, read as the reverse complement.
CCGGTGTGGCCTGCACGCGCCTGCTGGTGCGGGCGCGCACCGGCAACGGTGAGGAGCTGTCCCGTACCTGGCGCTGTGCCGAACCGCTTACCCCTGCGGGGACCGCCGACCGCGTGCGCTGGCAGCTCGACGGTTGGCTCACCGGCCGAAGCAACTCCCGGCCTACCTCCGGCGTGGTGCTGCTGCGCTTGGAGCCGGTGGAGGTGGTGGACGCCGGTGCACTGCAGCTGGGTCTGTGGGGTGGGGTCGGTGAGGGTGACGACCGGGCACGCCGGACCCTGGTACGGGTGCAGGGACTGCTCGGCGGACAGGCAGTGCAGGTGGGGGTGGCCAGCGGTGGTCGTGGCCCCACCGAGCAGATCACCACCTTGGCGTGGGGGGATGAGCGAGTTCCGGCCAGCGATCCCGCTGCGCCGTGGCCGGGTCGGCTGCCCGCACCATCCCCAGCCACGGTGCTGCCGAAGCAGCTTCCGGTGGATCTGGTGGACGCCTCCGGGGCGGCGGTAGGTGTCACCGGACGTGGGAACGTCACCGCGGAACCAGTGGCGGTGCGTTACGACGGACACCTTCGTCGTGTGCTCGCCTGGGCCGGTCCGTGGCCGGTGGATGAACGCTGGTGGGCTCCCGCCGAGGCCCATCGTGCGGTGCGCGCCCAAGTGCTGCTGGGGAGTGG
>JADGOX010000195.1 GCA_017882745.1 Mycobacteriaceae bacterium | reverse complement strand
ACCCCCGCAACGGCCGTCACCGCACCGAAATGCTTCTCCAACCCCTGCACCTCGACCGCCGGCGGGGCGGTACCTGTGGGGCCGACCATGCCCGACTGCACGACCATTGCGATGCACTCGTCCCTTCAACTGACGCGGCCGCTCACACGACCCCACCCAGTAGGCAGGCAATCACCAGCAGCAGGGCAGAGCCAAAAGCCTCTTCCGCCCCAGCCGTTCGTCCCAAGCGAAGAGATTGGGCTTCATCACTCGCCATCTGGCCCGGTCACGAGGGACGTTGTGCCCTGTTGTCGGGGTGGCCCGGTGGCCAGGATGAGGTCATGACACAGCCCCAGCGCAGACCCGATGCCGAGTTGAAGGGTGCCGCTGACACCGACATCGCCCGCGAGGCGGGTGAGGCCTTGCCGCCTGTCGTCGACGTACCGGACACGGTCCAGGCCACAATCCACGATCATGCGGTGACCTTGTCGGGTGCGGTGGCGTGGGAGTTCCGGGCAGCCTGGCCAGCAGGAGCTGCACGATCCGCCCTCTGCCGGTCTGCGAAATCGGGCGCTGTTCCTCGATCCAGGAGACTTCGCAATGGTCACCGTCACCCACGGCAGTGTCACGGGTGATCCTGTCCGCACCGTGATTGCACCACCCAATCCCGGATGCGGGTTGTTCCCGCATGGATCATTCGCCCAGGGCGGGGTCAGGTTCCTCGGGGTCGAAGTTCGTGGACCGGAACCTCGTGACGAACACCACCCAGCCCGCGATGGCCACCAGGGGAAAGCTGATCAGCCGGAAGACGATCACGGCAGGCAGGACGACGCTGGCCGCAAGCCCGGTCGCCACCAATGCTGCCGTGAGCGTGCCGTCGACCACTCCGAGGCCGCCGGGCAACAGTGGCACCGCCGCCACGACCTTGCCTGCCGCGTACGCGATGAGGAGGCCGCCGATACTCGGGTGCGCACCGGCGGCAAGGCACGCAAAGGCCAGGCAGCCGACGTCGGCGATCCAGTTGAAGGTGGCCCACCAGGCGGCTGCACCCAGGTCACGCTGACTCAGCTGCACCGTCTCCAGTTGCTCGAGAATCTCGTGCACCCGAGCCATGCCAGCCTCTGCGGGGTGTCCGCGCACTGCGTTGACCCAGCGAAGCACGTGCCGGGCGCTGCTGAGCAGCACACTCGGATGGGTGGCGACGAAGCGCAGTCCGTAGATCAGTGCGATGGCCGCAGCGATGGCGACCGACAGGCCGACGAAATTGATGCTACCGCCGACGAGAACGGCGCCCACGACCCCCATGAGGGTGAGGCCTGCCGTCGCAAGCACACCGCTCATCGCGAGCTGCCAGGACGCCACCACGCGGCTGGCACCCCAGTGGCGTGTCTGGCGGAAGGTGAAGGTGGTGGAGAACAACGGCCCGCCAGGCAGACTGAGGCTCATGGCGCTGGCGGCGTAGACCACCAAGGTGGAGTCGATTTGGCGCACGGGGACGCCGGCGGCCGTGAGCAGGCGGCGTTGCAGGTGGCCGAAGGCGCTCATCGACACGGCTTGGGACATGATGGCGGCCCCCACCCACCACCAGCTGACGTCGCCCAAGCGCCGCACGGCATCACGCACGGACGGTGCCAACAGTGCTACCTCGACGGCGAGCACGGCGACGAGCGTGGCGACGACGGTCCACCGAATCAGCTGCATCCGGCGACGGCGCGCGTCCGCGCGGGACACACCATCACTGCCGGGCACCCCTGGAGGGTAGCGATTATCGCGCCGCTGGGGGCGTTTGTCGGCGCGTGGGGAGCTTCATGTTGGCTGGCCGGACGTGCGTCTGTCGGTGAGACTCATCCATTGTCCTGGTGACCCCAGAATCTGGGGGAGATCATCTTGTCGTCGACCAGCGTGCTGCACGTTCCGAGCTTCGCCGCCTGCTGGCGGGGTGTGCGAAGCCGGCGCCCTCAGCCCTTGGCGGGTCGCGTCTGCGCAAGCTGCATGAGGGCCGCTGGCCGCCCACCAGTACGCAGAGCCCCCGCTTAGCCGTCGTGTCGAGGGCAGTGCTCTCAGTTCCTTGCCCAAGTTGGATGCGGCAGTGGCTCTTTCGGATGTGCGGGCGTCGGCTGCTGAGCATGCAGAGTGTGGCAGTCGGCCCTTGGCCGAGCACAAGGCCCGAGGAGGCGGGGGCGATGACCGACACCCGGGCGCTGTTGCTGGGGTGGGAGGTCGCCAAGCCGTGGAGGCTCGCCTGCGCGGACGTCGACCGGGCTTCCAGGGGTGTGTGCTCGTACCTCGAGGAGGTCGACGGAATGCTGCAGCGCGGCCCGGACGGCACTGCCGCCCAACGCACCCCGCTTGTCGGGTCTGGTGAGCAGCATCGCATCGTGGAACCACCCGATGAGCGCCCGGCAAGGGCGCGTTGGGCGGCGGCGAGGTGTTGGTGCACGCTGTGACCGAGGGCGCTGACGGCGATTTGTCGGTGGGGGAACTTCCCCGGATGCAACCGCTACCCCCGCAGTCCAGCAGAACTGACCCTGCGCGAAGCATGAAAGGAAGCACCGTGGACGAGTGCATCGGAGTCATCGGCGGGAGCGGGTTCTACTCGTTCTTCGACGACCCGCGCACGCAGGAAGTGGACACCCCCTACGGCGCGCCCAGCGCACCGGTGACCATGGGTGAGGTGGCCGGACGCACTGTGGCGTTCTTGCCGCGCCACGGCCGGGAGCACGAGTTTTCGCCGCACAAGGTCAACTACCGGGCGAACCTCTGGGCGCTGCGCAGTGTCGGCGTGCGTCAGGTACTTGCCCCGTGCGCAGTCGGCAGCCTCACACCGGCACTCGGTCCGGGCACCGTGGTGATCCCCGACCAGCTGGTCGACCGCACCTCTTCCGGCCGCCCGCAGACGTACTTCGACAGCGCCGGTGTGCACGTGGAGTTCGCCGACCCGTACTGCCCGGTGTT
>JADGOX010000194.1 GCA_017882745.1 Mycobacteriaceae bacterium | reverse complement strand
GGTGGCACCACTTTCGGGGTGGTGGTCAGTCAGAGCGTGGCGAGCACGCATCGTTACCTCGCCCGTGTCGACAACGCCAACGGCGCCAACACGCAAGCGGTGTCCACACCCGTCACCATCACCTGGGGTTAGCCCCTCGCGTGAGGCTCCGCGGCGTTCAGCCGTGCGCTGGCCGGGCGACTCTGGCGAGCACGGCCACAAGGTGGTCGGCGGCCACGCGCATGTCGTAGTTCTTCTCGACGTGCTTCCGTCCGCGACGCCCCATCTCCCGACGACGCTCGGGGTCCTCCACCAGGTCCGTCAATGCCTGCAACAGTGCCGCGTCGTCCCCGGGCGGCACCAGTAGTCCTGTTACGTCGTGCTGCACCATCTCGCTGATCGCGGCGACCGGGTGCGCGATGACCGGAAGGCCCGCGGCAGCTCCTTCCAGAACAGCGTTGGGAGCCTGGTCGATGGTGCTGGGGAAGCACATGATGTCCGCGTCCTGCAGTATCTTCCACAGCCTGGAGCTGCCGCCCTCCAGGTCAGAAACCACTCGCACTCCCGGCAGCTCAGGCACCGTTTCAGTCGTCACCAGCACGAGATCGGCGCGTTCGCGCAAGTGGCGTTGATGCAGTTCCAGCAGGCGCAGTCCACCCTTGCGTTCGAGCTGGTGCCCGACGAAGACGATGGTCGGGCGGCGGTCTGGCCGCGGTGGGGGCTCGGGCGGTAGCCACACCCCGAAGGGCAGGACCTCCAACTTGTCCTCGGGCACACCGTAAGTGGTGCGCAGCGAGTTCGCGGCGTAGTCGCTGTTGGCGACAATGTGATCGGCGGCTGCCAGCACCCGGCGCTCGAACGGAATGCTGGCCCGGACGCTCCACGGCGTGAAGCGCGTCGGTGCGCGGTAAGGGATGCGATAGGCGTTGAGCTCGGTGGTGCTGTCCGTGGTGATGACACACGGCACCTTGCGGAGCAGTCCGGCCGAGGACAGTGCGCAGTTCTGCGTGTAGATGTGCACGACGTCCACCCCGCCCCTGCCGAGCCTGCGTGTCAGCTCGCGTCGTACCCAGTGCGAGCGGACGAGTTGTGAGCGGAGCGGTTGTAGGTCGAGGTCGTACCGGCCGAGCACGGGCACCGGCAGCCGCAACAGGCGTCCGAGGAGTCTGGGATTCGGAACATCGACGAACTCCGCCTCGATGTCGACTCGTTCGTCCAGGCAGCGCTTCAGTGCCATGTGCACGGTCGCGTGGCCGCCGATGTTCTCGTTCACGAACAGTGCGCGCAGCGGAGCGCCACTTCGGCGCTCCTCGGGGAAAGCCGTTGAACCCTCGACCTGTGCCACGGGGATCGTGCCCCCTTATCCGTTGGGTCGCGCTGTTGACGTGATTCCGATTCGTCCAGTACCGAGAGCTGACATCACACGAGTCGAATTCGCCTACGACTGTGGAGCGGCCCGCCGCCGCCCCGAGCTTGAGAGTGATCATCCATGGTGCAGCGGGTTCGCACCATCTAGGGCGCGAGCAAGGCCGCGAGCATGATGGGCAGAGTGCGGGCCAGATTATGATGCTCGGCAATGAATCGCCGTCCGGCCTCGAAGCTGCGGTGCCGAAACTGCGTATCGGTGAGCGCGCGCCCCAGTGCGACGACGAGGGCCTCGACGTCGCCGGGCTCCACCAGCAGACCTGCTCCGCCGGCCAGGATCTCGCTGGTGCCGCCGTGTGCGGTTCCCACCACCGGTACACCGAGGCTCATGGCCTCGAGCATCGAGATCGGCCCGGCTTCGGGGGAGGTGCTCGGTGAGACAGCTACGTCCCAGCCACGCATCGTGCTCAGCGGATCGACGTGGCCGAGGAAGCGCACGCGCCCCCGCAGATCGGCTTGCTCGGCACGCCGGTGCAGTGCGGCAACGTAGTCGGTGTCGCGGGGAAACGAGCCACCGGCGAGCTCCAGCTCGATGCCAGGCATCTGTGCCAGGGCCTCCAGCAGGACCTGGTGGCCCTTCCACGGCGTGAGCAGGGCGAGTACGCCGACGACGGGTGGTTCATGCAGGGCAGGGTCAGCGGGCGGCACCGGCCAGCGAACGCCGTTGTGGGCGACCGTGACGTTCAGGTGCAGTGCGCGCAGCGGAATCGCCGTCGCCTCGGAGACGGCCACTGCCCGGCGAACCTGGCTGCCGCTGGTGCGCACGATCAGTCGCTGTTTGCTTTGGTGCACGGTGTCGTGGACCAGCCAGCGAATACCCCCAGCTGGGCGTGCGAGCCGGGCTGCCGGCAGGGCGAGCAGGGAGTTGACCACCGTCCGGGTGGCAGGCGCACGCACCGTCGGTGCCAATGCGCGTGCCGCACGCAGATACCGTGCGCCCAAGCGGGCGCTGGCCAGCGCCCGGCCCACTCTGCTGGCGCGGCCGTCCAGGCCCAGTGGCGGGAGCTCCAGGTGTGCGACCGCGGGAGGGAGCCGCTCGACCAAGGGGCCGGGCGGACATGCCACCGTCACGTCGAAGCCCTCTTTGCTGGCCAGCTCGACCAGTCCGCACAGCACCACTTCCGCACCGGAGACATTGCCGGTGCTGTTGATGAACACCAGTTGGCGGGCTCTTCCGGGTGGACGCTGCGGGGAACTTCCGAATGGGTTCATCCCTGGGTCAGCCCGTACGCGCGCCTGGTGATCTCCGCGGTGGCCGACCAGCTCAATCGGGCGGCCGCGAGCGTCGCCCGATGGCGCAGATCATCCCGTTCGGAATCGTCGCAGAGCAGCGGGCGCAGCGCTGCCACCCACGCCGGCAAGGTATGGGCATCCGCCAGGACGGCCCCGTCTCCCACGACCTGCGGCAGCGCCCCGACCGCGCTGGCCACCACCGCGGCACCGCAGGCCATTGCCTCGACCGGTGGCAGGGCGAACCCCTCGTACTTGGAGGCGTAGGCCACGACTCTTGCGGCAGCGTAGAGCGCGGGCAGATCGGCCACGTCGACGTACCCGAGTCCTATCGTGCCCGTAGGGGCGTCGGGGCCGGTGGAGCCCGCACCGGCCAGTACACAAGGCACCTGCAGCTCACGTGCGGCCTGCGCGACGAGGGCCACGTCCTTGCGTGGTTCTACGGTGCCCACCTGAAGCACGAAACGCTCGGGCAGCTCGTAACGGGTGCGCACACGCTGCACCTGCTCGGCATCGGGCGGCTTGGCCCACGGGGCTGGCGCGAGCGGGGTGACCACGCAGTCGAGACCGAGCAGGGCGTGTACCCGTTCCGCGGTGAACTCCGACACGGCCAGCACCACGTCGGCACGGCGCAGCGAGGTGCGGAGCAACTGCCGCTCCCCGATGCCACGCACCCGGCCGTACGCCCAGGGTGCGTCGAACACCGACATGTCGTGCACCGTGGCGACCAGTAGCGCCCGGCTGGCGATCGGCAGGTCGACGTCGAGGGAGTGCACGACATCGGCCCCCCGCACGGGGGCCATCGCAAACAGGGCACGCTTGGCGCCTGAAGCGACCGGTCTCGTGATGGCGCGAACAGTTGCGGGCAGCTCGGCTGCGGCATCGCGCTGCACCAGCGCGGAGAGCTCTGCATCCGGGAGCAGCGGTGCGAGCGCCCGCATCAGCTCACGGGCGTAGGTCTGGACACCACTTCCGCCGGGTCGGAGGGCGAGCGCGCTGAAGCGGATGCGCGCCGCATGTTGGCGCGGCACTCCGCCGCGTGCTGCGAGACCGAACATCCCACCACCCCCAGGAGCAACCAGAAATAGACGTCGAGCGGAAAGATCTCAAGATATGTGGCAACAAACGACGCAGCAGCGGCCGCGACGACCGACGCGCTGACCCCCAGGGCGAGTGCACCGTCGCGCCCGCGGAGGACGCGCGCGGCGCGCAGCGTCGAGACGGCGGCACTGATGATCACGAGGATGAAGAGCCACAGTCCGACGGGGCCGAGTTCGAGCGCCATCTTGACGTAGTAGTTGTCCGGTTGGTACGTCGTCGCCTCCGCCCGGCCGTTCGCGAGCGCGATCCGTGCTGCCGCGGAGCCGCTGGCACCCAGACCCAGTCCGAACGGGTGGTTGAGGACGTCGGAGACGATGGATGACCATCCGGCACCGCGCTGGTCGAGGCTGCTCGAGGAGACGAGTGGCGCCAGTAGCCGGGGTGAGGTCAGGAGCACGGCAAGCGGGGCCACCACCACTACGGCGGCGAGCGCCTTCAAGATCGTGCGGTAACGATGGACCCCGAGCCACAGCAGGCCGACGATCAAGCCCAGGTAGCTGGCCCGCACGATGGATACGCCCATCCCGACCACCATCACCGGTACCGCGCACAGAAAGAGCGCGTTGCGCAGTCGTCTCGGCTCGGCAAGGGCCACGGCGCCACCGACGAGCAGGCTGGTCATGACGTAGAGGCCAAAGGGAAAGGGCTGGTTGAACGTGCTGAAGGACCGGAGCAAGCCGCCGGCCGTGCGCACCTGGTCGTTGTAGCTGTAGCCCAGGCTGACCAGGTAGGCCGGTCCGACGAACTGCTGCCAGAGGCCGACGAGCGCGGTGACCGGACCCAGCAGCATCACGATGCTCACGAGGTGGTCACGATCGCGCGCTGTGAACGGTGCCCGCCACAACACCAGCAGGATGAGCAGGTAGAAGAAGGTGATCTTGATAGCCAAGAGTCCCTCGAGTCCGGCGGTGACCAGGGCCGAGACGCTTCCGAACACAGTGAGCACCGCTATCGCGGGCCACCAGGGCAGGGAGGGCGCGGGGAGGTCGACCCCCCGGAGCGAACGCCGCGGGGCCACCAGAGTGGCGAGCAAGGTGAGGACCAGCAGCGCCTCTTTCCAGTAGGCGGCCGAGGAGCCGCCAGGGACCAGGGGCAAGAGACCGTTGAACGGCGCGAGGGCAGCCAAGACGAGCACGCCACGCTGGGGGCGTTCGCGTAGCGCCCGGAGGGCGAGGCCGCCTGCAACGGCCGCCACTGCTGCGGCAAGAAGCAGGGCGAGCTCAGCCACCGGTCCGCCGGAGGACGGCCAGTACGGTGTGCAAGACGATCTTGAGGTCGAGCCAGAGACTCCAGTTCTCGATGTAGTAGTTGTCGTAGGCGGCGCGATCCCGCACCGAGGTGTCGCCACGAAGGCCGTGCACCGCGGCCCACCCGGTGAGCCCCGCGGGGACCCGGTGGCGCGCTCCGTAGTGCGACACTGCGGCGGCGTACTCGGCGGCGAAATAGGGCCGCTCGGGGCGTGGGCCGACCACGCTCATGTCCCCGCGCAACACGTTCCAGAGCTGGGGCAGTTCGTCGAGATAGGTCTTCCTCAGAAACCTGCCCAGGCGACCGAGCCGTGCGTCGTCGGAGATGGTCCACCGTGTTTCCGACTCGTGTTCGTCCGCCGGTTTGAACGACCGGAACTTCAACACCGTGAACTCGGTGCCGTCGACGCCGATCCGCCGTTGACGAAACAGCACGGGCGCCGACCGGTCGGAGAGCCAGACGGTGGCTCCGATGAGAGCCAGCAAGGGCGACAGCACGATCAGCGCGCTGGCGCTGGCCGCAATGTCGAACAGCCGCTTCAGGCGCCATTCGAGCGTCCGGTAGGGCGCTCGACGTACCCGGGTGAGCGGCATGTCCCGGAGCAGCTCCATGTCGCCGGTGAGACTCGACAGCTCGAACAGCCGAGGAACAACGAGCAGCTCGCTGTCCAAGCGATCGCAAGTCCGCAAGGTGTCCAGCAGATCGAGGTCCCGGACTTCGGAGAATGCGACGATGACCGTATCAACCTGCAAAGCGGTGATTGCCTCGGAGAGTGGCCTGATCTGGGAGATGATGGGCAGGTTCAGCGACCGGGTCTCCGGCAGCGGGTTGTCATCCACGATGCCGACGGCTTCAAGGCCGAGCTCACGGTGCTCCACCGCGTTGAGGGCGATCCGTGCTCCGACGAAACCACCGCCGATCACCAAGGTGCGCGCCGACAGCGTTCCTCGTCGACGTGACCCTCGTATGAGGGCGTACGTCACGCATCGTCCGAGCATGAGGAGCCCAAACTGAGCGAGCGCGAGGCCGCCGGTCGGCAGTAGTCCGACGTGTGGTTCGAACAGCAGGTCGCGACCGAGGGTTGCCAGAGCCACGGCAATTACCAGCGGGGGGAGGTCGTCAAGCGCTGAAAGGGTCAACCTGCGTCGGTACGTCCGCAGCAAGCCCAGCACCGTCAACGCGATCAGGGCGGAAAGCACCGCGTAAGCGGGCTTGGTGAGCGGCAGGAGCGCAAGCATGGCAACGACGTCACCGACAAGGACGATGACGGGGGACAGATGCGCGCGGGAGCGGCGGGCCGGTTTCAGCGGCTCAACACCTGCCCCGCCGCGCGTCCGCTTCTTGGGCGGCGCAGGTGTGCGCACTTCGGCTGGTGTCGCGACGCTCGTCGCCGAGGGTTCCTGGTCGGACAACGGGTCCATCCCAATCCCCCCTGACGTACTTTGCGCTGCGCTTGTAGTAACAGTATTGGCTTGTAGTAGCACTATTGCTGTTCGGGCCGATATCGTTACTCTCGCGAGGCATTTCGCTCAGACGGTTCGCCTCTGATGGGTGCATCTTGTGGGTGAAGGGTGCTACGTCTGGCCGCCGGCCAACGTGGAGGGCCACCAGATCTTTCTGCCGATGTCGTACGAGAGCGCAGGCACGAGCACGCTGCGGACGATGATCGTG
>JADGOX010000193.1 GCA_017882745.1 Mycobacteriaceae bacterium | reverse complement strand
GGGTGGCCAGGTCGTGGTGGGCGCCGAATCGGAGCTGTCCACCGTTCAGGCGCTGGTGCGTTGGGATCCGGTCGGCCACGCCAGTGCCGAGCTGCGTTCGCGGGAAGAGGTGGGCTTCCCGCCTGCGGTTGCGCTGGCCGCGGTCGACGGTACCGCGACGGCCGTGGCCGGACTGTTGTCCGCTGCCGAGCTGCCTGCGGAGACCGAGCTGCTGGGCCCGGTGGACACCGCAGAAGGCACCGAGCGGATGCTGCTGCGGGTTCCACGGCACTCGGGCCGGGAGCTGGCGGCCTCGTTGGCCGCCGCGCAGGGGGTCCGCAGTGCCCGGAAGGAGTCGGAGTCTGTGCGCGTGCAGGTAGACCCTCATCGCATCGGTTGAGTCGAGCCGCGCGGCGGACAACCTAGAATTGATGCATTGCCATCTGTCCGCAAGGAGTCTGTGCGTGTCTGTCGTCCCTGTTCGTCTCTTCGGTGACCCAGTGCTGCGCACCCGTGCCGAAGAGGTGGTCGACTTCGATGCCGAGTTGCGCACCTTGGTCAAGGACCTGGCCGAGACGATGGAGGCGCACGGCGGCGCCGGCATCGCGGCACCTCAGCTCGGTGTGAGCCTGCGGGTGTTCACGTACCACTGTGACGGGTTTGCCGGTCACCTGGTGAACCCGACGTTCGAGGTGCTCGGCGAGGAGGACCAGCTGGGCCCGGAGGGGTGCCTGTCCATTCCGAAGGTGCGCGTCGACTGCCGTCGGCACATGCATGTGGTGGCGCACGGGTGGAACATGTTCGGTGAGCCGGTCGAGGTGGAGGGCAGCGCACTGCTGGCCAGAGCGATTCAGCACGAGGTGGATCACCTGGACGGGGTGTTGTTCGTCGACCGTCTGGATCCCGAGGCCCGCAAGCTCGCAATGCGGGTGATCCGTGAGGCCGAATGGTTCGGGGGACCCGCGCCGACCGTGCGGGCCAACCCGCTCGGCCTGCACGGAACGGCCCGCTGAGGTGCGCCTGCTCTTCGCCGGAACGCCGGAGCCGGCAGTTCCTTCCCTACAGCGCCTGCTCGACTCCGCCAAGCACGAGGTGGTCGCCGTCCTCACGCGCCCGGATGCCGCAGCTGGTCGGGGTCGCAAAGTCGTACGCTCTCCGGTCGGGCAGGTGGCGGATGCACACGGCATACCGGTGTTGACGCCGGCCAAACCCTCCGATCCGGAGTTCCTGAAGCAGCTCGGTGAGCTCTCGCCGGACTGTTGCCCCGTTGTTGCCTACGGCGCACTGCTTCCCCCTGCGGCACTTGCTGTTCCGCGGTACGGCTGGATCAATCTGCACTTCTCCCTGCTCCCGGCCTGGCGCGGTGCTGCACCAGTCCAGGCAGCGGTCCGCGCCGGTGACGAGGTGACAGGAGCCACCACGTTCCAGATCGAGGAGGGCCTGGACACCGGGCCGGTGTTCGGCTTCCTCACCGAGACTGTGCGACCCGACGACAGTGCTGGCGAGCTGCTCGCCAGGCTTGCGGTCTCCGGTGCGGCGCTCCTCGAGTCGACCATGGATGGTGTGGAAGCCGGTGCGCTGCAAAGTATCGTTCAGTCGGTTGAGGGCGTCTCCTATGCGCCCAAGGTGACGAGCAAGGACGCGCAGGTGATCTGGTCGGCGCCGGCAATCGCGGTCGACAGGCACATTCGTTCGGTCACCCCCGATCCCGGCGCCTGGACGACGGTTCGTGACCTTCGCCTCAAGCTCGGGCCGGTGAGCGTGACTCAGCTCGGCGGACTGGACCCCGGTGAGCTGTTGACGCGCAAAGACGGCGTCTACGTGGGGACCGCCACCACAGCCGTCCGGCTGAGCGAGGTACAGCCGCCGGGCAAGAAGATGATGGTGGCAGAAGACTGGGCGCGTGGTGCGCGTCTCGATGATGGAGAGCGAGCGCGATGACTGAGTCACGACGGCCGGCAAAGCACACAGGTGGTAGCCGCCGACCCAGGCCCGCCGAGTCCCCGGTGACGGTCGACCCCGTCCGGTCTGCGGTGTGCGACGTGCTCACAGCGGTTCGTGAACGCGACGCCTACGCGAACCTGGTATTGCCCAAGATGCTGCGTGACCGCAACATCACCGGCCGCGATGCCGCGCTGGCGACCGAGCTGGCCTACGGCACCTGCCGGGCACAGGGACTCCTGGACGCGATTCTCGCCGAGTGCGCCGAAAGGCCGCTCGACGAGGTGGACGGTGTACTGCTGGACATCATGCGCCTGGGTGCCTACCAGCTCCTCCGTACGCGGGTGGCCACCCACGCCGCAGTGTCCACCGCCGTCGATCTGGCCCGCGCCGAAATGGGTACGGCCCGATCGGGCTTTGTGAATGCGGTGTTGCGTCGGGTCAGCCGTCAGGACGAGGCGGCGTGGGTAGCCCAGCTCGCACCGGACGCACGCAAGGACCCCGTCGCCAACCTGGCGTTCACGCATGCCCACCCGCGCTGGATCGCGCAGGCCTTCTCCGACTCACTGGGGGCCCAGGCCGGTGAACTCGGGCAGGCGCTCGCTGCCGACGACATGCGCCCACAGGTACACCTGGTGGCCCGGCCGGGGGAGATATCCGCGGAGGAGCTGGCCGCAGTCTGTGGGGGCGAGTTGGGTCGGTACTCCCCGTACGCCGTGTATCTGGAGGGGGGCGACCCGGCGCAGCTGGAAGCCGTGCGTGAGGGGCACGCTGCTGTGCAGGACGAGGGCAGCCAGCTCGTCGCGCGTGCCGTGGCGCTCGCACCGGTGCAGGGCGTAGACCGCGGCCGGTGGCTCGACCTGTGTGCCGGGCCGGGCGGCAAGGCTGCGCTGCTCGGGGCGCTCGCCAGGATGGAAGGTGCGCACGTGGACGCGGTGGAACCCACCCCACACCGCGCTGAGCTGGTGCGCAAGACCTGCAGCGGGCTGCCGGTCACCGTGCACGTGGTGGATGGGCGCGATCCCGGGCTGGACGCCGGCTACGACCGGATCCTCGTCGACGCACCCTGCACCGGACTGGGTGCGCTTCGGCGCCGACCGGAGGCACGGTGGCGTCGCCAAGCCAGCGATGTCGGCGAACTTGTCGCCCTGCAACGGCAGCTGCTGGCTTCTGCTCTGCGCCTGGTCCGCCCGGGTGGGGTGGTGGTTTACGCCACGTGCTCACCGCACCTTGCCGAGACCACGGGGGTGGTGGCCGACGCAGTGCGACGCCTTGGGGCAACCCAGCTGGACGTGAGGTCGCTCCTGCCCGGTGTCCCGCAGCTTGGTGAAGGGCCGCACGTGCAGCTGTGGCCGCACCGGCACGGCACCGACGCCATGTTCCTGTCCGCGCTGACGCGCCCGTAAGCATGTAGCGGGTTCTCGCACGCCCGTGCCGGGGCAGTCCGGGCGCGCGGACGCCTAGACTCCAGCACCGTGGCACAGCCGATGATCGCCCCCTCCATCCTGTCCGCCGACTTCGCCCGGCTCGGCGAGGAGGCGAGAGCGGTCCGCGGTGCGGACTGGCTGCACGTGGACGTCATGGACGCGCACTTCGTGCCCAACCTCACCTTGGGGCTCCCCGTGGTGCAGAGCCTGCTCCAGGCCACCGATATTCCGATCGACTGCCACCTGATGATCGAGAACCCAGGCCGGTGGGCGCCGGGTTACGCCGAGGCGGGTGCGTACAACGTCACCATCCACGCTGAGGCGACCGACGACCCGATCGCCGTGGCCCGGGACATCCGCGCTGCGGGGGCCCACGCCGGTCTGAGCATCAAGCCGGGCACCCCGATCGAGCCGTACTTGGAGGTCCTTCGCGAGTTCGACACTCTGCTCGTGATGAGCGTCGAGCCCGGCTTCGGTGGGCAGTCGTTCATGCCTGAGGTGTTGAGCAAGGCTCGGACTGTTCGCAAGCTCGTCGACACCGGGCACCTCACGCTGCTCGTGGAGATCGACGGGGGCATCAACGCCGACACCATTCACGCCGCGGCGGAGGCGGGTGTGGACTGCTTCGTTGCCGGTTCGGCGGTGTACGGAGCGAGCGACCCGGCGCTGGCGGTCGCGTCGCTGCGGGCGAGCGCGGCGGAGTCCTCGGCGCACCTACACGCCTGAGGCTGCACCCATGAACTTTGAGACCGCGATGGCCCTGGCCTGCGATGCGGGTGAGAGAGTGCGCGGTACGACCAGCCCGAACCCGCCGGTGGGCAGTGTGGTGCTCGACGGTGCAGGTGAGCTGGCCGGGGTGGGGGGTACCGCACCGGCAGGTGGTCCCCATGCGGAGATCGCCGCTTTGCGGGCGGCAGGGGGGCGCGCACGGGGCGGGACCGCGGTGGTGACGCTCGAGCCCTGCAACCACGACGGACGCACCCCGCCGTGCACGCACGCGTTGCTGGCAGCCGGTGTCGCGGCAGTGCACTACGCCGTGTCCGACCCCAATCCGCTGGCTGCGGGGGGAGCCGACTACCTCAGGCGCAATGGGGTTTCCGTCACCCAGGGACAGACCGAAGCCGCTGCCCAGGGAGCCCTGCGGGCGTGGCTGCAGCGCCAGCGCACTGGACGTCCGCACCTCACCTACAAGTTCGCCGCCACGCTGGACGGACGCACGGCAGCCTCCGACGGAAGCAGCCGCTGGATAACCGGTGAGCAAGCGCGGGCAGAAGTACACGCTGAGCGGGCGAAGCTGGACGCCATCATCGTGGGCACGGGCACCGTGCTTGCGGACGACCCGTGGCTCACCGCGCGGCTGCCCGACGGATCGTTGGCCGCCCGGCAGCCGCTGCGCGTCGTGGTGGGCACCACGGAGATTCCCACTGCAGCGAAGGTCTTGGACGACAGCGCGGAGACCTTGCTGGTTCGCACCCGTGACCCGCGGGCTGTGCTCGCGGCCTTGGGGGAGTGCACCGACGTATTGCTCGAAGGCGGCCCGACACTGGCCGGGGCGTTTGCTCGGGCAGCCCTGGTCGACCGCGTCTTGGCCTACCTCGCGCCCACCCTGTTGGGCGCAGGTGTCGCGGCGTTGGGGGATGCTGGGGTGACCACAATCGCCGATGCGCTGCGTTTCGACCTGGAGGATGTGCGCAGGGTCGGGCGTGATGTTCGGATCAGCGCCGTAGCCCGCAGTCAGTTGTCCAGAGAATCGAAGTGAGGCGCATGTTTACCGGAATCGTCGAGGAGCTGGGCCGAGTCGTCGCCAAGGAGGATCTGGTCGACGCTGCCCAGTTCACCGTGCACGGGCCGCTGGTCAGCTCCGACGCAAGCCATGGCGACTCCATCGCGGTCAACGGAGTGTGTCTGACCGTCGTCGACGTGCTTGCCGATGGCTCGTTCACCGCGGATGTGATGAACGAGACCCTGCAGCGCAGCAGCCTCGGCGAGCTCGGAGAGGGCAGTGCCGTGAACCTGGAGCGCGCAGCGTCGCTGAGCAGTCGCCTTGGCGGGCACCTCGTACAGGGCCACGTGGACGCCACGGGCCAGGTGCTCGGTCGTACGCCCTCGAAGCACTGGGAACTGGTGCGAATCGCGTTGCCGGACAGCATTGCTCGTTACGTCGTCGAAAAGGGCTCGATCACGGTCGACGGGGTGTCGCTCACCGTTGCCGCACTTGATGAGGACTCCTTCACTGTCTCGCTCATTCCCACGACCCTGGAGATGACCACACTGGGTGCCGCTGGACCGGGTACTGCGGTGAACCTCGAGGTGGACGTGATCGCCAAGTACGTGGAACGGCTGCACCTGGCTGGACGGGCCGAGGGCCAACCGTGGGATCATGCGGTGACCAACCAGGAGGCACGCCAGTGAGCAAGTTCGACAGCATCGAGCGGGCCGTCGCTGACATCGCGGCAGGCAAGGCCGTCGTTGTGGTGGATGACGAGGACCGCGAGAACGAGGGCGACCTCATCTTCGCAGCGGAGAAGGCCACCCCGGAGCTGCTGGCGTTCATGGTCCGCCACACCTCGGGCTACGTGTGCGTTCCCCTGACGGGGGAGGTGTGCGACCGCCTCGGCCTGCCGCCCATGTACTCCACCAACCAGGACAAGCACGGCACCGCCTACACCGTCACTGTCGATGCGCGGGAAGGCGTCGGGACCGGGATCTCGGCGTCCGACCGGGCCACGACCGCCAAGCTCCTGGCCGACCCCAGCGCCGGTGCCCAGTCCTTCTCACGCCCCGGCCACGTCGTACCGCTTCGGGCCAAGGAAGGTGGCGTGCTGCGCCGGCCGGGCCACACCGAGGCGGCAGTGGACCTCGCCCGTTTGGCCGGTCTGGAGCCCGCCGGTGTCATTTGCGAGATCGTCAGCGAGCGCGTCCTCGGCGAGATGGCCCACGTCGACGAGCTGCGTGACTTCGCTGACGAGCACGGCCTGGCCCTCATCTCCATCGCCGACCTCATCGTGTGGCGGCGGCACAACGAGCGGCAGGTCGACCGCATCGCCGAGGCGAGGATTCCGACGGCGTACGGCGACTTCACCGCGGTCGGGTTCCAGAGTCTGTATGACGGTGTCGAGCACGTCGCCCTGGTCCGTGGTGACCTCGGCGACGGGGAGGACCTGCTGGTCAGAGTGCACTCGGAGTGCCTGACCGGAGACGTCTTCGGATCCATGCGCTGTGACTGCGGCACCCAGCTGGACGCGGCAATGGCTGCGGTCGCCGCCGAGAACCGCGGAGTTGTGCTCTACATGCGCGGCCACGAAGGTCGCGGTATAGGGCTGATGCACAAGCTGCAGGCCTACGAGCTGCAAGATGCGGGCTCGGACACCGTTGATGCCAACCTGCTGCTGGGGCTTCCTGCGGACGCCCGCGACTACGGCATCGGCGCTCAGATCCTCGTCGAACTCGGCGTGCGTTCGATGCGTCTGCTCACGAACAACCCCGCCAAGCGGGTAGGGCTGGACGGCTACGGCCTCCGCATCACCGAGCGGGTGCCGATGCCGGTGCGGGTCAACCCGGAGAACATTCGGTACCTACGCACCAAGCGCGACCGGATGGGTCACGATCTGGTGGGCTTGGGCGACATGGAAGTCGGCGACATTGCCGTGACCGACCCCGATGACGACGTGATCCCGCACGCGCCTGCGGGTGGCGCTTCGTTGAGCAGTCCGTCATGAGTGCACACGGGAACCCACGCCTCGAGGTGGGCGCCGCCGCCGGCCTGACGCTTGCGGTCGTGGCCACCCGCTGGCACGAGGAGATCACCGACCAGCTCGTGGAGTGCGCGCTGCGCGTGGCCGCGCAGGGTGGTGTTACCGAACCCGCCGTCGTCAAGGTGGCGGGTGCGATGGAGCTGGCCGTGGTGGCCCAGGAGTTGGCTCGTACCCACGACGCGGTGGTTGCTCTCGGGGTGGTTGTCCGCGGAGACACCCCGCACTTCGACTACGTGTGCGATGCGGTCACGGCAGGGCTCACCCGGGTGGCACTGGACGAACGAACCCCGGTGGGTAACGGCGTGCTTACTACGGAGAACCTGGACCAGGCGCTGGCCCGGGCCGGATTTGCCGACTCGGTGGAGGACAAGGGCGCCCAGGCCACTGTTGCCGCTCTCGACGCGGCCTGCACGCTGAAACACCTTCGTCAACCTTGGACAGACGGGCCGCTCTCATGACCGATCACAATGGCACCACGCTCACGGACCTCGTTGTCCGTCCGCAGCGAATTCGCCGCGTCGCCGTGGTGTGCGCGGTGGTGATCGTGGCGGTGTTCAGCACAACGGCGGCGATGCTGCACGGCGACGCGACCGGGGTGTACTTCGGCCCGGCAGACCAGGTGGCGATGGCTACGTTCGGGGTGATCCTGGCGGGTGCGGTGCTGCTGCTCGCTCGACCGCGCCTGCGGGTAGGTGCGCTGGGTGTCGGGGTTCGGAACGTCCTCGGTGAGCAGACCTTCCCATGGGAACTCATCAGCGAGGTGAGCTTTCCTGACGGCGCCTCATTCGCCCGTGTCGAACTCCCCGACGACGAGTACGTGACCGTGATGGCCGTCCAGTCGAGCGACGGTGCACGAGCGGTGGAGGCCATGCAACGTCTCCGTCAGCTGCAGCACACCTACGCCAGCACAACGACAAGGGGCAACTGAGGTGGTCACTCGGCGTCAGGTGCTGTGCGGCGCGGCGCTGGGGCTGCTGGCCCCCGGCGCGCTTGCCGCGTGTTCCGCCGGACATGTCGGAGAGAGCCCCGTCGTCAGCTCTGCCCCAGGCACCCGCCTCGGCGCACTTGCCGACGTGCCGGTGGGTGGCGGCACGCTGGTCAACGGCCCCGCGGGCAAGGTGCTGTTGGTGCAGCCGACGGCAGGCACCGTGAAGGCCTTCGACGCCCGCTGTCCGCATGCTGAGACTGTCGTCGGGACCCCGGTGGACGGTGTGATCACCTGCCCCGGCCACGGCAGCAAGTTCGACGGAAAGTCAGGAGCCCTCGAGCAGGGCCCGGCCCGCACGGGTCTGCTGTCTGTTCCGGTGACCGTCAGCGGATCTGACGTGGTGCTGGCCTAGCCTGGGGTTGTGCCTGACCCGTCGACCTATCGCCCCGCCACTGGCACGATTCCCGACCAGCCCGGCGTCTACAAGTTCCGAGACCCGCACGGGCGGGTGATCTACGTCGGCAAGGCGAAGAGCCTGCGCAGCAGGCTCAGTTCCTACTTCGCCGATCTGGCCGGGCTGCACCCGCGTACGCGTCAGATGGTGACGACCGCTGCGAGCGTCGAGTGGACCGTCGTCGGTACCGAGGTCGAGGCGCTTCAGCTCGAGTACAACTGGATCAAGGAGTTCGATCCGCGGTTCAACGTTCGTTATCGCGACGACAAGTCCTATCCGGTGCTCGCTGTCACCCTCAACGAGACCTACCCCCGGCTGTTCGTCTACCGCGGTCCCCGCAAGAAGGGGGTGCGCTACTTCGGTCCCTACGCGCACGCTTGGGCCATCAGGGAGACGCTCGACCTGCTGCTGCGGGTGTTTCCCGCACGCACCTGCTCGACCGGTGTGTTCAAGCGGCACCGACAGATCGGCCGTCCCTGTCTGCTCGGCTACATCGACAGGTGTTCCGCCCCGTGCACCGGGGCCGTCAGTGCGGAGCAGCACAGGGAGATCGTGAACGACTTCTGCGATTTTCTCGCAGGACGCACCGATAAGCTGGTGCGCGACCTGGACAAGCAGATGCGGGCGGCGTCGGCCGACCTGGACTTCGAGCGGGCGGCGCGACTGCGCGACGACGTCGGGGCGCTGCGCAGGGCCATGGAGAAGCAGGCCGTGGTGCTGGGCGACGGAACTGATGCGGACCTCGTCGCCTTTGCCGGCGATGAGCTCGAGGCCGCTGTGCAGGTGTTCCACGTGCGCGGCGGACGGGTACGTGGTCAACGAGGTTGGGTGGTGGAGCTGAGCGGCGACACCGAAGGCAGCGGGGACGACTCCGACCAAGCGACGGCCTACCTCGTGCAGCAGTTCCTCACCCAATTCTATGGTGAGCAGGTGGCGTTGGCCGGGGAGAGCCAGGACCAGGTCGCCGAACAGGTCCCGCGTGAGGTACTCGTTCCGCAGCTGCCACCGGACGCTGAGGCACTGGAGCTGTGGCTCAGCGGTCTGCGCGGCTCACGGGTACGGCTCCGAGTGGCCCAGCGCGGAGACAAGCACGCGCTCGCTCAGACCGTGGCCCGCAACGCCGAGGAGGCATTCAACCAGCACAAGCTGCGTCGTGCGGGGGATCTCACTGCGCGATCGGCCGCGCTGCAGGGCCTTCAGGAGGCGCTAGAGCTGGACTCGGCCCCCTTGCGCATCGAGTGCGTGGACGTCAGCCATGTGCAAGGCACAGATGTGGTTGCCTCGCTGGTGGTGTTCGAGGACGGCCTGCCCCGCAAGTCCGACTACCGCCACTACGCCATCAAGGAAGCGGCAGGCGACGGACACTCGGACGATGTCGCGAGTATCGCCGAGGTGACCAGGCGACGCTTCCTGCGGCACAGCACGCCACCCGAGCCGAGCCTGGAACCCGTGGCGGCTCCGGTGGAGGCACCCGCACCGGGAATCGACCCACTCACCGGCCGACCGCGGCGCTTCGCCTACCCGCCCAACCTCTTCGTCGTCGATGGCGGCGCCCCGCAGGTCGCCGCGGCCGCCGCCGTGATGAGCGAGCTGGGCGTCACCGACGTCGCTGTGATTGGGCTCGCGAAGCGGCTGGAGGAGGTATGGGTGGCGGGTGAGGAAGACCCGGTGATCCTGCCCCGCACCAGCGAAGCGCTCTACCTGCTGCAACGCGTGCGGGATGAGGCGCACCGCTTCGCCATCACTTTCCACCGGAGCAAGCGGAGCAAGCGGATGACGGCGTCCGCGCTGGACTCGGTGCGGGGTCTGGGGGAAAGTCGACGCAACGCGCTGGTGGCGCACTTTGGCTCTGTGGCACGACTACGCGAAGCCAGTATCGAGCAGATCGTGGAGGTACCGGGGATCGGATCGACAACAGCCCAAGCCGTTCTCGCCGCACTGTGTTGGGATGGGGACACGGGAACCAGCGGACAACAGGGGATGAACACGTGAGCATCACCGACGAGGACGTAGAAGCACCGACCGGCGTGGAGGTGGCGGTGGTGACCGGCCTTTCGGGTGCCGGGCGCAGCACCGCGGCCAAGGTCTTGGAAGACCTCGGATGGTTCGTCGTGGACAATCTCCCTCCCGAGCTCATCACGACCGTGGTCGACCTGGGCGCGCAGTCCCGCGCCGGACTCACGAAGATCGCGGTGGTGATGGACGTTCGCAGCCGGAGGTTCACCGGTGACCTGGCCGCGGTAATCAGGAAGCTCGACGCCAAAGGGCTCCGTCCGAGGGTGCTGTTCCTGGAGGCCTCCGACGCACTGCTCATCCGGCGCTTCGAGCACGTTCGTAGGAGCCATCCGCTGCAGGGCGACGGCCGGCTGGCGGACGGCATCGCCACCGAACGTGAGCTGCTTGCCCCCCTGCGGGCAGAGGCGGACCTGGTGGTGGACACGACGGCGCTGTCGGTGCACGACCTGCGGGAGAAGATCGAAGACGCCTTCGGCACCGAGAGCAGCTCCCAGACCAAGGTGATGGTGCTGTCCTTCGGGTACAAGTACGGGTTGCCGATGGACGCCGACCTCGTCGTGGACGTTCGCTTCCTGCCGAACCCGCACTGGATACCCGAGCTGCGCGGACACACCGGCCGCGACTCCGAGGTTCGCGACTACGTGCTGGGCCAGGAAGGCGCCGAGGAGTTCCTCGACCGCTACCACGAGCTGCTTCGCCTGATGAGTGCCGGTTACCGCCGGGAGGGCAAGCGCTACCTCACCCTGGCCGTGGGATGCACGGGCGGCAAGCACCGCAGCGTCGCCATTGCCGAGGAGCTCGCTGCGCGCATCCGCGACCTCGACGACGTCCCTGTCCGGGTTGTCCACCGCGATCTGGGGCGCGAATGACTCAGGGGCCCAGGTCGCGGGTGAGCGCCTCCGGTCCAGCCGTCGTCGCGCTCGGTGGTGGCCACGGACTGCACGCCACTCTGCGGGCAGCCCGCCATCTCGGTGACAACGTGACGGCCGTGGTTACTGTCGCCGACGACGGCGGTTCCTCGGGTCGGTTGCGGCGAGAGCTCGGCGCCCTGCCGCCAGGGGATCTGCGGATGGCCTTGGCGGCCTTGTCCGCGGGCACCGAGGACGGCAAGCTCTGGTCCACGACGGTGCAGCACCGGTTCGGGGGCACTGGTGCGCTCGCCGGCCACCCGGTCGGAAACCTGCTCATCACCGGTCTGGCCGAAGTACTGGGTGATCCGGTGGCCGCCCTGGATGCCGTCGGGAAGCTGCTGGGCGTGCAGGGGAGGGTGCTGCCCATGAGCCGGGTGCCCCTGGACATCGAGGCTGATGTCGTCTGCTTGCGGGAGGACCCACGCGTATCCACGGCGATCCGTGGCCAACATGCGGTCGCCACAACGACAGGCAAGGTGCGCAGAGTCCGCTTGATCCCCGCCGACCCGCCCGCCTGCGCGGAGGCCGTTGCCGCGGTGCGTGCTGCGGATCTGGTGGTCCTTGGGCCAGGCTCGTGGTTCTCGAGCGTGATCCCGCACGTCCTGGTGCCCGAGCTGCTCGACGCGCTCGTGAGCACCGGCGCTGTCCGGGTCGCTGTGCTCAACCTCAGCCCGGAGCCCGGTGAGACGACGGGATTCACCACGGAGAGGTACCTGCACGTACTCTCACAGCACGCTGCCGGCCTACGGCTGGACGCGGTGATCGTCGACCGCCAGACGGTGTTGCTCGACAAGGAGATTGCGCAGGTCAGTCGGGTGGCCGCCACACTGGGTGCGCGATTACACGTGGCTGATGTGGCAGTGCCTGGGACAAGTACGCACGATGACGTCCTGCTCGGGAAGGTCTTGGCGGAGGTGCTGGTGCGAGGCCGCACACCCGAGAATGCCGGCTTGGCGCACGAGGTCACTGAAGGAGAGGACGCCCGAGCGTGGCGATGACCGGAGCGGTAAAGGATGAACTGAGCAGAATCGACATCACCAAGACCTGCTGCCGCCGCGCGGAGGTGTCGGCACTGCTGCGGTTCTCCGGTGGGCTGCACATCGTCGCCGGCCGGGTGGTGGTCGAGGCGGAGCTGGACGCAGGATCGATCGCGAGGAGGCTGCGCAAGGCCATCCACGAGGTCTACGGCTACCCCTCCGACGTGCACGTGCTCACCGCGGGTGGCCTGCGCAAGGGCACCCGGTACGTGGTGCGCGTGGTCAAGGACGGGGAGGCTCTCGCCCGTCAGACTGGTTTGCTCGATACCCGCGGCCGGCCGGTCCGTGGGCTGCCGGCGCAGGTCGTGGCCGGTGGGGTGTGCGACGCCGAGGCGGCGTGGCGCGGAGCGTTCCTGGCCCATGGCTCACTGACCGAGCCGGGCCGGTCCTCGGCGCTGGAGGTGGGCTGCCCCGGTCCGGAGGCTGCGATGGCGCTGGTCGGTGCGGCACGTCGCCTCGGTATCGCCTCCAAGGCGCGGGAGGTTCGCGGTGCTGACCGCGTGGTCATCCGCGACGGCGAGGCGATCGGTGCGCTGCTCACCAAGATGGGGGCACAGGATATTCGCTTGACGTGGGAGGAGCGTCGTATGCGCCGTGAGGTGCGCGCGACCGCCAACCGCCTGGCCAACTTCGATGACGCAAACCTGCGACGTTCGGCGCGGGCCGCAGTGGCGGCGGCGGCGCGGGTCGACCGGGCGCTGAACATCCTCGGGGAGGACGTGCCGGATCACCTGGCCGCGGCGGGCAACCTGCGCGTCGAGCACCGGCAGGCGTCGCTGGAAGAACTCGGACAGCTCGCGGATCCGCCGATGACCAAGGATGCCGTGGCCGGACGCATCAGGAGACTGCTGTCCATGGCCGACCGGAGAGCGCGGGAGACCGGGGTTCCGGACACCGAGTCGGCTGTGACCGCAGACATGCTGGACGAGGGCTGAGGATCCCGCTGTAAGCCAGCCGGTTAGTGTAGGCGCCGATCGGGTCTGCTGGGGGCGTCCGTCCCCGCTGAGGCCGCGATGTGATGAAGCCACATTCGATGACGAGGAGTGCACTGTGACGGTCCGGGTAGGCGTGAACGGCTTCGGCCGCATCGGTCGGAACTTCTTCCGGGCGGTGGAGGCTCAGCGTGCCGCAGGCACCACTGACATCGAGATCGTGGCGGTCAACGACCTCACCCCGATCGAGAACCTGGCGCACCTGCTGAAGTACGACTCCATCCTCGGTCGTCTGCCCCAGGACGTCTCGGTCGACGGCGAGTACATCGTCGTCGGGTCTCAGCGCATCAAGGCCCTGGCCATCAAGGAAGGTCCGGCAGCGCTGCCTTGGGGCGAGCTGGGTGTTGACGTGGTCATCGAGTCCACCGGCATCTTCACCGACGCAGACAAGGCCCGCGGACACCTGGACGCCGGCGCCAAGAAGGTCATCGTCTCCGCCCCCGCCAAGGGCGAGGACCTCACCGTGGTCATGGGCGTCAACGACGGCGACTACGACGGCAGCCAGGCCATCATCTCCAACGCCTCCTGCACCACCAACTGCCTGGGCCCGATGGCCAAGGTCCTCGACGAGGCCTTCGGCATCGAGCGGGGTCTGATGACCACCATCCATGCCTACACCGCCGACCAGAACCTGCAGGACGGCCCGCACAAGGACCCGCGGCGTGCGCGCGCGGCCGCCATCAACGTCGTCCCCACGTCGACTGGCGCTGCGAAGGCGATCAGCCTCGTGCTGCCCCAGCTCAAGGGCAAGCTCGACGGCTACGCACTCCGCGTTCCCGTGCCGACAGGCTCCGCCACGGACCTCACCGTGACCGTCAGCAAGCCCACCTCGGTCGAGGCCGTCAACGCCGCGTTCAAGGCTGCCGCCGAGGGGCCACTCAAGGGATATCTCGTCTACACCGAGGCGCCGATCGTCTCCTCCGACATCGTCACCGACCCGGCGTCGTGCATCTTCGACTCCGGACTCACCAAGGTCATCGACGACCAGGTGAAGATCGTCGGTTGGTACGACAACGAGTGGGGTTACTCCAACCGGCTCGTTGACCTCACCGGTCTCGTCGCTTCCAAGCTCTGATCAGGGCGTGTACGTGAAGACACTGCAGGACCTGCTCGAGGAGGGCGTGGCCGGCCGCACCGTGCTGGTGCGGTCCGACCTCAACGTCCCACTCGAGGGCGGCACCATCACCGACGCCGGGCGTATCGAGGCGTCCGGGCCGACGCTGCGCGCCCTGTCGGACGCGGGGGCGCGGGTCATCGTCGCCGCGCACCTGGGCCGGCCCAAGGGCGAGGCCGATTCGGCGCTCTCCCTGGCGCCGGTAGCCGTCAAGCTCCGCGAATTCCTTGGCCGTGAGGTCACCATGGCCGAGGATGTCGTCGGCACCTCGGCGCGGGCCTGCAGTTCTGCGCTCACCGACGGTGATGTCTTGCTGTTGCAGAACGTGCGCTTCGACCCCCGCGAGACCAGTAAGTCCGCAGCCGAGCGTGGCGAGTTGGCAGACGCGTTCGTGTCGCTCACGGGAGCCCATGGGGCCTTTGTCTCCGATGGTTTTGGCGTGGTGCACCGCAAGCAGGCCTCGGTTTATGAGCTTGCGCAGCGTCTCCCGCACTATGCGGGTCGTCTTGTCGCGGCCGAGGTGGACGTCCTCGCCACGCTCGCAGGCGGGGCGTCCCGTCCGTACGCGGTGGTGCTCGGCGGGTCCAAGGTCTCGGACAAGCTCTCCGTCATCGAGGCACTGGCACCGAAGGTCGACTGCTTGTTCATCGGCGGCGGGATGTGCTTCACCTTCCTTGTCGCGCAAGGTTACTCGATAGGTGACTCGCTGCTGCAGACCGAGATGGTCGATATCTGCAAGGACCTGCTGGACCGGTTCGGGGACAAGATCTACCTGCCGAAGGACCTCATCGTCGCGGAGGCTTTCTCGGGCACGGTCCCAGTACGCACCGTTGCCGCGACCGAGATCCCCGACGGCCACATGGGTCTGGACGTCGGACCGGCGACCGTCGCGCGGTTCGCCGAAGGCCTGCACCAGGCGCGCACCATCTTCTGGAACGGGCCGATGGGCGTGTTCGAGATGGCGAACTTTGCCGGGGGCACGCGGGGTGTGGCGGAGGCCATCATCCAGGCGACCACGGATGGTGCGTTCAGTGTCGTCGGCGGCGGCGATTCTGCTGCCGCAGTGCGACTGCTGCAGTTGCCCGAAGACGGCTTCTCGCACATCTCCACGGGCGGCGGTGCGTCCCTGGAGTACCTCGAGGGCAAAGAGCTCCCCGGCCTCGCAGTGTTGGAGGGCTGAGAAATGGCGACCCCAAAGGGATCTCGCACACCGCTGATCGCCGGCAACTGGAAGATGAACCTCAACCACCTTGAGGCCATCGCTCTGGTGCAGAAGATTGCCTTCTCCTTGCCCGCCAAGTACTTCGACAAGGTCGACGTCGCTGTGCTGCCCCCGTTCATCGACATCCGCAGTGTCCAGACCTTGACCGACGGCGACAAGCTCCTGCTCACCTACGGTGCTCAGGACGTCTCCGCCCACGACTCCGGTGCCTATACCGGCGAGATCAGCGGGTCGATGCTGGCCAAGCTGGGGTGCACCTACGTGGTGGTCGGTCACTCCGAACGCCGCAGCATGCACGCCGAGGACGATGCTGTGGTCGCCGCCAAGGTCGCAGCCGCGCTGCGGCACCGCATCACTCCCATCGTGTGTGTGGGTGAGGGCTTGGAGATCCGGGAGGCCGGTGAGCACGTCGACTACGCGGTCGCGCAGCTGCGGGGGTCGTTGGCGGGGTGTTCCGCCGAACAGGTTGCGGCTGTCGTCGTGGCCTACGAGCCGGTGTGGGCCATCGGCACAGGTCGGGTGGCCACCCCGGCCGATGCCCAACAGGTGTGCGCGGCACTGCGCTCTGAACTGGTGCGGCTGGGTGGTGACGCGGCCGGTGCAGCGGTGCGCGTGCTCTACGGAGGTTCCGTCACCTCGAAGAACGTCGGCGAGATCGTGGCGCAGACAGATGTGGATGGGGCGCTGGTCGGGGGCGCAAGCCTCAAGGCCGATGAGTTCGCCACCCTGTGCGCGATCGCCGCGGGCGGGCCCTTGCCCTGAGGGTGCAAATGTCCTGAGCTGTTGTGCCCTGCGCCAGCAATGCCCGGGGAGCCGCTAGGCTGGTGCGGTCGAACGAACACTAGAGAAGGACTCCGATGGAACTGTTCCTGCAGATTGTGCTCGTCATCGCCAGCTTGGCGTTGATCGTGCTCATCCTGCTCCACCGTGGCAAGGGCGGGGGGCTCTCGACCCTGTTCGGTGGCGGTGTCCAGTCCAACCTGTCCGGCTCGAACGTGGTCGAGAAGAATCTTGACCGCATCACGTTGTTCATCGGCATTATCTGGTTCGTGTGCATCGTCGGCGTGGGTCTGGCCATCAAGCTCGGGTAGCGGTTTCGCCGAACAGCGAGAACAGCTGGCGGCGGTGCGGGGGTTCAGCTGAGCCGCGGAAGCAGTTCTTTCGGCAAACGGCTGGCTGCCGCCCGGTCCAGCAACCACAGTGTGCGGCGCTGGCCGATGGCACCGGCAGCGGGTAACGCGAGTTCGCCGGCGCCACTCAGCGCCAGCTGGACGGCAGCAGCCTTGGCGGTCCCGCTGACGCACATCCACACCTGGGCAGCGTGCCGAATCGTGGGCAGGGTCAGGCTGATTCTGGTGGGTGGCGGCTTCGGGCAGTTACGCACTGCCACCACGCTCCGCGCTCGCTCGTGCACCCCGGGGGAGTCGGGGAACAGGGATGCGACGTGCCCCTCCTCGCCCATGCCGAGCAGTACGGCATCGAACTGGGGAACCGCGCCGTGATCTTCCGGGCCACTCTTGGCGGCCAGCACATCTGCGTAGGAGACAGCGGCGGCATCGGGGTCATCGCCGTCGGGGCCGTCTGAGGCCGCCATGGCGAAGACACGTGCCGGGTCGACGCCCACGTGGTCCAGCAGTGCCGCACGTGCCTGGGTCTCGTTGCGTTCCGGGTGCCCGGCGGGGAGAAACCGCTCGTCGCTCCAGAAGACGTCTACCCGCGGCCAGTCGACCGCCATGCAGGCGGCCGAGGCACGCAACTGCTCCAGTACCGCGATGCCGGTGCCGCCGCCGGTGAGGACGACCGACGCGCTGCCCCGGGACGCCTGCGCATCCACGAGGGTTGTCACCAAGCGTGATGCGATGGCGGCAGCCAACAGTTGCGGGTCGGCGTGCACCACTATCTGTGGGGGGCTCATTTCGTCACTCCAGGTGCCACGACACCGCGTGGTGTCGTGCTGGCGCGGGAGCGCTTGACCAGCGACAGGCCCTGCAGCGCCTGTGCATAGATCTCGTCGGCATCGAGCCGCCGCATCTCCTCGGTCAAGCAGTCCTTGACCAACCTGCGGCTGAGTGCAACTGTGCGGTCGGGCTGGCCCGGCTGGGTCAGTACCGCGGACTCGCCCGCAGGGCGCATGAGGGACACGAGGCCGGATGACCGTTCGAGCACCACGGACCCAAGGCTTTCGCCGGCCCGCACCCGCTTGACCGGCACCTGGAGAAACGCTGCCAGCCAGCCGGCCAACAGGTCCGAGGACGGTGATTCGGCTCCGCCGGTGACGGTCGCAGAGCGCACAGGCTCGTACGGTGGTTGCTCGAGCGCGCTGGCGAGCAGTGCCCGCCAGGTGGTGATCCGGCTCCACGCCAAGTCCGTGTCCCCGGGGGCGTAGCTCTGCTGCCGTTGGATGAGGGACTTGCTGGGGTTGCGCGAGGCTGCTGCATCGGTGATGCGGCGGCTCGCCAGCCTGCCGATCGGGTCCCGTGCGGGGTCGGCAGGGGGCTCGCCCGGCCACCACGCGACGACCGGGGTGTCGGGAAGCAGAAAGGGAACTGCCACGCTTGCGGCGTGGTCGGCCAGTGGACCGTAGAGGCGCAACACCACGACCTCGGAAGCACCGGCGTCGCCGCCGACCCGGATCTGGGCGTCCAAGCGGATGGCTGCCTTGCGCGCACCCCGCGCGAGCACGATGACGCGGCAGGGGTGCTCGCGGCTGGCAGCATTGGCGGCGTCGATGACGGCCTCGGTCTGCATGTCGTCGTCGGTGGCGATGACCAAGGTGAGCACCCGGCCGAGAGTGACTGCGCCACCCCTTTTGCGCAGTTCGACGATGCGCTTGTTCACGTTGCCGGTGGTGGTCGCCGGAAGGTCGATGATCACGAGGGTCTCCGATCGTCCATCTTCATGGCCGTCTCCAGGTGCGACCGGTGCGGGCCATCATCTCGTGTGCAGAGTCCGGGCCCCAGGTGCCTGCGTGATACGGCTCGGGCTTGCCCGAGGCGGCCCAGTGCTCGATCACCGGATCGAGGATGCGCCACGACAACTCGACCTCTGCGTTCACCGGGAAGAGCGAAGGCTCACCGAGCAGCACGTCGAGGATCAGCCGTTCGTAGGCCTCCGGCGAGGACTCGGTGAAGGCTTGTCCGTAGCTGAAGTCCATGCTCACATCGCGCACTTCCATGCCGCTACCGGGCACCTTGGAGCCGAAGCGCATGGTGATGCCTTCGTCGGGCTGCACGCGGATGACCAGCGCGTTCTGCCCGAGCTCCTCGGTCATCGTGGCGTCGAACGGCAGGTGCGGGGCCCGTTTGAACACCACAGCGATCTCGGTGACTCGGCGTCCCAGCCGCTTGCCGGTGCGGAGGTAGAAGGGGACTCCCGCCCACCGTCGGGTGTCCACGTCGAGTGTGATCGCAGCGAAGGTCTCGGTGGTGGAGTCCTTCGCGAAGCCCGACTCCTCCAGCAGCCCAATCACCTGTTGCCCACCCTGCCAGCCGCCCGCGTACTGGCCGCGGGCCGTTGTCTCGTCCAGGGGCTGAGCGAGTCGGATCGCGGAGAGCACCTTCACCTTCTCCGCCTGCAGCTCGTGGGGTTCGAAGCTGACCGGCTCCTCCATCGCAATGAAGGCGAGTAACTGGAGCAGGTGGTTCTGGATGACGTCCCGCGCAGCACCGATGCCGTCGAAGTAGCCAGCTCGGCCGCCGACCCCGATGTCCTCGGCCATGGTGATCTGTACGTGGTCGACGTAGTGGGAGTTCCAGATCGGGTCGAACAGCTGGTTGGCGAAACGCAGCGCCAGAATGTTCTGCACCGTCTCTTTGCCCAGGTAGTGGTCGATCCGGAACACGCAGTCCTCGGGGAAGACCTCGTTGACCACTGCGTTGAGCTCCCGGGCGCTCTGCAGATCGTGCCCGAAGGGCTTCTCGATGACCACGCGGCGCCACTCGCCGTCATTCTGCTTGGCCAGTCCTGATCGAGAAAGTTGTTCGCACACGGTGGGGAACGCGGCGGGGGGTACCGAAAGGTAGAACGCGTGGTTGCCGCCGGTCCCGCGGATATTGTCCAGTTCGGTCAAAGTGGCGGCGAGGGTGTCGAAGGCGGCGTCGTCGTCGAAGGAGCCCGGGACAAACCGAAAGCCCTCCGCAAGTGCGTTCCACACGTCCTCCCGAAAAGGCGTGCGTGCGTACTCCCGCACCGCATCGTGCACGATCGCGCCGAAGTCTTCGTCGACCCAGTCCCGTCGGGCAAAACCGACCAGTGCGAAACCGGGCGGCAGCAACCCACGGTTGGCGAGGTCATACACGGCGGGCATGAGTTTCTTGCGGGCAAGGTCACCCGTGACGCCGAAGATCACCAGGCCGCAGGGCCCGGCGATCCTCGGCAACCGCTTGTCCCTGCTGTCGCGGAGGGGATTGACCCGCGCATCTGCCAGCGGATCGGTCCATTCACGAGCCAGCGGACTGGTCCGCTCAGAAGTGGGGCGCACGGACGAGCTCCTCGCTGTCGGTACCGGATGACGTCAGCAGGCTGGTACCTCAGCGCGCGGAAGCACCGTCGAGCTGCCCCCGCACCGTCTCCGCGAGCTCACCCCAGGACGTTTCGAACTTCTCCACGCCCTCGTTCTCCAGGGTGCGGAACACGTCCGTGAGGTCGATGCCCACCGCGTGCAGGGCATCGAACACTCCCTGCGCCACCGCTGAGGTGTCGCTGACCGTGTCGCCGGCGATCACGCCATGGTGGGCGACCGCGTCCATCGTCTTCTCCGGCATGGTGTTCACCGTGTTCAGGGCGACCAGCTCGGTGACGTACATCGTGTCCGGGTAGGCGGGGTTCTTCACCCCGGTCGAGGCCCACAGCGGGCGTTGCGGCTTCGCACCGGCCTCGGCCAACGCCTGCCAGCGCGCACCCACCTGGAACACCTCCTCGTAGGCCCCGTAGGCGAGGCGAGCGTTGGCGATGGCAGCCTTGCCGCGCAGCCCCATGGCCTCAGGTGTGCCGATGACCTCCAGACGCTGGTCGACCTCGGAATCGACGCGGGAGACGAAGAAGGACGCCACGCTCGCAATCATCGAGAGGTTGTGACCGGCTTCCTTCGCCCGTTCGAGGCCGTTGAGGAAGGCGTCCATGACCGCTCGGTGGCGCTCCACCGAGAAGATCAGCGTGACGTTCACGCTGACGCCCTCGGCCAGGGTTCGAGCGATCGCCGGGACGCCCGCCTCAGTGGCCGGGATCTTGATCAGGACGTTGGGGCGGGCGATGATCTTCCACAGCTCCAGGGCCTGCGCCACGGTCTTCTCGGTGTCGTGCGCCAGCCGCGGGTCCACCTCGATGGAGACGCGACCATCCTTGCCGTCCGTGGCCTCCCAGATCGAGCGTAGGACGTCACAGCCTTCCCGGACGTCGTCAGTGGTGAGCACCCGCACAGCTTCGTCCACATCGGCGCCGAGGCCGGCGAGCTCGCGCAGCTGCTCGTCGTAAGCGTCGCCCTTGGCCAGCGCTCCCGCGAAGATCGTCGGATTGGTGGTCACACCCACCACGCTCCTCGTTGCGACGAGATCGGCAAGATTCCCGGTGCGCAACCGTTCCCGGGACAGGTCGTCCAACCAGACGGAGACGCCGGCGGCGCTCAGGTCCGCGAGGTTCTTGTTCTGCATACTCATGGCGGTCATTCCTCCACTCGGGCGAGTGAACGCTGCGCGGCAGCGGTCACCGCCTCATCGGTCAACCCGAACTCTCGGAACAGGGTCTGGTGGTCGGCGGACGCGCCGAAGTGCTCGATGGAGACGACTTCACCATCTGTACCGACCAACCGGTGCCATGGCATGGCTATTCCGGCCTCGACGGCGACTCTGGACTTGACCGTGGGCGGGATCACCGAGTCCCGGTAGTTCTGCTCCTGCGCGTCGAACCACTCGACGCACGGCATCGAGACCACTCGGGTGCCGATGCCCTGGGCTTCCAGCGTCTCCCGCGCGGCCACGGCGATCTGTAGCTCAGATCCCGTGCCGATGAGCACAACACGGAGTGGGCCCACCTGTGCGTCCTGGAGGACGTAGCCGCCTTTGATGACGCCCTCAGCGCTGGTGCCCGCCAAGATGGGCAGGTCCTGGCGAGTGAGTGCGATGCCTGCCGGGCCCTCGGTCTTCCCCAGAACCGCCATCCACGCGTGTGCGGTCTCGTTCGCGTCGGCGGGCCGAACCACGTCGAGTCCGGGAATGGCCCGCAACGCGGCCAGTTGTTCGATCGGCTGGTGGGTCGGGCCGTCCTCGCCCAGGCCGATGGAGTCGTGCGTCCACACGTAGACAACCGGGGTCTTCATCAGAGCGGCGAGGCGCACCGCCGGACGCATGTAGTCGCTGAACACCAGGAAGGTGCCACCGTAGGGTCGGGTCGGTCCGTGCAGGGCGATGCCGTTGAGGATGGCGCCCATGGCATGTTCGCGGACGCCGAAGTGGAGCGTGCGCCCGTATGGGTTGGCACTCCACATCTTGGTGGAGATCGCGGTGGGTCCGAAGGAGTCGGCACCCTCGATGGTCGTGTTGTTGCTGTCCGCGAGGTCGGCGGAGCCACCCCACAGCTCGGGCAGGATCGGTCCGAGCGCGCTGAGCACTGCGGCGGAGGCCTTGCGGGTGGCTACCGCCTTGGCGCCTGCCTCCCAGGTCGGCAGCTGCTCAGCCCAGCCGGCGGGCAGGCCCCGGTCGAGCACCCGGTCGAGCAGGGTCTTGCGCTCGGGTTCGCGCTGCGCCCAGGCCTCGAACTCCGCGGTCCACTTGGCCCGCGTCTCGATGCCTCGTTGCTTGGCGGCCCTGGTGTGGGCGATCACCTCGTCGCTGACCTCGAAGGTCTTGTCCGGGTCGAAGCCCAGCGCCTTCTTGACGCCGGCAACTTCCTCGTCGCCGAGGGCGGCGCCGTGCGCCTTGCCGGTGTTCATCTTGGTGGGCGCCGGGTAACCGATGATGGTGCGCAGCAGGATCATCGAGGGCTTGTTCGTCTCCGCCTTCGCGGCCAGCAGCGCGTTCTCGATCGCGGCGACGTCCTCTCCGCCCAAAACGACCTGCACGTGCCAGCCATAGGCCTCGTAGCGCATGGCCGTGTCGTCGCTGAGCGCGATGTCGGTGTCGTCCTCGATGGAGATCTTGTTGTCGTCGTAGACCAGAACAAGGTTGCCCAGCTGCTGGTGTCCGGCGAGGGAGGAGGCCTCGGAAGTGATGCCTTCCTCGATGTCACCGTCAGAGGCGATGACGAAGATGTGGTGGTCGAACGGGCTTCGGCCGGGCGCGGTGTCCGGGTCGAACAAGCCGCGTTCGCGACGTGCGGCCATGGCCATGCCGACGGCGGAGGCCATACCCTGCCCGAGTGGACCCGTGGTGATCTCGATGCCGGGGGTGTGGCGGTGCTCGGGGTGGCCCGGAGTAGCCGAACCCCAGGTGCGCAGCGCCTTGAGGTCATCGAGTTCGAGCCCGTACCCGGCCATGTAGAGCTGGACATAGAGCGTCAGGCTCGCGTGCCCACAGGAGAGAACGAAACGGTCCCGTCCGATCCAGTCCTGGTCGGAAGGGTCGTGGCGCATGATCCGCTGGAAGAGCGTGTACGCAAGCGGGGCGAG
Organism: Mycobacteriaceae bacterium; assembly: GCA_017882745.1. GTDB lineage: Bacteria > Actinomycetota > Actinomycetes > Mycobacteriales > Mycobacteriaceae > X156. The sequence continues at coordinate 2,898 of JADGOX010000193.1, read as the reverse complement.
GCTCATCGCGGTACCTGGGTGGCCGCTGCCAACTTTCTGCACGGCGTCTGCGGCCAGGACACGGGCGGTGTCCACTGCTCGGGTGTCGAGCGCGGTCCAGTCGCCGGGGTGGGTCGCCCGAGTGAGTGCGCTGATTTCGTCGGTATCCGGCACGGCGGAAGTGCTCCTGACATCGTTGCTGTGGAGGGACCCAGTGGGGGGTCGTCCGCGGCCGCCGCTTCGAACGGTCGGGGGAGATCCCACCTCCGGTGGCCCTTTCTCTCGCTGACCAGCCTAGTGGAGCGGCACTCTCGTGACGATCTCGACGTGACGATCTCGACACAGCTGGCGGACGCGAGGCGGGTCGGGCCGGGGATGCCGTCTACCATGACGTCCGGGGATGTGTGGGTCACAGCTGCGGTACTGGCGACCAGAATGCGATGAGGAGTTGACGGTGCGGGCAGCGGAGCGGACCAGCCAGGTAGAGGTGGCTCACGAGTTGCGCGCTGGAGCGGTTGAGCGCATCAAGACGACTCTCGGCGCGTACGTGGGGCTCACCAAGCCGCGGGTGATCGAGTTGCTGCTCGTCACCACGATTCCGGCGATGCTGTTGGCGCAGCGCGGCAGCGCGTCACTGCCATTGCCGATGCCCATCCTCGTGCTCACTACGCTGTTCGGAGGGATGCTGGCCGCCGCCAGCGCCAACACTCTGAACTGTGTGGCCGATGCGGACATCGACCAGATAATGAAGCGGACCGCGCGGCGACCGCTGGCCCTGCACACTGTTCCCACACGTCACGCCCTCATCTTCGGGCTGGCCATGGGTGTGGCGTCGTTCCTCTGGTTCTGGGCGACGACCAACCTCTTCGCCGGCGTGCTGGCCGTTGCCACGATCTTGTTCTACGTGCTCGTCTACACGCTCGTCCTGAAACGCCGCACCGCGCAGAATGTCGTCTGGGGCGGGGCTGCGGGGTGCATGCCCGTGGTCATCGGCTGGGCCGCAGTCACCGGCACCGTGCAGTGGCCGGCAGCCGTGATGTTCGCCATCATCTTCTTCTGGACGCCGCCGCACACCTGGGCGCTGGCCATGCGCTACAAGGAGGACTACGAGGCTGCGGGTGTGCCCATGCTGCCGGTTATCGCCACCGCGCAGGAGGTCACCCGCAAGATCTTGACGTTCAGTTGGGCGATGGTGGCCGCGAGCCTGCTGCTGCTCCCCGCCACCGGCTGGCTCTACGCCGTGGTCGCGGCTGCCTCCGGTGTGTGGTTCCTCGTCATGGCGCACCGTCTGCATGCCGCCACGTGTGCAGGTGAGCTAACCAAGCCGCTCAAGCTCTTCCACCTGTCCAACACGTACCTGATGCTGCTGTTTGTCGGCATCGCGGTGGACTCGGTGTTCTCACTTCCGACATTGTTCTGAGGGTCGCCGTCGGAACCGCCGGGGCGGAGGAGGGTCTCTACCGGGGGAGCAGGACCAGCGAACCAGTGGTGGCGCGCGACTGGAGGTCCCGGTGCGCCTGTGCCGCGTCGGCCAGGGCATACTGCCCGCCGATCCGGATCGTCAGCACGCCCTCGGCCAAGGCGTCGAAGACGGCACCCGCTCGCCACAGGAGCTCGTCGCGAGTTCGCAGGTGGTGGACGAGCGTTGGCCTGGTGAGGAACACCGAGCCCGCGGAGTTGAGACGCTGCGGATCCACCGGCGGCACCGGACCGCTGGCCGCGCCGAACAGTGCCAGCGTTCCCCGGATACGCAGGGCGGCAAGGCTTGCGTCGAAGGTGTCGGCACCGACACCGTCGTATGCTGCGGCCACCCCCTCACCTCGGGTCAGCTCGCGCACCCGAGCAGCGATGTCCTCGGTGTAGCGCAGTACGTGCGTGGCGCCGGCAGCCCGGGACAACTCCTCCTTGGCGTCAGTGGACACGGTGGAGATCACCGCAGCTCCGGCGTTCCGTGCCATCTGGGTGAGCAGCAGGCCCACGCCGCCAGCGCCGGCGTGCACCAGCACGGTGTCTCCGCGTTCAACGGGGTACGTCGACGTGACCAGGTAGTGCGCCGTCATGCCCTGCAGCAGAGCCGACGCGGCCTGGGCGTCCGGAACCCCTTCGGGCACGGCGACTGCAACGCTGGCCGGCACCAGTACCTGCTCGGCGTAGCTGCCGGGCGAGGCGCACCACGCCACTCGGTCGCCCACCGAGAATCCGTCCACCCCACGCCCGCACGCCAGCACCTCGCCGGCACCTTCCTGGCCGAGGACGCAAGGCAGCTCCACGGGGTACGCGCCCGAGCGGAAGTACGTGTCGATGTAGTTGACGCCCGCGGCGGCAACCCGCACCAGCAGTTGTCCGTCACTGACAGTCGGCTCGGGAAGTTGGGTGGGGACGAGTACCTCGGGGCCGCCGTTGGCGGTGATCTGGATGGCCTGCACCTGCTCAGTCCTACCTCATCAGCTCCACCTTGGCAGAGGATAGGGTGCCCCCATGAGTGAGACGGCAGAAGAAGCAGTGGTCCGAGCCCCCCGGCGGGATGTCTCTGCGGTGAACAAGTTCGCCGCCGCACACGGAGAGGGCGCGCAGGCTGTGGTCGAGTACGTGAGCACCTCGGCGGTGCGGGTCTGCCTGGTGGCCACCGATGGGACGATGGGCGACGTCGTCGTGCGCGACCTCGCAACCGCCAAAGCCGTGATCGAAGCCTCCGTCGCGCAGCTCGCCGAAGAATGGGACCGCGAGCTGGTCAACACGGTCAAGCTGCCGGCAGGTCACAACAAGAAGATGGCCGGCTACCTCGCGCGGCGCTAGATCTGTCCTGCGACACTGAGGGGCAGTTCCTGCGGCACCACGGGACCGCCTGCAGGCGGCACCCTGGTTCGTGTGTGCGCCCACAGCGCCGCCATGGCTGCGGTGACGGCGCAAGCGCCTGCC
>JADGOX010000192.1 GCA_017882745.1 Mycobacteriaceae bacterium | reverse complement strand
TGGGCGAGGCTCGCACCATCGTTCGGCTGCGTGGCGAGCAACTCGCCGCGAAGTACGCGGAGCAGCTTCAGATGGAGGTCGTCGTGATCGACGACGCGGACGTCGACGTGCTTGAGGTGGCTGACCCCGTGGAGCCGACTCCGTGGGCGACGGGCCTGGCGCTCGCCGGCGTCGCGGTCGTACTCGTGTTCGTGGGTTTGGTGGCCCTCAGCGAGGGGCTGTGGGCCATCAACCCATTGCTGGCGGTGGCGGCGAACCTCCTGGTGGTCGGCGGGCTGGCGCCGTCGGTGTGGCAGTGCCGCGCACTGCTGGTGTGGCGGTGGGTGGCCTTGGGGGCCACCGTCGGGGTGGTGCTGGCGTGGGGCGCACTGCTGCTGTCCACCCTCGGGTAGCGCCGTGGCGCCCTCTCTCGCCAAGCTGCGCAGTCTCGGCAACAAGGGGCTGTCAGGAGGGAGTCTTGCGCGCCGCGATCACGCGCTCGACCCACCAGGCCAGCTCCACCAGGACGATGCCCACCCCGCCGCAGGTGAACGCTGACGTGGTCCACGCGACGTTGGAGGGGTCCAGCTCGAAGAAGTGACGGCCCAGCGGCAGTGCGAAGACGAGGACCACCAGTCCGGCCATCCCCGCGACCAATAGCACCTTCCACCACGCGAAGGGGCGCGCGACGATGGCGAGAACCCACAGCCCCACGGTGATCAGCGTGATGAGCGCGGTCGTGGAGGCCTGCGTGATCTGCTGTGTGCTGACGCCCGGCCCCGGCTGGTACACCAACAGGTAGGACACGAACGTGGCCACGCCGATGACGACGCCAGAGGGCACGGCCAGGCGCATCACGCGTCCGACGAACCCGCTGCGCGCCCGCTCGTTGTTGGGGGCCAAGGACAGCACGAAGGCGGGGATCCCGATCGTGAACCACGCCGCGATGGTGATGTGCCGCGGGATGAAGGGGTACGGCACCTGCGCGATCCCGACCAGCAGCGCGAGTAGTACCGAGTACACCGTCTTGGTGAGGAACAGGTTGGACACCCGCTCGATGTTGCCGATCACCCGCCTGCCCTCGGCAACCACGTAGGGCAGCGTGGCGAACTTGTTGTCCAGCAACACAATCTGCGCCACGGCACGGGTTGCGGAGCTGCCCGCTCCCATCGCCACCCCGATGTCGGCGTCCTTGAGTGCGAGCACGTCGTTGACGCCGTCACCCGTCATGGCCACCGTGTGACCTGCGCTCTGCAGGGCGCCGACCATAGCCCGCTTCTGCGCGGGGGACACCCGACCGAAGGTGGCGGTGCGCTCGACGACGTCAACCAGGTCGGCGGCGTTCTCGCCGAGCTGGCGGGCGTCCACCGGGCCGTCGGGGTCCACCAGGCCCAGCGAGCTGGCGACGGCTCCGACGGACGCAGCGTTGTCCCCGGAGATCACTTTCACCGTCACCGCCTGGCTCGCGAAGTACTCCAGGGTGGCGCGGGCATCGGCACGAACGCGTTGTTCCAGCACCACGAGTGCGCACGGAGTCACCACCCCGGGTGCATCGGCAGCGTTGACGGGTCGATCGCTTCGTCCGAGGAGTAGGACCCGTAGTCCTTTTGCACCAATGGTTTCCGCGTCCTCGGCGGCGGGGGTTGAGGGGTCCAGCAGCACATCCGGTGCACCCAGCACCCAGTGCCCGTCTGCGCAGTGCTCATCCGCGCCGAAGCTGGTTCCGCTCCACTTGCGCGCCGAGGAGAACGGTGCGACGGCCTGTGCCTTCCACCCCGGCGGCTCGGGGAACGCCTCTCCGATGGCGGCCAGGCTGGAGTTGGGTCGCGGGTCGGCGTGGGCCAGTGCCGCCAGTGCCGCCTCGACCGTGTTGTCAGCGTTGTCCGTGTGCTTGTGGACGACGCGCCGCACTTCGGACAGACGCATGCCGCTTTCGGTGAGCGTGCCGGTCTTGTCAGCGCACACCACATCCACCCGGGCCAGGCCTTCGATGGCGGGGAGCTCCTGCACCAGGCACTGCCGTCGACCGAGGCGCACCACGCCCACGGCGAAGGCGATGGACGTCATCAGGACGAGGCCCTCGGGCACCATCGGCACCAGGGCAGCGACCATGCCACGGAGGGCTTCCGGCAGGGCTTGGTCGCCGTTGAGCTGGTTGTAGATGGTGAGGATGCCAGCGGGGATGAGGAGGTAGGTGACGAACATGAGGATCTTGTTGATCCCGTTGCGCAGCTCGGACTTGACCAGGGTGAACTTGCTGGCTTCCTCGGCCAGCCGCGCCGCGTATGCGTGCCGTCCGACCTTGGTGGCCTGGTAGGCGCCGTTGCCGGCGATCACGAAGCTGCCGGACATCACCTCGTCGCCGGGGTACTTCATCACCGGATCGGACTCGCCGGTGAGCATGGACTCGTCGACCTCGAGTGCGCTTGCCTCCGCGACAGCGCCGTCGACCACGATCTGGTCACCCGCGGAGATCTCGATGATGTCGTCGAGCACCACTTCACTTGAGGCGAGCTCCGCGCTGACCCCCTCCCGTCGTACCCGCGGCTTGGCGGCACCGACGATGGCGAGGCGATCGAGGGTCTGCTTCGCACGCACCTCCTGCACGATGCCGACCCCGCTGTTGACGATGAGCAGCAAGCCGAACAGGCCGTCGAGGAAGTATCCGGTGGACACGATGATGGCGAGCAGCACCGCGTAGATCGCGTTGATGCGGGTGAATACGTTGGCCCGAACGATCTGGCGGACGGATCGCCCACCGGTCAGGGGGACGTCGTTGGTGTGGCCGGCGTGGACCCGCTCGGCCACTTCGCTCGCGGTGAGTCCGCGGTTGCGTGCCGACTGGACGGTGCCCAGCGCGGGTCCGTCAGATGTCATATGGGGAGCCTATGCGCCGGGTGCCCGAATTCGGACAATCCGGTGGGTGACCGTCGTGTGTACGTCAGCCGCGCTGGCTGCGCACTCCGAGGAGCACGTCCTCCCAGGACGGAACGGCTGCGTGTCCGCGACGCCCCTTCGGTGCCTTTGCGGCGGTCCGTACCGTGGCGGCAACCGGTGGTGCCTCGACCTCCGCGGCCGGCTCGACCTCGGGCTCGGGTGCCGGCTCAACCTCGGGCTCGGGCTCGGGCAGCTTGATCACCGTGGTGATGGTGCGCAGCGGGCGGGTGGGCTCCGGGTCGATCAGGTCCGCGGCCGGGTCGTCCAGTGCGGTGACGGTGCCACCGTGGGCGCCGGGCTGAAAACGCCAGTGGGCCTTGTTGTCGGA
>JADGOX010000021.1 GCA_017882745.1 Mycobacteriaceae bacterium | reverse complement strand
CCTCGGCGAACTGGGACACCGAGGTGTTCGACCACCCGGAGCAGCTCGACCTCGGGCGTCACCCCAACCCGCACATCACCTTTGGTGGCGGTGGCATCCACCACTGCCTGGGCAACCAGCTGGCCCGACTGCAGATCAAGGCGCTGTGGGACGAACTGCTCCACCGGCTGCCCGACATCGAGGTGTCAGGAGACATGGTGTGCACCAGGAGCAACTTCTTCCACGGTGTCAACCACTTGCCGGTCCGCTTCACCCCTGAGTCCTGAGGAGTCCCCGATGAGAATCGTCCACGACGAGAACGTCTGCGCGTCAACAGGTATGTGCGAGGCGGTCGCGCCGGACAACTTCGAGATCGGTGACGACGGGGCACTGCACATCCACAACCTGACCCCGCCGGAGGACCAGCGTGAGCTGATGCAGGCCGCCGTCGACGCCTGCCCCACCGGCGCCCTCTCCCTCGAAGACTGAGGGACTGTGCCGTTCGGCGGTGGGAACACTGACGGCGCCAGGCCCGTTGCACCCCATGTGACTTCAATTCCGAACGTGACCCTGAACGACGGAAACACCATCCCGCAGATCGGTTTCGGTGTGTTCCAGGTGCCTGAGGAGGAGACCTATGACGCGGTGACCGCGGCTCTCGCGGCCGGTTACCGCAGTATCGATACCGCCAAGGCCTACGGCAACGAGGAAGGCGTGGGCCGAGCGGTCGGCGACTCCGGGATCGCCCGCGAGGAACTCTTCATCACGACCAAGCTGTGGAACAGCGACCACGGTTTCGACTCCACGCTCCGGGCGTTCGACCGCAGTGTCGCGAAGCTCGGTCTGGACTACCTCGACCTGTACCTCATCCACTGGCCCGTCCCGGCTCGGGACCTCTACGTCGATTCCTACAAGGCCTTGGAGAAGATCAAGGCCGACGGCCGTGTGCGCTCCATCGGCGTCTCCAACTTCACCCAGGCGCACCTGCAGCGCCTGTTCGACGAGACCTCGGTGGTCCCAGCGCTCAACCAGGTGGAGCTGCACCCGAACTTCACGCAGAAAGAGTTGCGCGCCTTTCACCGGGAGCACGACATCGCCACCGAAGCGTGGAGCCCCTTGGCTCAGGGAGACCTGCTGAAGGACGAGCGGCTCGTGACCATCGCCGAGGGGCACGGCCGCTCCGCAGCCCAGGTGGTGCTGCGCTGGCACGTGCAGCTGGGCAACATCGCGATCCCGAAGTCGGTGACGCCCGAGCGCATCGCCGCCAACATCGACATCTTCGACTTCGAGCTCACCGGGGACGAGATGGTGATCGTCGACAACCTGGGCAGCGGCAAGCGTCGCGGCCCCGACCCGGAGACCTTCAACCCGTAGTCATCCGGTGGTGTCCGGGACGCCCCCCGGATTCCACCGTTTACCACCCCGGCGCACAGCAGGACCAGTAGAGTGTGTGGTCCCGGTGAGTGCGCAGGAGGTGGCAGGGCGTGACCAAGGACGTTTCGTTGCGCCGAGTGTCCACCACCAACATGCCCGTGGCCGAGCGGTTCGGTTACTGGGAGCACTCGATCAGCTCGCTTCTCCAGCCGGTCCACATGCAGCCGGCGGACGGTCGTACCGCTGATTTTCGCGCCGAGGTCGTCACGGCCACCGCAGAGGGATCGACGATTGCCAGCGGCGTCATCGACCCGGTTCGCTCGGAGGTCACCGCCGCCCACGCTCGTGACCAGGACGCACACTCGCTGCTGCTGACCTTGCAGGGTGTCGGCGGGCTCAGCGTCGAAGCCCGCGGCGGATGCAGCGAGTTCACCAACCAGACGCTGCTCGTGCAGTCCGACGACGAGCCCACCGTGCACACCCACCTGTCACGCTCGTCGAAGATTCTGCTGGCGGTGAGTGCCGGAGAGCTGTCCCTGCCGATGTCGACCCTGCGGCCGCTGATGTTCCGACCGCTCCGGCTCGACCCCGCCATGTGCGCGATGTTGGCGGGTGCCGCCCGCACTGCACAGCACCCCACCCCGGATCTGGATGCGGCCGGGCTGGGTGCTTACCTGCACGGCGTCGCCGAGGTGTTGCTGCGCACGGTGTCGGGCCAGCAGCCGGACCACCGCGGAACCGTGGTCTTGCGCCGCCAGCAGGCACGGGACGTGATCCGCGCCCGCATCAACGATGCGGAGCTGTGCACCGGGACCGTTGCGGGAGAGCTGGGAATGTCCGTGCGTCGCCTGCAGCAGATCTTCGAGGGCGAAGCGTCCGTCGCCCAGCAGATCCGCGAGCTGCGGATCGACCATGCCCGCCGGCTCCTTCGGGATCCGATGACCGAGAGCCAGTCGATCGGCAGCATCGCGGCCCTGTGTGGCTACGGTGATCATGCCCACTTCTCACGCGTATTTCGCCAGGCCACAGGCATGACGCCTCGGGACTTTCGTTGCTGAAGCGCACCATATTATGCAAATCGCGCAGCGCGGCTTGCCCGCCCTGGCGGGCGTGACAACAATCAACCAGTAGAACACAGATGGTAACGAGTGGAGTAACCCTGCTGCCGAGGGGACAGCAGGGATACCGGTCTCCATCCGTGGGCCCTACCGTAGGGGCATGAGCACGAGCGACACGGTCGATGGACTTGAGGCGATGGTCCGTTGGTGCGTCCCTGGCTTCGTTGAGGCTGCGGCCCGACGTCGACTTCCCGGCACGTACAAGAGCGAGCGTTTCTGGCACGGGAAGTCGACGGTGGACCGGTACGAATTCTGGACAGTCGCTGTCCCATGCCTGAACACGGACTCCGGCCTGGCGATGGTGCGGGTGTACTTCGACGGACACTGGGACTGGTTGGTCCGTCCGGCGGATGCCCAGATGTTGCCCACCGGGCTCGAGGCCGTCCAGGCTGCATTCGATGCGACGCTGGCCGGGCCGGTATGAGCGCATCGTTGCTGCCTTCGCTGGAGGTGGACTGGCCCGATCATCCGGCTGCGGTGCGGGTAGGTGAGTCGGCGCTGTCCCGGAGTGATCTGCGCGCCGCGGCTTGTGGGGTCGCCGCCGAGGTCGCTGGTGCCCAGCGGGTCGCAGTTCTGGCCACCCCGAGCCTGGCGACGGTCGTGGCGGTGGTGGGCTGTCTTCTTGCCGGTACGGCGGTGGTCCCTGTTCCCCCGGATGCGGGGCCGAAAGAGCGTGCTCACATCCTGGCGGACTCCGGCGCGCAGTTGTGGTTCGGCGAGCGCCCCGAGGACGTGACGATCCCCGCGCGTACGGTTGACCTGCGTGCCCGCTCGTCGAGCTCCTATGCTGAACCCAGCAGTGCGGCAACCGCATTCGTGCTGTACACGTCTGGGACGACGGGGGCACCCAAAGGTGTGTTGCTTTCTCGCGGGG
>JADGOX010000020.1 GCA_017882745.1 Mycobacteriaceae bacterium | reverse complement strand
GGTCAGAGCGGCAGCGGCAAATCGACAATTGCCAAGATGCTCATGCAGCTCGAAAGCCCTACCTCTGGCCAGATCCTCCTGGACGGCAAGCCCATCCAGCGCCATGGCAGCGGGCTTCGCGACTATCGCCGGAACGTTCAGATGGTGTTCCAGGATCCGTTCGCCTCGCTCAACCCGTTCCACACCGTCGAGCATCACCTTGCCAGGCCGCTGCTCCTGCACGGCAAGGCCAGGACGGGAGCGGAGGTCCAGGCCGGTGTTCGACGACTGCTCGAGCGCGTGCACCTCGAACCGGTGGACGATGTTGCCCAGCGCCGACCGCACGAGCTCTCCGGTGGTCAGCGTCAGCGGGTGGCCATTGCACGAGCTCTCGCCCCCGAACCCACCGTGCTGATCGCAGATGAGCCGGTCTCGATGCTTGATGTCTCGATTCGCCTCGGGGTACTCAATCTGCTTGCCTCCCTACAGCGTGAGGAGAACCTGGGGGTGCTCTACATCACCCACGACCTCGCCACCGCACGACATTTCTCCGACGAGATTCTGGTGATGTACCGAGGCGAGATCGTCGAGCGGGGGCCCTCGGACGAGGTGATCCTGAACCCCCAACACCCCTACACACAGCTGCTCGCGCAAGCGGCGCCTAACCCCGAGAGGAGACTCGTCCGTTGAGTGCTACCGCCCCTGTCACTGCTCCTGCCGAGGGCAGGACCCTTCCGCTGACCAGTGACGCCGGCGTGTCCTGGAGGCTGCGGGCGTCGTCCTTGGTGGCGCCTTCCTCGTGGGCGGGCTCGGAGATCCATGCCACGGTGCCCGGGGAGGTTCACACCGACCTGCTGGCGGCCGGGGTCATCGTTGACCCGCTGGACGCGGACAACGAGGCTCTGGTGGCCTGGGTCGGCCGGACCGACTGGACCTACGTCGCGACCTTCTCCTGGGCTGACAACGGCCACGCAAGGCATGACCTCGTTGCCGAGGGACTGGACACGATGGCGACCGTGACGGTGAACGGGACCGTCGTGGGTCGAACCCGAAACCAGCACCGCACCTACCGATTCGATGTGACGGCCCTTCTCCTGGAGGGTGAGAACGAGCTCGTCGTTCAGTTCGAGGCGCCAGTGGACGCCGCCGAGCGGCTCGCCGAAGAGCTCGGCGCGAGACCGCACACCAACCAGCACCCGTTCAACGGCATTCGCAAGATGGCCGCCAACTATGGCTGGGACTGGGGTCCGGATGTCGCCACCGCCGGCATCTGGAAGCCGATCGGGATCCAGTCCTGGTCCGGTGTTCGCCTCGCGGGGGTTCGTCCGTTGGCCACCGTGGAGGCCACGACCGGGGTGCTGACCAGCCACGTGGAGCTGGAGTGGGCCGACGACGGAGAACCGGACGGGGCAGTGGTGCAGATCGAGGTGGCCGGCACCGCGAGCTCGGCGACCGTCGTGGCCGGCCAGGATCTTGCTGTGGTGGTCACGCGCGTCAATGACGCAGCACTGTGGTGGCCCCGCGGCTACGGCGGGCAACCGCTCTACGACGTGCGGGTCACGCTCGAGGCCGGCGGCACAACGGTGGACCGCTGGGGCGGACGCGTAGGTTTCCGCACGGTCCAGCTCGAGACGGCCGCAGATGAGCAGGGCAGCCCCTTTGCGCTCTCGGTCAACGGTCAACCGGTCTATGTGCGCGGCGCCAACTGGATTCCTGACGATGCGTTCGTCACCCGCATCACCCCCGAGCGGTATGAGCGCGGCATCCGCGACGCGATCGACGCGAACATGAACCTGCTGCGAGTCTGGGGCGGTGGCCTGTACGAGAGTGAGGACTTCTACCGGGTCTGTGACGAGCTCGGCGTGCTTGTCTGGCAGGATTTCCTCTTCGCGTGCGCCGCGTATTCCGAGGATGAACCACTGCGCAGCGAGGTCGAGGCCGAGGCCCGCGAGGCGATCTCGCGGCTCAGCCGGCATGCGAGCCTGGCGATCTGGAATGGCTGCAACGAGAACATCTGGGGGTACGTCGAGTGGGCCTGGCGGCTCCCGCTGGCTGGTCGTAGCTGGGGCCGCGGCTACTACTTCGAGCTGCTGCCGGCCTTGGTGGCCGAGCTGGATCCGCGAACCCCGTACACGCCGGGCAGCCCGTTCTCCTTCAGCGAGTTCATTCACCCCAACGACCCACGTACCGGATCCATGCACATCTGGGACGTCTGGAACGAGCGCGACTACGGCGCGTACCGGGACTACGACCCGCGCTTCGTCGCCGAGTTCGGCTTCCAGGGGCCGCCGGCGTTCTCCACCCTCACCAGCGTGGTGCACGACGACCCTCTTGATCCAAATGGGCCCATGATGCTCGCACATCAGAAGGCGCGTGAGGGTAACCGCAAGCTCGAGCGGGGTCTTGGCGAGCACCTCCCGAGATGGCGAAACATCGACGAGTGGCACTGGGCCACCCAGCTGAACCAGGCTCGGGCCGTCGGGTTCGGCATCGAGCACTTCCGGAGCCTTTCGCCGCTGAACCGTGGTGCCATCCTCTGGCAGCTCAACGACTCCTGGCCCGTCGTGTCGTGGGCTGCGGTGGACGCGCGCGGCATCCGCAAGCCGCTGTGGCACACGCTTCGCCGGGTTTACGCGGACCGGTTGCTCACCATCCAGCCGCGCGACGGAGTGCCGACCCTGATCGCGCACAATGAATCCTCGACAACCTGGAAGGCCACTGTGCTCGTGGTACGCGCGAGCACAGCTGAAGGAGGCGAGGTCCTCGCCGAACAGGAGCTGACGATTGACGTCGCTGCTCGCGAAGCCTGTGCGATCGCGATTGACGATGCCGTCCTGGCTGCCGGCCGGCAGAACCAGGAGTATGTGGCCGCGCGCATATCAGCGATCGATGCCGATGGCGTCGCCCCCGCGTTCTGGTACTTCGTGGAGGACACCGTTCTGCGACTGCGCCCGAGGCAGGCGGTGACCAGCACCCACGTCGCCCGCACCGACCAAGGGTATGGGCTCACGGTGACGGCAACAGCGCTGGTCAAGGATCTCACGGTGCTGGCTGACCGGCTGCACCCCGATGCGCGCGTCGACAGCGGTATGGTGACCCTCACGGCCGGAGACAGCCACACCTTCCACATCGAGTCCGTGGCGATAGATCCGGCCGGTCTGTGCGCCGAGACGGTGCTGCGCAGTGCCAATGACCTCGTCGTTGCCCATGACTTCGTGAAGGACGCGCCCTCGTGACCCACTCCGGCAGCATCCCCGGTGGGTCGCCTCGGCCCGCCGGTTCCCGGGGGCCCTCGATCGGCGTCATTCTGCGGCACCCCGCACGGCTGGTCGGGATCGAGCCGTTCTTCATGGAGTTCATCCGAGGTGCCGAGAGTGTTCTCGCGGCACATGATGCGACTCTCGTGCTTCAGGTGCAGCCCGGTATCGACGAGGAAGTGGCTTCCTACCGGCGCTGGCACGATCGCAAGCTCGTCGACGGCGTGATCCTGGTCAACATTCGCGTCGCAGACACTCGGCTCGACCTGCTCAAACGGATGGGCGTTCCCACCGTCGTGGTCGGCCACCCGCAGGCTGCACACGGATTGGCCTGCGTGTGGACCGATGACCGCACCGTGATGGAGAACGCCGTGGAGTATCTCGTGGGTCTGGGCCACCGGCGGCTGGCCCGGGTGACCGGCCCGGACGACCTCCTGCACACTCAGGAACGCACCAGCGCGTTTCACGACGCGGCCGGGCGCCATGGGGCGGCGGGGACGGTCGAGCCGGGCGACTACAGCAGGGAGGGCGGCGTGGCCGCCACGGCGCGACTGTTGGCCGTGGATGTCGACGACCGAGCCACGGCGATCATCTATGACAACGACGTGATGGCCCTGGCCGGCCTGGAGCTGCTCAACGCCAAGGGGGTCGATGTTCCGGGGGACATCTCGTTGATTGCCTGGGATGACTCTTTCCAGTCTCAGCTGGCTGCCATGTCGGCGCTCAGCCACGACGTTTACGCGTACGGGGCCCTCGTCGCCGACACGATGATGGCCACGCTGCACCAGAAGGCGCCGGGTCCGGCGCAGGCAGAGCTTCCCATGCTCGTCGAGCGGGGTACCACCGGGCCACCCGCTTTCCGCACCGGCCTCCGTCGCGACATGGCGCATCAGGGCTAGCCAGCCTGCCGACGGTGATTCGCCCTAGCCTGCCTCCACCGCAGTCAGGTGGAGCACCAGGGCCTGTGCCGGCCACAGCGGCGGAATCTGGAGGCCGACCGTACCCAGCACCGACCCGGGCAAGGTGACCTCGCCCTGGGAGAGCCACCCGGGGACCTGCGAACCGAACCTCGATTGGCCGATCTCGTGACGCACCCGCACCAGGTAGCGCCGATCCGGCTCGAGTCCGTGCAGGTGTACATGCTCGGGCAGGGAATCCACCAGCGTGGCCACGCTCGCAATCGTGAAGACGGCCTCGGTGCGGTCTTGGGCGACCGCCCCGGTGACCCGCAGAGCACGGTCACGAGGGTCAGCGTGCACCGCGGTACCTGTGTGGATGACGTGCCGCAGCTCCTTGTACAGGGCGGCAAAGGCG
>JADGOX010000191.1 GCA_017882745.1 Mycobacteriaceae bacterium | reverse complement strand
TGGCCAGGTCGTTCGTCCCCATCACCAGCACGGTCAAGCGCTCCGACGAGCTGGCGATCTCCTCGGCATGCAGCATCGCGATCGGCGTCTCGACCATGGCCCAGATCTTGGTGTGCTCGGGGGCGCCCGCGGCCTCCAGCGCACGCTCGATGGTGCGCACGTCTGCTGCCGAGTTGATCTTGGGGACGACCACTGCGGCTGGCCCCGCCTTGGCGACCGCTCGGAGGTCTTCCTCGTGCCACCGGGTTCCGATCCCGTTGACGCGGATGGTCACCTCACGCTTGCCGTACTCGCCCGAGCTGGCGGCCGTACACACTCGCGCGCGGGCATCGACCTTGGCGTCAGGGGCGACAGCGTCCTCGAGGTCGAGGATGAGTGCATCGGTCGGCAACGTCTTCGCTTTTTCCAGTGCCCGCTCGTTGGCGCCAGGCATATACAGCACGGATCGCCGCGGGCTCAGGGGTACCTGCTCACGCATCGGCTCAGCCCTCGTGCTTCGTGAAGCCGTAGAGCTCACCGAGCTCGGGGTCACGCTCCGCGAGCTGGTGGGCAAGGTCAACCATGACCTTGCACTGCTTCACCGATGCGTCGTCCTCCATCTTGCCGTCGAGCATCACCGCTCCGGTGCCGTCACCCATAGCCTCGATGACCTCTTGAGCGTGCTTCACGTCGGCAGGGTCGGGGGAGAAGACCTTCTTGGCGATGTCGATCTGGACCGGGTGCAAGCTCCAGGCGCCGACACAGCCCAGGAGGAAGGCGTTGCGGAACTGGTCCTCGCACGCGACGACGTCCTTGATGTCGCCGAACGGTCCGTAGAACGGCAGGATTCCATTGGCAGCACAGGCATCTACCATCCGGGAGATTGTGTAGTGCCACAGATCCTGCTGGTACACCGGACGTGCACCGGTGATGTCGCCGTCGGTGGGGTCCTGGCGCACCAGGTAGCCCGGGTGGCCTCCGCCGACACGGGTGGTCTTCATCCGCCGGTTGGCGGCCAGGTCGGCTGGTCCGAGGGAGACCCCTTGCATGCGGGGGCTCGCCGCGCAGATCTCCTCGATGTTGTTCACACCGCGAGCGGTCTCCAGCAGCGCGTGGATCATGATCGGCCGCTGGACGCGGGCCTTCGCCTCCAGCTGCGCGAGCAGGCGGTCGACGTAGTGAATATCCTCTGGGCCCTCGACCTTGGGGACCATGATGACGTCGAGCTTGTCGCCGATCTCGGTCACCAGGGTGGTGACGTCATCAAGGAACCAGGGAGAGTCCAAGCTGTTGACCCGGGTCCACAGCTGTGTGTCTCCGAAGTCGTTGGCCTTGCCGATGGTCACCAATCCGTTGCGGGCCGCCACCTTGTTGTCGGCCTTGACGGCGTCCTCGAGGTTGCCCAGCAGGATGTCCACCTTCGCGGCGAGCTGGGGCACCTTGGCCGCCATCTTCTCGTTGCTGGGGTCGAAGAAGTGGATCATCCGAGAGGGGAGGAACGGGATCTCCCGCAACGGTTCGGGTGCGCCGACGGCGAGGGGGCGGAAGAAGTCCTTGGGGGAGCGCATGACTCTCCGTTCCAGTTCGGCAGTGGGGTTGATTGCAGGTAGTAACTCTAGGGGGTCGCTACCAGGCCGCCGGCGAGTAGTCCTTGAGGAAGCAACCGTGGATGTCCTCGCCCTGCTCGCCCCGGATGATGGGGTCATAGACGCGCGCTGCACCGTCAACGAGGTCCAGAGGTGCGTGGAAGCCTTCTTCAGCGAGCCGCATCTTGGTGGGGTGCGGACGCTCGTCCGTGATCCAGCCGGTGTCCACCGCGGTCATCAGGATTCCGTCGGTGAGCATCTCTGACGCGCTGGTCCGGGTCAGCATGTTCAACGCGGCCTTTGCCATGTTGGTGTGTGGGTGGCCGGGGCCCTTGTAGGCCCGACCGAACTGTCCTTCCATCGCGGAGACGTTGACGACGTACTTTCGGCGTGCGCTCGACGCGGCCATCGCCGGCCGCAGACGACTGACGAGGATGAATGGTGCCGTCATGTTGCACAGCTGCACCTCGAGCAGTTCCAGTGCGTCCACCTCGTGCACGCGCTGCGTCCAGCTGTTCACCGAGTGGAGGTCAGGTACCAGCCCGCCGGCATCGATGGCGGTGTTGTCGGCAACCCGAGCCGGCGACGCGGATCCCGCGGTCAGTGCGAGGGCGGTGAGGGCGTGTGGACTGGGGTTCTGCGACAGAGAACCGGCCAAGGCAGCAGGATGGGCGTCGCTGATGTGGTCGAATGTGATCAACTCGGGCAGCGGACCCAGGGGCAGAGGGGCCGACTCCGCGGCCGTCAACGGCGCGTAGGAACCTGGTGAGCGTCGCACGGTCTGTGCCGCGTTGTTAATGAGAATGTCGAGCGGACCTTGCTCACTCACCGTGTCGGCCAGCGCTACGACCTGGGCAGGATCGCGCAGGTCGATGCCGACGATGCGCAGTCGGTGCAACCAGTCGGCGCTGTCGGGCATCGCGGTGAACCTGCGAATGGCGTCATTGGGGAACCGCGTGGTGATGGTGGTGTGCGCACCGTCCCGAAGCAGGCGCAGTGCGATGTACATACCGATCTTCGCCCGGCCCCCGGTGAGCAGCGCGCGGCGTCCGGTGAGGTCGGTCCTGGCCTCACGCCGCGCATGGTTCAGCGCGGCGCAGTCCGGGCAGAGCTGGTGGTAGAAGGTGTCGACGCGCGTGTACTTGGTCTTGCAGATGTAGCAGGACCGGGCGACCTGCAGGGTGCCCGCGGTCGTTCCGCCCGCGCGGGGCGCCAAGGGGATCCCCTCGGTCTCGTCGTCGATGCGATCGGGCGAACCGGTTGCGGTCGCGGCGATGACGGCACGATCAGCGGCCGCGACCGAAGCGCGCTTATCGGCGCGTCGACGGTGCTTCACCGCCTTGAACACACCTGCTGTGGCCCGGCGGATGGCGACCGCATCGGGATGATCGGTCGGCAGAGCGCGGACCTCGCCGAGCACACGGAGGCACGTCGCAAGATCGGTCGGGTCGACCTCGACAGGCGCTGTCTGTTCGGTTGTGCCCTCTTCGGTCACTGTCATTGCCGGCTACCGCTTCGTGTTCAGATGGGTCCGTGTTTCACGGGCTGGGGACTCCCGGAACGGTACGCGGCTTCTGGGTACGGAAGGATCATCGCCGTGGCTGAACACATCATCGACGAGCTGACATGGCGTGGACTACTCGCGCAGAGCACCGACCTCGACGCGTTGCGACGGGACCTCGATGCGGGACCGGTGACGGTCTACGCGGGGTTCGATCCCACGGCGCCGAGCTTGCACGCCGGGCACCTTGTCCCGCTGCTGGCGTTGCGCAGGTTCCAGCGGGCGGGGCACCGGCCGATCGTGCTGGCGGGCGGGGCGACGGGGCTGATCGGGGATCCGCGGGACGTCGGTGAGCGGAGCATGCACTCGGTGGAGACCGTGGCGGAGTGGGCGGCAAGCATCCGTGGCCAACTCGAACGGTTCGTCGACTTCGACTCCACGCCGAGCGGTGCCCTCATCGAGGACAACGCCTCCTGGACCGCGGAGCTGTCCGTGACCGACTTCCTGCGGGACATCGGTAAGCACTTCTCGGTGAACGTGATGCTGGGTCGCGAGACGGTCAAGCGCCGACTCGAGTCCGACGGCATGTCCTACACGGAGTTCAGCTACATGTTGCTGCAGGCCAATGACTACCTGCAGCTGAACAAGCGATACGGCTGTTCCTTGCAGGTGGGGGGATCCGACCAGTGGGGCAACATCATCGCCGGAGTGGACCTGGTGCGCCGAGTAGCCGGGGCAAGCGTGCACGCCGTCACCGTTCCCTTGGTCACCGCTGCGGACGGGACGAAGTTCGGCAAGTCCACTGGTGGCGGCAGCCTATGGCTCGATCCCGGGCTGACCAGCCCCTACGCCTGGTACCAGCACTTCGTGAACACCGCCGACGCCGACGTGGTGCGCTACCTGCGCTGGTTCACCTTCCTTGACGCCGAGGAGCTCGCCGAGCTCGAACAGGCGACACAGGAGCGCCCACAGGCGAGGGCGGCGCAACGGCGGCTTGCCGCCGAGCTGACGACGCTGGTGCACGGCCGGGCACAGACCACGGCGGTGGAGCTGGCCAGTCAGGCGCTGTTCGGCAGGGGAGAGATCCGTGAGCTGGACGAGTCGACCCTGACCGCTGCGCTGGCGGAGACGTCTCTGGTGCAGCTTCCAGTTGCCGATCGGCCCACGATCGTGGATCTCTTGGTGGCCACGGGGCTGTGTGAGAGCCGTGGAGCTGCCCGCAGGGCCGTCAAGGAGGGTGGCGCGTCGGTGAACAACCAGCGGATTACCGCCGACGACTGGACCCCGGGGACCGAAGACCTCTTGCACGGCCGACTGCTGGTCGTTCGACGTGGTCGGCGTCACATGGCCGGAGTTGAGCTGAGATGACCTCGCAAGGTCGCCTGGCGCAGTGGTGGCCGGATGGTGAACGGGCCCTGACCAGCGGGTATTCCGTAGCCAACGGGATGGCCACGGGTGGCTGTGCAGGGGATTTGACTCTGGTCGCCGAACTGCGTAACTTTCTCCTTGTCAGCAAGGCGGACGCCGAACCGGTCACCACGACGGTAACGAGGTCGGACGCCAGAACGGACTCCCGCTTGGTCAAACACAACGTCGTTGTGGGTGTACGGTGGGGAAAGCAGAACAAGCCCCCGGAGATCCTGGTCTTATGACCATTTGATTTAGGTGTGCGTGTGTTCTTTGAGAACTCAACAGTGTGCCGATGAAAGTCAGTGCCAATTGTTATTTTATTTAGCTCTGACATTCTGCTTTGGTGGGGTGTTGGGGTGTCAGTGAGTTTTGAATTTGCT
>JADGOX010000019.1 GCA_017882745.1 Mycobacteriaceae bacterium | reverse complement strand
GTGTGGGCAATCCTCAGCACGGTGCTCTGCTGCTTGCCGCTGGGCATCGTGTCCATCGTGAAGTCCACACAGGTCAACTCCTTGTGGGCACAGGGGCAGGCAGACCAGGCGCGGGCTGCGGCAGAGGCCGCGAAGAAGTTCGCGATCTACTCGGTCGTCGGTTGGGCGGTCGTGATTGTGGCGTACATCGTCCTGATCGTCGCGTTCGGCAGCTTCAACTTCAGTACCAGCACCTGGTGACATGGCTCTGACACTGACTGGCCACACACTGCGACCGCGCACGAGTGCGCGGTCGCAGTGGTGGGCACCGGTCGGGGTGGCTGGTCTCGCGGTAGTAGGTTGCGCCACACTGTGGTTCGCCGATCCCACCACGCCCGGTGGAATCTTGCCGGTCTGTCCGACCAAAGCCCTGTTCGGTATCGACTGCCCCGGGTGTGGTGGCATGCGGATGGTGTACTCCCTGCTGCACGGCGACGTGGGGGCAGCGGTGCACTACAACGCGCTGTCCATCATTGCCGTGGGAATGATGGTGTGGGGTTACGGGGCGTGGGTGCTTGGCCTGGCCCGCAAGCGTCCGGTGCGTTCCTGGCAGCACATCAGCTGGCTCCCCAAGGTGGTTCTGCCCGTGGTGCTGGTGTGGTTCGTCGTCCGCAACCTGCCGTGGGCACCGTTCCAAGCGCTGCACGTCTGAGCCGAGAAGTGCGACGATGAGCACGTGAGGCTCTACCGTGACCACGCCGTCGTGCTCCGCCTGCACAAGCTGGGCGAGGCAGACCGCATCGTCACCTTGCTGACCCGCCAGCACGGCGTGGTCCGCGCGGTGGCCAAGGGAGTGCGCCGCACCCGGTCGAAGTTCGGTGCGCGGCTCGAGCCGTTCGAACACATCGACGTCCAGCTCTATCCCGGCCGCAACCTGG
Source organism: Mycobacteriaceae bacterium (assembly GCA_017882745.1). Taxonomy (GTDB): domain Bacteria; phylum Actinomycetota; class Actinomycetes; order Mycobacteriales; family Mycobacteriaceae; genus X156. The sequence goes on along the minus strand of JADGOX010000019.1, from coordinate 13,177 downwards.
ATATCGTCACCCAGGTGCAGACCGTCGACGCGTTCAGCGGGGACCTCGTCGGCGACTACGGCCGCTACACCACTGCCTGCGCGGTCCTGGAGACTGCGGAACGCCTGGCCAGCGAGGAGCGGGCGCCGGTGCTGCGCCTGCACCTGCTCACCGTGGGGGCATTGCGCGCGCTGGCCTCAGGGGAGCGGGCCTCGGAACTCGTGCTTGATGCGTTCCTGTTGCGGGCCATGGCTTTTGCCGGGTGGGAGCCAGCCCTGTCTGAATGTGCGCGCTGTGGAGCCCTGGGTCCGCATCGTGCCTTCCACGTAGCTGCGGGAGGCGTGGTGTGTGTGCAGTGCCGCCCTGCGGGTGCCGCGACGCCCGCCCCCGCGGTGCTGGAGCTGATGCACGCGCTGTTGCACGGCGAGTGGTCGGCGACGGAGGACGTCCCGGGCTCCGTCCGGGGGCAGGCGAGCGGGCTGGTCGCCGCCCATCTGCAGTGGCACCTCGAACGTCAGTTGCGAACCCTGCCGCTCATCGAGCGGAGCAGACCACACCTCACTCACGATCTTGCCGGGGCAGTCCGGCAGGATGATGACCGTGATCCCTCGTCGACGTCCGTCCACTCCGGGTGATCGCCCGGTCCGCCCCCCTGACCCGCATCCTTCTGGGGCGCGCCCACCGAAGCTGCAGCCAGAGCTGATTCCTCGGCACGTCGCGTTGGTGATGGACGGCAACGGTCGCTGGGCGCAGGAGCGAGGCTTGCCGCGTACTGCCGGTCACGAACGTGGCGAGGCAGTGCTCATGGACGTGGTGTGCGGCTGCATAGAGCTGGGCGTCGAGAACTTGTCGGCGTATGCATTCTCCACGGAGAACTGGCGACGCAGTCCCGACGAGGTGCGCTTCCTGATGGGGTTCAACCGCGACGTGATTCGGCGCAGGCGTGACGAGATGAACGAGCTGGGTGTGCGTGTGCGTTGGGCGGGACGCCGGCCCCGGTTGTGGCGCAGCGTGATCCGAGAGCTGGAGGTCGCTGAAGAACTCACAGCGGGAAACACGGTGATGACATTGACCATGTGCGTGAACTACGGCGGGCGTGCTGAGATCGCCGATGCGGCAAAGGAGATCGCACGTCTTGCGGCGGCAGGGAAGATCAACCCGGAGAGGGTGGACGAGAAGATGCTGGCGCGATACCTGGACGAGCCGGGCATGCCCGACGTCGACTTGTTCCTGCGTCCCTCAGGTGAGCTGCGCACCTCGAACTTCTTGCTGTGGCAGTCCGCTTATGCGGAACTCGTGTTCCAGAACACGCTGTTTCCGGACTTCGACCGTCGCGACCTGTGGGCGGCATGCGTGGAGTACGCCTCGCGGGACAGGCGCTTCGGCGGAGTCCCCGACCTTCCCGCCGATGCACCCACTGACGAGTCCACGGGCGGACACCGGTGAACGCCGAGGAGATGCTCGCAGCAGCACACACCGCGCTCGAGCGCTACGTGGACGTTCTCGTCGATCCCGACGGAGCGTTGGCGTTCATGCACGCCGAGGTGCCGTGTGCGGTGCAGTCGAGCCAGCTGGCTGAGGGCCTGGCCGTGCTCTCGGTCACGTGTGTGCTGCTGTGGGACCTCGACCGGACGGCAGAGCTGGACGGCGCCGTGGCCCGAATGGGGGCCAATGTGCAGTTCGGCGGTATCGGCCTGCTTGACGACGGCAAGCGGGCCGACGTGACCCTGCGCTATGTCTTTCCCGCTGCCGGCCTGGACAGCGAAGCACTGGGCATGCTGCTGCTCCTTGTGCTTTCCTCCGCGTCGCACACCCGTACCGAGCTGCAGGCGATGATCAGCTGAGACTCGCAGCCCGAGCCCGGCTGTGTCGTCCAGCCCGAGTCAGGCTGAGCTAGCTCCCGCAGGACTGGCAGGTGCCGAACACCTCGACGGTGTGACTCACCTCGGTGAATCCGTGCTCGGCGGCAACGGTCTGGGCCCAGCGTTCTACCGCTGGGCCCTCAACTTCCACCGTCGCCCCGCAGTCGCGGCACACCAGGTGGTGGTGATGCCCGGAAGAGCACCGGCGGTAGACCGACTCGCCGCTGTCGGTGCGCAACACGTCGACGGAACCGGTGTCGGCCAAGGCCTGCAAGGTCCGGTAGACGGTGGTGAGCCCGATTCCCTCTCCTCGGCGGCGCAGCTCCTCGTGCAGGTCCTGGGCGGAGCGAAAGTCCTCGGTATCGTCGAGCAAGCCGGAGATCGCGCTGCGCTGCCTGGTGGAGCGCACGCCCGCAACCAGTGGTCGGGAGGTCTCATTGGCGGTGTGAACCATCTTGGTCACCCTTCCTCTGTGCTGCATTCTTCTGCATGCGTGACGGCATCGATGACGATGTGCGAAAGATGCTCGTCCACCAAGCGGTACAACACCTCCCGGCCGTTGCGATCGCCCCGCACCACGCCCGCATCCTTCAGTACCCGCAAGTGTTGGCTGATCAGTGGCTGGGACACGCCGAGCGCGGTAACCAGCTCGTGCACACAACGATCGGACACCCGCAGCTGCAGCACGATGGCGATCCGCACCGGGGCGGCGAGCGCTCGCAGCAAGTCGTTGGCGGCGGCGAGGATCTGTTTGGGTGGCGGCGCGTTTGGCGACGGAGCGCCCACGACCACACGGTGCGCGTCATGCGGCGCTGTGTCAGCCTCGATGATCACTGATGCCTCCGACGTCGTGGGATGGAGCACGGGACAGCTCCATCGTAGGGATGGCAAGCGTGGGTTGCCGCACGCGTGACCCTGTGACGCCGGATAGGCTGGAGTCACTCCGATCCCCGCCGAAACCTGTATGGAGCTCATCTCAGTGGCCGCCAAGTCCTCCCCGCTCGATACCGTCGTCAGCCTCTGCAAGCGTAGGGGCTTCGTCTACCCCTGTGGCGAAATCTACGGCGGCACGCGTTCAGCCTGGGACTACGGCCCGCTGGGTGTCGAGCTGAAGGAGAACATCAAGCGCCAGTGGTGGAAGGCGGTTGTGACCCGTCGAGACGATGTGGTCGGCCTGGACTCCTCGGTGATCCTGCCGCGCCAGGTCTGGGAGGCTTCCGGTCACGTTGCGACCTTCTCCGACCCGCTGGTCGAGTGCCGGAGCTGCCACAAGCGTTTTCGTGAGGACCACCTGCTCGAGGAGTTCGAGGAGAAGAAGGGCCGTGTGCCGGAGAACGGCATGGCGGACATCGTCTGCGTCAACTGCGGCACTCGCGGTGAGTGGACGGAGCCGAGGGCGTTCTCCGGACTGCTCAAGACCCACCTCGGCCCCGTCGAGACCGAGGAGGGCATGGCGTACCTCCGTCCGGAGACGGCGCAGGGCATCTTCATCAATTTCGCCAACGTGCTGACCTCCTCACGCCGCAAGCCCCCCTTCGGTATCGGCCAGATCGGCAAGAGCTTCCGTAACGAGATCACCCCGGGAAACTTCATCTTCCGCACCCGTGAGTTCGAGCAGATGGAGATGGAGTTCTTCGTCGAGCCGGGTACCGACGAGCAATGGCACCAGTACTGGCTTGACGAGCGCACCGCGTGGTACACCGACCTCGGCATCGACCCCGACAACCTGCGGCACTTCGAGCACCCCAAGGAGAAGCTGTCGCACTACTCCACCCGCACCGCGGACATCGAGTACCGGTTCCAGTTCGGCGGCAGCGAATGGGGGGAGCTGGAGGGTGTGGCCAACCGCACCGACTTCGACCTGCGCACGCACTCCGAGGCTTCGGGTACCGCGCTGGACTACTTCGAGCAGGCGAGCGGCACTCGCTACACCCCTTACGTCATTGAGCCGGCGGCCGGAGTGGGCCGAGCGATGATGGCCTTCCTCTTGGACGCGTACACCGAGGACGAGGCGCCCAACGCCAAGGGGGGCGTGGACAAACGGGTGGTGCTCAAGCTCGACCGCCGCCTTGCGCCTGTGAAGGCCGCGGTGCTGCCGCTGAGCCGCAACGCCGACCTGACGCCCAAGGCGAAGGAGCTGGCTGCGCGTCTGCGTGAGCACTGGAACGTGGAGTTCGACGACGCCGGTGCGATCGGCCGCCGCTACCGCCGTCAGGACGAGATCGGTACCCCGTTCTGTCTCACCGTTGACTTCGACACCCTCGACGACCATGCGATCACCGTGCGCGAGCGCGATTCGATGGCTCAGGAGCGCGTGGCACTGGACCAGGTGGAGAGCTACCTGGCGACTCGGCTCATCGGCTGCTAGCCAGCGTCGCCGGCCATTGGTTCCAGTAGGAACATCCGCGACTCGCGTCCGGAGAATTGGTGCTCCATCTCGTACCCCGGCCACACCCGTACGAGTTCCTGCCATAGCTGGGCCCGTTCGGGGCCGGTGATCTGGCGGGCTCTGACTGTGAGCGTGCTGCCGTCATAGACCACCTCAGCCGTCTCCGCGGCCATCAGGTTGGCCGTCCACGCCGGGTGATTTGGGCGTCCCCAGTTCGATCCGTTGACGATGCAGCCATTGCCGTAGGGCACGCAAAGCAGGTAGGTGGTGCGCGGCACACCGCTCTTGCGGCCGAGGACGGTCAACTGCACCCCCGGCAGTCTGGCGACCCGCAGCAGGCTGAGGCGACCACCGGTGAGCCACGCGAGGAAGCGCTCGACCCACGGGATCACCGGCGCGAACTTCATCATCCACGGTCTGGCCCCGAGGAATCGCGCAAACGCTGCCAGGGGATTCACCGCTGAATCCTAGGGCGTGGCGAACTACCTTGTCGGGGGTTCGACACGCTTTAGGGCAACATGGATGGCATGGCTGGACTTGAGGACCTCGGCGTGGCACTCACACGCTGGCGACGCGCGGATACCCCGGTGTGCGCGGTGCGGCTCACCGAGCAGCACGGCCTTGGCGTGACCGCGCCGGCCCAGTTGATGCTCACTGACGGCGTCACCGCGCACGGCGGCCTCCTGGGCGGGGCGGCTGACGCGCTGGCACAGCAGTTGGCTCAGCGGGTGCTCGAAGGAGGCGGTGAACCGTCGCACACTGCCGAGATTGCGGTGAGTGGTCCCGAGGCCCTCGACGTCGGGCTGGCCTGTGCCGGTTCGGCGACGGTATTCGCACATCTCTTACCCTCGGCTCAGGCAGCGCTGCTCGGCGAGGGCTTCCTCGGTGGACATCCGGTGGCCTTGGTGTCCTGCTCTGACGGCGTTCTCGTTGTTGCTGGAGCCGGGGCTGAGCAGGTGTCCGGTGACCTGGGCGAGGATCTGACCCAGCAGGCGGTGGAGCGGAGCAGGCAGCTGATGCGAGCCGGGGTCAGCCGCTCGGCCGTCGTTGAGCTGGGTGCCGGGCAGGGTCTGATCGACGTGTGGGTGCCGGAGACGGAACTCCTTCTCATCGGAGCTGGAGCGCTGAACGACGCGCTCAGCCGGCAAGCTGCGTTGCTGGGCTGGTCGGTGCGCACCACCACCGAGGTGGCCGAGACCGAGCAGGCCGTTGCCACCCTGACGGCCGCCGACGCAATCGTGCTGTTGGACCACGATCCGGCCTTCGACGGTGCCCTGCTGCGCTGTGCGCGCGGCCGGGGGTTCGCAGGTGCACTGGGAGCGCGGCACACCCAGGCTGATCGGCGGGAGAGGTTGCGGGCAGCGGGTGCCACTGAAGCTGAGCTCGCCCAGATCCACGGGCCGGTGGGGCTCGATCTGGGTGCGCGCACGCCCGCGGAGACAGCCGTGTCGGTGGTCGCCGAGATCATCGCGTGGCGAACAGGGCGAGCGCCGACGGCGCTGGGAGCAAGCACTGGCAGGATTGGGGCGTGACACGGCAACGCTCGGGCTTGAGGCGCTGGACAGTACGACTGGTCCTGGGTGCTGTTCTGATGGCACTCGTGCTCGTCGGGGGCACAGCGATCCGCGTGTGGCAGGTCGCGAGGGATGACAACCGCGCCTCCGCCGACGCCATGCTCGTTCTTGGTGCCGCCCAGTACGACGGCACGCCGTCCTCGGTGTTCGCCGCTCGCTTGGAGCACGCGCGAGCGCTGTACGAAGCGGGGGTGGCACCGAGGGTGATCACCGTGGGCGGCAAGCAGCCCGGGGATGAGTACACCGAGGCTGCATCAGGCCGCGAATACCTCATCAACGAGGGCGTTCCCGCCAGTGCGATCATCGCCATCGAGGAAGGTTCGGACACGCTCCTGAGCATCAAGGCGGTGGCCCAGAAGATGGACAGCCTGGGGCTGAACAGCGTGGTTCTGGTCAGCGACCCGTGGCACTCGCTGCGCACCAGGGCAATGGCCGATGACCAGGGGCTCGACGCCCGCACCTCGCCGACCCACCAGGGGCCGGCGGTGACCACCAGGGCGAGCCAGGCTCACGGGATCTTCCGTGAGACGGGTGCGCTGCTGTACTACCGGCTGACGCACGCGACGACGGCGTTCTCCGACACCTCTTCGGCTCGCGGCTAGTCTGTGCGTCCTGCACAGTCCTACGACGAGCACGCGCTGGAGCGCGGCGTGCTCGAGCCGCCCAAGACGGCAGCGGTGCCCGGCACCGGACCGGGGCACCGCTCCGACTTCGCACGTGACCGCGCCCGGGTGCTGCACTCGGCCGCCCTGCGCAGGCTTGCGGACAAAACCCAGGTCGTCGGCCCGCGTGATGGCGACACGCCGCGAACCAGGCTCACCCACTCGCTGGAGGTCGCGCAGATCGGACGAGGTATCGCCGACGAGCTGGGCTGTGATCCCGATCTGGTCGACGCCGCGGGTCTGGCGCACGACATCGGACACCCGCCGTACGGGCACAACGGCGAGAGCGCACTGAATGAGGTCGCTGCCGACTGCGGTGGGTTCGAGGGCAATGCGCAGAACCTGCGCATCCTGACGAGGCTCGAGCCGAAGGTGCTCGACGAGCACGGGCGCAGTGCGGGGCTGAACCTCACCAGGGCCACGCTCGACGCGGCCAGCAAGTACCCGTGGTGCCGGCGTGTCGGTCAGGTGAAGTTCGGTGCCTACGAGGACGACAGACCCGCGCTGGACTGGCTACGTGCAGGGGCACCTCCCGATCGACAGTGCCTCGAGGCGCAGGTGATGGATTGGGCCGACGACGTCGCGTACTCGGTGCACGACGTGGAGGACGGCATTCTCGCTGGACGGATAGACCTGCGCTCCCTCGGTGTGGCCGAGGAGCGCGGTGCCCTGGCCGAGTTGGCTCGCCGATTCGTCCGTTTCGATGACGTGGGGATGCTCGTCGAGGCGGCGACGGGCCTCGCCGCGCTTCCGGTCGTTGCTGCGGTGGGCCCCTACGACGGCAGTCTGACGGCGTCGGTGGCCCTGAAGCGGCTGACCAGCGAACTGGTGGGACGCTTTGCCTCGGCAGCGGTCGGCGGCACCCGGGCCGTCGCCGGTCAGGGCCCGCTGTGCCGCTACGCCGCCGGGCTGGTGGTGCCGCCCTTCGTCGCCGCGGAGGTGGCCGTGCTCAAAGCGATGGCGCTGCGCTACGTGATGTCCGACCGCGCACACCTGGCGGAGCAGGAACGTCAGCGCGAACGGGTCCATGCCGTGGCCGCCAAGCTGTTGGCAGTCGGGGAGGCAGCCCTGGACCCGTTGTTTGCCGACCACTGGCGCCGCGCACCTGATGACGCGGCGCGCCTTCGGGTCGTGGTGGATCAGATCGCCTCGTGTACCGAGGGGCGTCTGGAGCGAATGTGAGCGTTCAGCTCGGCAGGACGTAGTCCGTGAACCGCATGCGGAGGTCTTTCTTGGAGAACTTCCCCACGCTGGTCTTGGGTATTTCGTCGATGAACTCGATCGCGTCCGGCAGCCACCACTTGGCCACCCGCGAGCGCAGGTACTCCATCAGCTCCTCAGCGGTCACCGTGGAGCTTTCTGCGCGGACCACGCAGGCGATGGGGCGCTCGTCCCACTTGGGGTGCGGCACCCCGATCACCGCAGCCTCGGCCACGCCTGGGTGCGCCATGATCTCGTTCTCCAGCTCGACGGAACTGATCCACTCACCACCGGACTTCACGAGGTCCTTGGTGCGGTCGACGAGCCGCACACTGCCGAAGGCATCGATGGCTGCGACGTCGCCCGTCTTCATCCAGCCGTCGGGGGTGCTCAGCTCGACACCGGGATCCGGGTCGTAGTAGTCGGAGGCAGCCCAGGGACTGCGCACCTGGAGCTCACCCGTTGCCTCGTCGTCCCAGGGCAGCGCTTCGGTCGTGTCTGGCTCGACGATTCGGACCTCCATGCCGGGCACCGGTCCGCCCTGGCGTGCGCGCCGCGCCGCCGCGTCCTGCTCGGAGAGGTTCGCGTCGCGGGATGAAAGGTGGGCGACGGTGGCCAGCGGATGGGTCTCGGTCATACCCCATGCCTGCAGGATCGGGATGCCGAGGGTTTCACGGTAGAACTCGGAAAGAGACTGTGGGACAGCCGAACCACCGCAGACCACTGCCCGCAGATGGGACAGATCGGCGCCCTCGAGCAAGGGGCGGATGCCGGCCCAGATGGTGGGCACCCCGGCCGCGACCGTCACCTTCTCGTTGACCATGAGCGTCAGCAATCCCTGTGGGGACATGTCCGAGCCGGGGAACACCAGTCCTGCTCCGCACATCGGTGCGGCGTGCGCCAGGCCCCAGGCATTGGCGTGGAACATGGGCACGATCGGCAGGATCACATCCGACTCTGAGCAGCCGAGCCCGGCGGTGGTGATGGCGGCCATCGAGTGCAGCCACGTCGAGCGGTGGGAGTACACCACGCCTTTGGGGTTTCCGGTCGTGCCGCTGGTGTAACACATGGCCGCGGCCTGGTACTCGTCCGTGGTGTGGAACTCCACTGGCTCGCATTGGGCCAGCAGCTCTTCGTAGTCGTACACCTCCGCGGTGGTGATGGTGAGGTCCGAAGGCTCCGGTCCGGCGCCGTCGTCCATCACCACCACATGGGTGATGGACGGTATCGAGGGCAGCAGCGGCGCCAGCATGCCCAGCAGCGAGCGGTCGACGAACACCACTTCGTCGCCCGCGTGGTTGGCGACGTAGGCGAGCTGTTCGGGAAACAGTCGAATGTTGAGGGTGTGCAGCACGCGGCCGGTGCAGGGTGCGGCGAAATACAGCTCCAGGTGGCGAGTGGAGTTCCACGCGAAGGTGGCGACGCGGCCGTCGGAGCTGATCCCGAGCGTGTCCAGCAGCCCACCGAGGCGCCGGGTGCGTTCCGCCCACTGCCCGTAGGTGGTCCGCACCGGGACAGGTCCCGCGCTCATCAGTGCACGGTCGGCGTAGAGCGTCTCCGCCCGGAGGAAGATGGAGTCAAGGGTGAGGGGATAGTCCTGCATGAGTCCGCGCATGCCGCCATAGTGCCAGTGACGGCGGTCGCGCAACAGATGGCAGTTTGCGGACCCCCAACCGCTCAGTCTGCCCCACAACGATGCAGCCGTGGCGCCGCCTAGACTCGGGGGGTGGCAGGCCGAATCTCTGAACGTGACATCGCAGAGATCCGTGAGCGCACCCGGATCGAGGACATCGTCGGTGACTATGTCGCGCTCAAGCAGTCGGGCAGCTCACTGAAGGGCCTGTGCCCTTTTCACGACGAGAAGTCGCCCTCTTTCCACGTCCGCCCGGAGCACGGCACCTACCATTGCTTCGGCTGCGGCGAAGGTGGCGACACCATCAGCTTCATCCAGGCCGTCGAGCACCTCAGCTTCGTGGAGACGGTGGAGCGGCTTGCCGACCGGGTCGGTTACAAGATCACCTACGAAGGTGGCGGCACCACGGTGCAACGCGACCGCGGCTCGCGTGCCCGGCTGGTGGCGGCCAACGCAGCAGCCCAGGAGTTCTACGCCGCGCGGCTGCGTGAGCCCGACGCCGAGGCGGCCAGAAACTACTTGGCCGAGCGGAATTTCGACACGGCGGTGGCGGCCACCTTTGGCTGTGGATACGCCCCGGGCGGCTGGGACACCCTGACCAAGGTCCTGCTCGGCAAGGGCTTCGAGGCGAAAGAGCTGATCGACGCCGGGTTGTCGTGGGAGGGAAAGCGCGGGCCGATCGACCGCTTCCGCCGCCGGCTGCTGTGGCCACTGCGCAACCTCGGCGGTGACGTGGTGGGTTTCGGCGCCCGCCGGCTCTTCGACGACGACCCCCTGGAAGCCAAGTACGTGAACACCTCCGACACGATGCTGTACAAGAAGTCGCAGGTCTTGTTCGGCCTGGACCTGGCCAAGCGTGAGATCTCCAAGCGTCACCAGGCAGTCATCGTCGAGGGCTACACGGACGTGATGGCGATGCACCTCGCCGGGGTGACCACCGCCGTGGCGACGTGCGGCACCGCGTTCGGTGAGGAGCACATGGAGGTGCTTCGCCGGCTGCTGATGGACGACTCGTACTTCCGTGGTGAGGTGATCTACACCTTCGACGGTGACTCGGCCGGGCAGGCGGCGGCGCTGAAAGCCTTTGACAGCGACCAGAAGTTTGCGGCACAGACGTACATTGCGGTCGCGCCGGACGGCATGGACCCCTGCGAGCTGCGGCAGAAGTCGGGCGACGCCGCAGTGAGGGATCTGGTGGCCCGGCGGACCCCGATGTTCGCCTTCGCCGTGCGTGCACTGCTCGCCGAGCATGACCTCGAAACAGCCGAGGGGCGCGTCGAGGCCTTGCGCCGGACGGTGCCGGTGGTGGCCCGCATCAAGGATGTCGCTCTGCGCGACGAGTACGCCCGGCAGCTGGCCGGGTGGGTCGGCTGGGATGAGACCGCCGCGGTGCTCCGCCGTGTGCGTGAGAGCGCGGGGGAGCGGTCAGGCCCGCGGGGGGCCAGGCGGGCTCGCCCGGTGGTGGCGGTGTCCGCACCGACGGGCCCCCCACGCCCCAACCCGGCGGACCCGCGGCTGTGGCCGCAACGTGAGGCCCTCAAGGCTGCGCTGCAGCTGCCGGCTGTCGCAGGGCCGGTGTTCGACTCGCTGCCGGAGGAGACCTTCGACCACCCCGCGTACCTTGCGTTGCACGCGGCGATCCGCGACGCGGGTGGGGTGGCGGCCGGGCTCGGCGGTGCGGCGTGGATGGAAGCTGTCGCCGCCAAGATCTCCACGGCTTCGGTGCGCTCCTTGCTCACCGAGCTGTCCGTCGAGCCGCTCAAGTCGACCTCCAGCGAAGACGCCCGCTATGTCGCCAGTGTGCTTTCCAGCCTGCAGGAAGTGTGGGTGGGCAAGCAGGTGGCCGAGCTCAAGTCGAAGCTGCAACGTATCTCGCCGGCAGAGGACCCCGAGGAGTATCACGCACTCTTCGGTGACCTCGTCGCCCTCGAGCAGTACCGACGAGGCTTACGGGAGCAGACCGACGGCGCCCAAGGCGTCGGATGAGTCTCGTCGACCGCTTGCTGCGCCGGGTGCCAGTACCTGCGGGTGCCGTGGGTGCGCTTGCGCCGCAGGAGGACGTGCTTGCGGTGGCCCAGCTGCGCGAGGGCCATCTTGTGGCCACCCGGCTGGGGCTGTGGACGCCGGGGGCCAGCGGGCCGGCCCGTGTGCCGTGGCACCTCATCAGCAAGGCGGGCTGGAAGGGCAGCACCCTCACGCTGGTCGTCGCCGAGGAGACCGGGCACGCGAGCACCGCTGTGCTGCTGGCAGACGTGGAGCGACGCAGCTACCTGTTGTCTGAGCCGAGGCGCTTGCCGGAGGTGGTGCAGGCTCGGGTCACCGCGAGCATCCGCTCCGCCTATCATCGTGATCTTCCCGGCGGCGGCGCCTGGTTCGTCCAGCGCAAGATCCCCGGCGTCGACGGCATCGTGCTGCAGGTACGCGCGGACCCGGGGACCGATGCGGACGTGGTGGCGGACGTCGCCGCAGCGGTGGCCGACCACCTGCCCAGCGGATTCTGATGAGAGGACTGAGCTGATGTGGGACGCCGCGCAGTACCTGCGCTTCGCTGATCACCGGGAGCGACCCTTTCACGAGCTGCTCGAGCGGGTAGGTGCCGAATATCCCCGACGCGTGGTTGACGTCGGTTGCGGGCCGGGCACGCTGACATCAGTACTGGCGTTGCGGTGGCCCTCTGCTGTGGTGGAGGCCTTCGACTCCTCGCCGGAGATGGTGTCAGCGGCACGAGAGCGCGGGGTGAAGGCGTCTCTGGGAGATGTCACCGAATGGCGTCCGGGTGCCGATGTCGACGTCATCATGTGCAACGCGGTGCTGCAGTGGGTACCTGACCACGTCGAGGTGATGACGCGCTGGGCGGAGACGATGGCCGCAGGCGCCTGGCTGGCGGTACAGGTGCCGGGCAACTTCGGCGCTCCATCGCATGCGCTCACCCGCGAACTCGCCGCGGAGCCACAGTGGCGTGCCCAGCTGGATGGCGTGCTGAGGGGTCCCGAGACGGTGCACGAGCCACAGGTCTACGCGGAGCGACTGGCGGCGCTCGGGTGCACGGTCGATGTCTGGGAGAGCACCTACATCCAGCGGCTCCCCGGCCGAGACCCAGTGCTGCAATGGATCAGTGGCAGTGCACTGCGGCCGGTTCGTGCCACGCTGAATGACGTCGACTGGACGCGCTTCGCTGCGGAGCTCGCACCGCGGCTACGAGAGGCGCACCCGGAGACCACGCTGGATGGTGAGGCGGAAGGTGGCGCGTGGATGCCGTTCCGCCGCATTTTCGTAGTGGCGCAGGCAATCTAGCGGCGCGGTACGTACACCGTCTGCTCGGCGTCGATCGGCTGCAGTTCGATGGGCGGCAGCTTGCGCTGGGTGCTCAGCACCTCCACAAGGCGTTCCCGCGCCACTCCGGCGAGCTTCTTGGTGGTGGGGCTGTCCGCGATCCGCCGGTAGTTTCGGCTGATCTGCTCGTAGCGCCTGTGCCCCGCCTTCGTGCCCATGACGTAGCTGGTGGCGCCCACGATCACAAGACCGATCATCCGTCATGCACCCTTTCCCGGGTTTGTGTTCCTGGCTCCATCTTGCCGTACCTCCCGAAGGGTAGCCGCGCGGGCGTGGGGAGGGTGCCGGGGTGGAACCCCTCGGACACCGTGCGCTAGGCTTCCCATCCGTCGCCTCAATGCAACAGATGAGGCGGTCGCGGTCCCCTGTAGCTCAATTGGCAGAGCAGCCGACTGTTAATCGGCAGGTTACTGGTTCGAGTCCAGTCGGGGGAGCATTTCTTCAGGTTCACCAGCGGGAATCCGCCGCACGGGGCAGTAGCTCAGTTGGTTAGAGCAGCGGACTCATAATCCGCCAGCCGTCGGTTCAAGTCCGACCTGCCCCAC
>JADGOX010000190.1 GCA_017882745.1 Mycobacteriaceae bacterium | reverse complement strand
CCGACTGGCTGAAGGCCGTCGACACCCAGATCGCCTCGGTGCAGGCGTCACACGCGACCAACATCGCCGCGTACGAAATCTGGAACGAGCCAGACTGGACGTGGGTGGCCTCCAAGGCCGGTAGCTTCAACGACGGCTGGGCACGAACCTATAAGGAGATCCGCTCGAAGGACGCGACGACGCCTATCCAGGGCCCGAGCTACTCCATCTTCAACCTCGACGAGATGAAGGCGTTCCTCCAGAACGCCATCGCCACCAACACTGTCCCGAATATCATCAGTTGGCATGAGTTGAGCGGGCAGGCCCGCATTGCGGACGACGTCGCCGCCTACCGCAACCTCGAATCGAGCCTGGGGATCAGCCCGCTGCCGATCGCGATCGAGGAGTACGCCACACCGACCGAGGTGGGCGTACCGGGTTCCATGGTCGGCTACATCGCCAAGTTCGAGCGAGGGGGCGTCCACGATGCCGAGATGGCCTTCTGGAACCACTACGGCACGCTCGGTGACACACTCACCGACACGGGCGGCTCGCCGAACGGCTCCTACTGGCTGTACAAGTGGTACGGCGACATGAGCGGCAATATGGTCGCCACGACGCCACCCGCGCAAACCGGCATCGACGGTGCGGCGTCGGTTAGCGCCGACAGGAAGCAACTCGATGCGATCTTCGGAGGCGGCTCCGGCGCATCGGCGGTGACCATCGACGGCCTCGACTCCGTGAAGACCGGCGCTGCGGTTGACGTCAAGCTCGAGTACACGCCGTCCCGAGGGCGCACCAATGCCGTCGACGGTCCCATCACCATCTCGGACACGATGTACGTCGCCAAGAAGGGCTCGATCACCGTCCCGGTCGCAATGAACCCCGCCAACGGGTATCACCTCGTGATCACGCCGCACCGCGGAAGCCTCACGAGCCTGGCCGGCACGTATCGCATCACGAACGTGAACAGCGGCCTGGCCATGGACACGACCGGCGGGGCGACCTCCCAGGGCGCGCTGGTTGATCAGAGCACAACGGCGGGCGGCAAGACCCAGCTGTGGTCGATCAGGGACGCGGGTTCCGGGCTGTACAAAATCGTCAACCAGGTTAGCGGTCTCCTGCTCGGCGTGAGCGATAGCTCGACGCAGAACGGCGCGAACGCGTTGATCTGGGGAAACACGGGTGCGACGAACGAGTTGTGGGAGCTGATCCCAGACGGCGCCGGTCATTACCTGATCGCAAACGACAACAGCGGTCTCGTCCTCGGGGTTGCCGACCGGAGCACGTCCTCGGGCGCCAACGTGGTCCAGTGGACGGATGGGGCAGTCACCTCGGCCTGCACCGCGACCGGCGCGCGCGTCACGGGCAAGCTCGGCAACGCGGTGGCCCTGTGCGGGAACAACGAGTACGTCAGCCTGCCCACAGGCATCGTGAGCGGAGTGAAGGGCGACTTCACCGTGTCAGCCTGGGTCAACCCCTCGCAAAACACCACCTGGACCCGCCTGTTCGACTTCGGCACCGGAACCAAGGACTACATGTTCCTGACGGCCAACGATGGGACGGGCGTCCGGTTCGCAATCACCACGAATTCGGCTGGTGGCGAGCAGCAGATCAAGAGCAGCAGCACGCTGCCCCTGAACACTTGGTCGCCAGTCACGGTGACGGTCTCCGGTACGACCGGCACCCTGTACGTGAATGGCCAGCCGGTCGGCACTAACTCGAACATCACGCTGCACCCCAGCGACCTCGGCTCCACGACGCAGAACTGGATCGGTCGGTCGGAGTACGGCGCCGACCCGTACCTGAACGCGAAGGTGGATGACTTCAACGTCTACAGCCGCGCGCTAAGCGCCTCGGAGGTCGCGGCGCTCGCCTCTGGCCACGCCGGTACCGGCGATGTGGCACACTACGCATTCGACGAGACCGGCGGCGCAACGGCGACCGACTCTTCGGGCAACGGGCGAGATGCCACGATCGTGTCCAACCCCACCGCGGTGTCTGTGAGCGAAAGTGCCACCGCCGATCATCTATGGACCCTCACGCCTGTGAAGCGCTCAGCAGGTTGAGAGGGGTCGCAGTGACGGCGCTTCTTTGCGGTGAGCATTGCTCGACCAGGCTGACAGAGCGGTGAACCCACCCGACGACTGAGCCGGCATCATCACGAGGGGGCGGCCAACCGGTCGTCCCCTCGTGCCGTGCCCTCAGGGCTCGCCCACCACCAATGCAGTCGCAGCCCGCCGCAACTGCAGGAGCCGCTTGTCGCCTGCCGAATCGCCCGATGACGTCACGCGGTTAGCCTCGGGACCGTCCCACTCGCTCCGGCAGCCCGTCTTCCGCGTGTCAGCCCTGAACAGGTCTGTCTGGCGACCGGATCCGCGCGGCCCCAGATTTCCTCCACGCCGCTGGAGGAACCACCTATACCTTGATTGAGCCTCGCGGACAGGACGTCCGGATAGGGAACAACAGCACGCATAGGAACGTCGTCAGGTCCCTCGGCGCTCCGTCGCAATAGTGCGGTCAACGATGCCGACGACGGTGATGACAGTGTCTGCGCTCATGCGTGGTTCTCTCCTTTTGATCAGATGGATGCCGTGCGCCTTAGGTGCGCGCCAAGCCGGCAGCCTTGACCGTTTGACCTGGCTGTTTGTAGCTATGGGACGGCTGCTTCTCGCCTTGGGTGCGCCAAAATTGATGTGATGGTGAAGTCCGATAATGAGACAGCGAACGACGGCGATCAAGGCGGCTCAATTGCCAACGGACGGGCCATAACCGCTGCTCAGCACGGTGTGAGGTCCTGACCGACGACGAAACCCGCTACCCCGGCACCGCTCCTGCGAGGTCAAAAACCGCCCTGACCACTCACGAATTATGACGCCGTGTCTGGAGTCCTGGTCCTGAAGAACCCGGCCAACCGGCACAAAGGTGTCCCGTTGACGCCGAAAGAGTTCCACTACGCGTTCACCAACACCCTGACCGAAACCTGACCCAAGCCGCCTACGACCGGTACGCCGTGCCCGCCCCCGGACTGGCGGTCTTCCAAGGCGGCCTGGCCAACCTCACCCCCCACGCCACCACGACCTACGATTTCTCCAACGACGACCGGGCCCCGTTGCTGTTCATCTCAGGCGGCAGCGATCACATCCTGCCCCCCGCCATCCAACGAGAAAGCTACGAGAAGAACGCACAGGGCTATCCATCTGAGCCGACTTCGCTTCGTCAGGGCGTATCGCGCCAGGGTCGTCTGGCGCGGGGGCGGTCCAAGCTAGGCGGGTGGCCTCAACTCGCCTAGCGAACGCGGGTACTGGGCACCGCCCTGCGAGTCGCGGTACTGCATCACACCAGTCTAGTCGGCTCAGATGGATAGCCCTGAGAACGCAAAACACTCCACGGCCATCGCCGCGCACAAGGTGTTCCCCGGCCGGGACCACTACACCTGCGGCGAGGGCGGCTGGGAAGCCGTCGCCGACTTCGCCCTGCAGTGGGCGCGTAACCCCGAACCCGGCGAACTCGGCTGACCGGCGAGCACACACCCGCCCGGCCGGGTCTGTCAGATCAACGGTGTAAATGCCTGTACCTGGTCACCAGATCGCTGGACCCGACCGGCCGTGGAAGGGCCCGCTGGGTCATGCGCTGGAAACCCGCCCTGAACGCCTTCGCGATCACCTTCGAAGGCCGTATCGTCCCCAGCAACACCAACTGACATCAATGGTCACTTACACCGTTGATCTGACAGACCCCCAACATCACGGATGTCCTGATCAGCAAGCGAAGGCAGTGGTGCTACTCGACTAGCGAGTAGCACCACTGCCCGATTGGCGGAGCCCCTGACCAACTAACTGCTGAGCTCGAGATTGTCGAGGTTGAACCAGCCGAGGTCGGTCGACTGGTAGGACACGGTGATGTTGTTGATTCCCGCGGTGAGTTGCACCGGTGCTGTCGCGTCCGCCCAGGTGTTCCAGCTCCCGGTCAGTGGCAGGGAGATTTGTCCTGCTGCGGTGCCGTTGACGGAGATGGTGGCGGATCGTGTCTGGTTCGG
>JADGOX010000189.1 GCA_017882745.1 Mycobacteriaceae bacterium | reverse complement strand
TGAACGCGAACCGGTCGAAGTGCGAGCGCCACATCAGCCCCTTGACCACCACTCCTCGCCGTGCCGCGTCCGAGAAGACCCGCGAGACCTCGGTACCCGGGCCGTCCAGGAGTTGGTCGGGATCTCCACGCCAATCGGTGAACAACAGCAGATCACCGGCCCTCAGGGCTTGCACGCAGCGAAACAGTTCAGCGAAGTACGCCTTCCCATGAACCAGCACCGCGACGTCATTGCCGACCGTGAACGCCGCGCCGCCGGGATGCCGGCGGTCCAGCAGGGTAACCGGGTTGCCCCGCTCTGCCGCACTGACGAACCACCCACGGACGGCCACGGTGACATTCAACCGCGCCCGGCACTGAACGCCTTGGGTGACCATCAGCCAACTCCAGCCGGCCCGACCCGACCGCGCGGCATGCGCCGCTGCCGCCAGGTTCGGTGGATCGCTGCCGCAACCGATCCACGGCCGACCCGAAACCGGTGCAGCAACGCCAATGCAGGGCCCGATCCGCTGTCGGGGATTCGGGTGCCTGTCCAGTGGGAACAGTCTGAGCAGACGATGGAGGCTTCGGCATGGCTGTGGGCATTCGCGCTGGCAACCGACCAACCCCCCGAACGGCCGGTCAGGTCATGGCAAGGACGGGTGCGCCGCCGCTCGTCGCCGCGGTCGGCATCGTCGCCCTGATGTGGATCCTGGGGTCACTGCTGGTCCGCGGTTCGGTCCCGTCGTTTCTCAGCAGTGCGGACACCCAGACCAGCCAATGGGCCGTCGAGCACAGGACGCCGACCCTGGACGCCGTGACACACGTCGGCAGCATGATGGCCGACACCATCGTCGCTCTTGCCGTGACCGCGGTGGCCGTTGTGGGTTTACGGCTGTGGCTGGGGCGGCGGCGCGAGTCGGTGGTCACCGTGCTGGCGGTCGTGGGGGAGCTGCTGATCTTCCTGGTCATCACTGCCATCGTCCACCGCGCCCGGCCCACGGTTCCGCAGCTTGACCAGGCGCCCCCCACATCGAGCTTTCCGTCCGGCCACACCGGAGCGGCGATCGCGCTGTACGGGTGTCTCGCGGTGATCCTGCTACGTAACGTCACACCTCGATGGGTAGCTGTCGGCCTGGCCGTGCTGGGATTCGTCATCCCTGTCGTTGTTGCGACGTCGAGGGTCTACCGAGGCATGCACTACCTGACCGACGTCCTGGCCGGCGCGCTCGCAAGCGGCATCTGGCTGACCGTCGTGCTGGTGGTGTTGCTCCCGACCCGCACCGCCCCTCTCGAACCGGACCAACGCAAAATCCGCCGGCGCGCCGACCACCGACGGCCGACATGATCGGTCCTGTAGCTCGCACCCGAGCATCAGCACTCTCGACGCAACCTCTCGGTGACGGGTCCTCGGGGCGAAGCCAGGATCCCGAGGACGCAATCGTGCGTTTTTCGCACCTGCGGAGTGCGTCCTGCTTGACTGTCAACCCCACTGCGCGCTCCGATTGATCGCCGCGACACCAATGACTTCCTTCTCCAACCAGGACAGCGTCTCCCGCCACGCATCGGAATGTGCGAGCTCGATCTTCTCCCGCTGCTCCGCAGTGCCGACCGCCCAACGTGGAGATGGACTTCACCGGGGAGAACACCAAGTCGTAGCCGGCGACCGCCTGCCGGTCACCGGACAACGCTGCGCCGATGAACTCCCGCACCCGCTCCGGCGACACCACCGCACCCGGGTGCTCCTCGGACAGCATCCGCGTTGCGATCCCGGTGCGCACCGCGGCCCGCTCGTCCAGCGTCACACCGCGGCCGTGGGTCTGCCGGAAGGACTCGATCGCGGCGTCGCACGCCTTCCGGAACTCGGAGTTGCCCTTATACACCGGTGCCTTACGGCCGAGCTGGTTGTCCAACCGAAGGCGAGGAAGGCCCGTGACCTTCTCAACGAGTGGGCGGCGGAGGTTGATGACCCCTCCACCGCAGGCACCGGCCCGCCGCCCGCGTCAAGGACTCCGACCCATCCGGCATCAGCACCCGCTGCACCCGCATCGTGACCTCCTACCAAGGTGCGTCACCAGCACCGTAGAAGGCAGCCACGACAGTCCCGACCCGACGAAGTCAGCACCCACACATCGGCGACCGTCAGCCACCGCACCCCGCTGGCCGAGACCGACGAGGAGGACACGGATCAAGAGAATGCTTCCACGACAGGGCGTTTGATGTAGGAGAAGCGACGTCGAGGACACGCTCAGACCGCTCCAGAGTAGAAGGAGAGCGCCCAAAGCTTCGTCCGAGTCGAGGGCCCACCTGGCAGACAAAAGGCCTCGGTCACATAGACCGAGGCCAGAGTCAATAGGAGGAGTCTGGAACACACATACAGTGCGATCGCGAACAACCCCGCCTCCTGTAGGGCTAGCAGACCTGACGGCAGTGGCGCAAGCCTTGGGGGGCAATGTGCACGAGGTTCGCGACACCTTGAGGAACCGTGCAGTAGAGATCGTTTGCGGCCTGGTCATGGTCGTTGTTGGCGTCTGGATCACAGCGACCAGCAGTGCGGCGAAGCCCCCCGAAGCAACGAGTCCCGGATGGGTTGCTGCCGGAGGACTTCTAACGGCCCTTGGAGGCGTCCTACTCTCCTGGGTTGCTGCGGTGGCGTTCTCTCGTCGGGAAGCGGTGATGCAGCTAAACGAGGAGTTTCACGCGGTCAGTCGCAACCTTGGCCAAGCTGCCACCCGCGTAACCAGGGCTGTTGAGCAATGCCAGGCCCAAGAAATCGACTCCACAACCAGTCTCGCCCTGATTTCTCAGGCCACGACCATGATCTACGGGCAGATCGATCAGATTCAAAGACTTATCGGAGCTCGGTTTGACAGCGACGACTTGATGCTCACATTGACCGAGCTTGACAAACTGGCGGCAAAGCTCGACCGGCAGCCGAGCGAAAGCAGCGCCGATGTCCGCAATGAGGTGGCACGAATCCTGGCGCGGGCCCGAAAGGTGGTGGCGTCGCCGAGAACTACAAGTTCCGTCGAAGATCGAAGTAGAATGCCCTTATTGTTCAGTGAATTCCTTAGTCGCGCTCGGTCCCGAAGGCGGTCCCACCGCACGTGTGACTTGCCCATCGTGTAAGCGCAGGTTCAATGCACACAGAGCCAGCGACGGATTCGCCTTTTCCTCGGCCAATCCCTGCGCTAACGTCCGAGCCGTATTCACAGCCAGTTGCTCCTTCATCTCAGAAACTCCCTCAAGATTCGATCGAGAGGAAGCATTTTAGGTGCTCTGAATGCGGAACCGAGATGGGTTTCGCGAGTAAGTCAACTGAGGACGCTCCAAAATCCGTGATATGTACTAGCTGCTTTACAATGAACTATGTTACACCAATAAGCCTCCAAGTCACCAAGGGCGAGAAGTACGAGCGATCGAGCGGGGTAATTATCGGGAGATCTGGTTCTCAGCCTTGGGTTTCCTGTCCGACATGTGGGACGACCCTGAAATGCCTCTTAAATAACGGGCACAGTCGGTTTGCGTTTTGCACCAAAGACCGTCAGATCGTGGAGGTGACACACCTTGAATTTGAGCAATGGCGCGAGACTGCGCTCGCAACCACTTAGCCCTGGATGCTCCGACGTTGATTCTCG
>JADGOX010000188.1 GCA_017882745.1 Mycobacteriaceae bacterium | reverse complement strand
GGCTACATGCGTGAGTACCCGGTGGCCAAGGCCTACCTCGACTCTCGCGTGCAGACCATCTACGGCGGCACCACCGAGATCATGAAGGAGATCGTCGGCCGCGGCTTGGGTCTCTGAGGGCCGGGGCGTCTGAGCTCAGACGCGGGTCGCCTCCTCCAGAGTGAGCACGAACGACTCGTAGGGGCGTCCCGTCGCCTGGTGCAGGCCCATCTCGCAGGTGCGGTTGGCCGAGAGGTACGCATCGAAGGGGCGAGCGTCCAGGGTCTTCCTCTCCTGCTCGGTCGCCGACACCACGAGCTCCGGGTGCAGCAGGCCGCGATCACCCGCAGTGCCGCAGCACGTGGTGCCGAGCGGGACCACGACCTCCTTGGCCACGGCGGCGGCCAGCTCGGCCAGCTTGCGGTTGAGGCCGAGGTGGGTCGTCGAACATGTGGGGTGCAGGGCGACGCTGCCCAGACGGTGGGTGACCGTGAGCCGGGGAAGTAGTTCTTCGTGCGCCCAGGTGACCGCGTCGTGGATGGTGAGCTGGGCGAAGCATTCCTGCCGGCCGGCGTCGAGGTGCGCGGCCACGTCTTCGAGTAGGCCGTGGGTGCAGGACGATGCGTCGACGACGACCGGGAGCGCGCCCTGATCGGTCCATCTCCACAGCGCGTCGGCGATTGCGGCGGCCATGAACTCTTGGCCCTGCCGGTACCCCTTGGAGCTCCACGGGGTGGAGCAGCACAGTCCCTGCACGTCCTCGGGAATCCACAGTGGACGGCCGGCGCGCGCGGACACAGTGACCAGAGCCGCAGGCAGGGATGGACCGTCGACGCCGGGTGCCCGTCCGAAGATGCGGTTGATGCACGCCGGGAAGTACACGGCTGCCGCACCTTCGCGCTGCGTGGGCGGCAGTGTGCTGGGTGCCGGCCGGGGCATCGGTCCGACGATCGCCGGCACCAGGTCGGTGCTGACGATCTTGCGGAGGGCCCCGGTCAGCCCGGCGAGTGCCCGCTCTCCGACGGTGCCGGACACCACGTCCATCGCGGCCAGGCCGCGCCGCGTCAGCTCTTCGACGGTGGCCCACCGCTGCGCAAGGCGCAGCGCGACCCTCTCCCTCCGGTCCGTGCTCTCCTGCGCCCGAAAGCCCTTGATCAAGATGCCGGTGTCGATCGACACCGGGCAGGGAATCGCGCAGGTGCCGTCCGCCGCGCAGGTGTCGATGCCGTCGTAGCCGTACTCATCCTGGAGCTGGGCGAGTAGCGAGGAGCCCTTGGGCTGGCGGGCCATCTCGCGGCGCACGACGATGCGCTGCCGCGGCGTCATGGTCACATTTCGGCTGGGGCAGACCGGTTCACAGAAGCCGCACTCGATGCAATGGGTGGCCACCTCCTCGATCTCCGGGGTCGACTTGAACGAGCGCAGGTGCAGTCCTGCGATGTCGCTGAGCAGCACGTTCGGCGCGAGCACCCCGTGCGGGTCGGCGAGCTGCTTGACGCGCCACATCATGTCGGTGGCCTTGTCACCCCACTCCAGGCGGACGAAGGGGGCCATGTTCAGCCCGGTGCCGTGCTCTGCCTTCAGTGAGCCGTCGTACTTGTTGAGCACGAGGTCGACGAACTCGGTCATGAAGCGGTCGTAGCGGGCCTTGTCCGCCTCGTCCGCGAGCACCGGGGTGAGGGTGAAATGGAGGTTCCCGTACGCCGCGTGCCCGGCGACACCCGGAATGAACCCGTGCTTACCCAGCAAGGCCTGCAGGTCGTGGGCGGCCTCGGCCAGCCGGGCCGGCGGGAAGCAGACGTCCTCGATCACCATTGCCGTACCCGGGGCCCGCATCTTGCCGATGATGCCCAGCAGGCCCTCGCGCACCCGCCACGCGAGCTCGACGGCCTCCTCCTCGCGGGTGAACTCCACCGGGTGCACCACGGGTACGCCTTCCAGCAGCCGGAACACCGCAGCCTCGGCTGCGTCGAGCTCCGCGGCGGTGGCTGCACCGAACTCGACGAGCAGTGCTGCCGTGTCGGGGTCGAGCGTCTTCCAGTACTCCGGCGTTCCGGGGAAGGAGTAGGCGGCGGCCATCAACGCCGGGCCGACCATCAGCTCGACTGCTTCGGCGCCCAATGCGACCAGCGCGGGCACCAAGGCCACGGCCTCGTCGAGGGACGGCAGCGGCAGCCAGGCGACGGTGGTGGTGGCCGGTGCCGGGAGCGTGTCGATGACCACCTCGGCCATGAAGCCCAGCGTTCCCTCCGAGCCGACCATCAGTCGGCGGAAGATCTCCAGCGGGGTCTCGGCATCCAACAGCGCGACCAGCCGGTAGCCGGTGGTGTTGCGGATGGTGAACTTCGACCGTATCCGCGCTGCCAGGTCAGCGTCGGCGAGCAGCTCGGCCCGCATGTCGAGCAAGCCCTGGGCCAGCTCGGGTTCGGCGGCCGCGAAACGAAGCTCCGCGTCGGGGGCCGCCGTGTCGACAACGGTGCCCGAGGCCAGCACGATCGTCATCGAGCGCACTGTCTGGTACGCATCCCGTTGCACCGTGCAGCGCATGCCGCCGGAGTTGTTGGCGACCACCCCGCCCACGGTGGCCACCGCGGCGCTCGCGGGGTCCGGGCCCAGGCGGCGGCCGTGCGGTTTCAGCACGGCGTTGGCGTGGGACAACACCGTGCCCGGGCGGGCCCGCAGTGCTTGGGCTTCGTCCTCGACGACCATGCCGGTGAAATGTCGGCGCACGTCGACCAGCACGTCGTCGGACTGGGCCTGGCCGCTGAGGCTGGTGCCCGCGGCGCGGAACGTCGCGTGCCGCCCGCTCTCGCGGCAGTAGGACAGCACCCGCACCATGTCGTCGACGTCGCGGGGCACCACCACCACCTGTGGCACCAAGCGGTAGGGACTGGCGTCCGAGGCGTAGCGCACCAGGTCGATCGCGCGGTGCTCCACCTGTTCCGCACCCAGCAGCGCAATGAGCTCGCTCTTCAGTGGCTCCGGGGTTCCACCGAGAAAGGCCGGCGCGACGTGATCATCGTGGCTGAGCCCGGATGGGCGTCCGATCCGGTGGGGATCGCTCTCCAGTAGCGCCATGCCGCTCCAGTTCCTCGGAAGATGAGTCTGTCTCAGACGATCGGCGGAACCATCGCCTCGATCAAGTGCGGGCCGGGCTCCGCGAGTGCGCGCCGCAGCTCGGCCACCAGTGCCTCCGCGGTGCTCACCCGAACCGCAGGCACGCCGAGACCGCGGGAGATCTCGGTGAAGTTCATGTCCGGCCGGGAAAGGTCGAGCATGTCCATCGCGCGCGGGCCCGGAGTCGCGGCGCCGACGCGCTGCAGCTCCATCCGCAGGATGGCGTAGGCGCCGTTGTTGACGAGAACCGTGGTCACGTTGAGCTGCTCCCGTGCCTGTGTCCACAACGACTGGATCGTGTACAGGGCGCTGCCGTCGGCCTGCACGTTGATCACCGCTCGGTCCGGCGCGGCGACGGCGGCGCCGGTCGCCACGGGCATGCCCTGGCCGATCGCACCACCGGTGAGGGTCAGGACGTCGTGGCGCGGCGATCCGGCGGTGGCAGAGGGAATCATGAAGCCGGACGTGTTGGCTTCGTCGACGACGATCGCGTCCTCGGGAATGGTCACCGCGAGCGCCGCGGCGAGGGTCTGCACCGTCAGCTCGCCCGCGGGCTCCTCGGGCAGTGCGAGTGCCTGCAGCACCGGCTCCACCCCGGCGGCCACCGCAGCGGCCAAGTCCTCCAACGCCCGCGTGACATCGTGGCTGCCGTCGGCGAGAGTCTCGACGTGAGCGCCCTCCGGAACCAGGTCGCTCTTCTTGCCGGGGTAGGCGAAGAAGGACACCGGCCACCGGGCGCCGACGAGAACGAGGTTCTGCACGCCACTGAGCTGGTGCTCGGCCTGTTCGGCGAGATAACCGAGACGGTCGACGGCGGGTACTCCGACGCCGCGTTCGAGCCGGGCGGGGAAGGTCTCGGCCAGCAACTTCACGCCGGTGGCCGCCGCGATGCGGCTGGCCGCCCGCAGCGCCCGCTCGTGCAGGGCCACGCCACCGAGCATCAGCATGGTCGTCTCGTCGCGGTGCAGCAGCGCAGCGACGGCGTCGATCACCTCGGTTCCGACCACGTCTGGGGCCGGCACCGCGCGGGGCGCCGCCGTGGAGGCACCTTCGTTCCACGACACGTCTGCGGGCAGCACCAAGGTGGACACGCTTCCGGGTGCCCGCCGGGCGGCCGCGACCGCGTCGACCGCATCGGCCGCCACATCGCGGGGGTGACCGGAGGTCTTCACCCAGGCCGACACGTTGTGCGCCACGGTCATGATGTCCGACTGAAGCGGGGCGTCGTAGTGCTCGTGGTGTGTCGCATGTGCGCCGACAATGCAGACCACCGGGGTCTTCGCGCGCCGTGCATTGTGCAGGTTGGCCAGTCCGTTGCCCAGTCCCGGGCCGAGGTGCAGCAGCACGGCGGCAGGGCGTCCCGTGATGCGTGCGTACCCGTCTGCCGCTCCTGTGGCGACGCCCTCGAAGAGCGCAAGAACGCCGCGCATCTCCGGTATTGCGTCCAGTGCGTCGACGAAGTGCATCTCCGAGGTGCCGGGGTTCATGAAGCACACGTCGACCCCCGCGTCGACGAGACTCCGAACCAGTGCGTGCGACCCGAGCATCTGCCACCCTCACTACCTAGGGACTGTTTTGCTCAGGCTGTCACACGTGAGAGCTACTGCGAGTACGAGGCGAGGAAGTTGCCCAGTCGCTGGATCGCCTTGGAGAGGTCGCGTGCCCACGGAAGGGTGACCACCCGCAGGTGGTCGGGTGTGGGCCAGTTGAAACCGGTGCCCTGCACGACCAGGATCTTCTCGGCGATCAGCAGGTCCAGGACCAGTTTCTCGTCGTTGTGGATCTCGTGAACTTCTGGGTCGAGCCGCGGAAAGGCGTAGAGCGCGCCCCGGGGCTTGACGCAGGACACCCCGGGAATCTTGTTCAGCTCCTCCCATGCGGTGTCGCGCTGCTCGAGCAGTCGCCCTCCGGGCAGGATCAGGTCGGTGATGCTCTGGTACCCGCCAAGTGCGGCCTGGATGGCGTTCTGTGCGGGCACGTTGGGGCAGAGCCGCATCGACGCCAGCAGGGTGAGGCCCTCAAGGTAGCTGGCGGCGTGCGCCTTGGGCCCGGTGACGACGAGCCAGCCGGCACGGTACCCGGCCACTCGGTAGGCCTTGGACAGCCCGTTGAACGTCAGGCAGAACAGGTCCGGGGCGAGGGAAGCGAGCGGCACGTGGACGGCGTCGTCGTAGAGAATCTTGTCGTAGATCTCATCGGACATCAGCACCAACCGGTGCTTGCGGGCCAGCTCCGCCAGCCGCATCAGGACGGTGCGCGGGTACACCGCACCAGTCGGGTTGTTGGGGTTGATGACGACGAGGGCCTTCGTCTTCGGGGTGATCTTGGATTCCAGGTCGACGAAGTCGGGGTTCCACCCGTCGTTCTCGTCGCAGAGGTAGTGCACGGGGGTACCGCCCGCCAGGTTGACCGAGGCCGTCCACAGTGGGTAGTCGGGCGTCGGGATCAGCACCTCGTCACCGATGTCCAGCATCGCTTGCAGCGACATGGTGATCAGCTCGGACACCCCGTTGCCCAAGTAGACGTTGTCCACATCGAGGTCGGGGAATCCCTCTTGGTCCTGGTAGTGCTGCACGACGGCCCGGCGAGCGGACATCACGCCCTTGGAGTCGGAGTACCCCTGCGCGGTGGGCAGCCCGGCGATGACGTCCTGCAAGATCTCGTCCGGCGCGTCGAAGCCGAACGAGGCGGGGTTGCCGATGTTCAGCCTGAGGATGCGGTGCCCCTCAGCCTCGAGCCGTGCTGCGTGAGCCTGCACCGGTCCGCGAATGTCGTACAGGACGTTCTCCAGCTTGCGTGACTGCGCCAGCGTGCGCTGGTGGGGATGTACCGGGGTATTCGGCTTCGGGGTGCTGAGGTCTTGGCTGCTCACGCGTCTATCATCCCATCCGCGTCCAGCGAGTTCTTCGGGAGTTGCGGTGGCAGCATGTGAGAATGCGGATGTTTGTCGCGTTGATCCCGCCCGAGAACGTCCTCGACGATCTCGACGCCTTCCTTCGCCCCGGCCAGGGCAGTGCCGCATCCGGCACGTCACTGCGCTGGACGGCGCGCGCACAGTGGCACATCACGCTGACCTTCATGCCGGCCGTTGCCCAACGCCAGCTCGACGACCTGATGAAGCGACTGGACCGTGCGGCCGGGCGGAGAGGGTCCTTCGTGCTGAGCCTCGCTGGTTCCGTGGCTTTTCCGCGAGCGGACCGAGCGCGAGTACTGGGGGTCGGGGTCGAAGCGTCCGATGCCGAGGAGCTGCGACGCCTCGCCGTCGGGACCCATGCCGCGGCGGCGAAGTCCGGGGCCGAGGTCGCTCGGGGGCGCTTCCACCCCCACTTGACGCTGGCTCGGCTCCGGCAGCCAGCCGAGGTCGGCGGGTGGGTGCGCACACTCGAGGGGTACCGCGGTCCGGGGTGGCAGGTCGAGACGGTCTCGCTCGTCGAGTCGCACCTGGGTGAGGGTGCGCACGGACGTCCGCGGTACGAGATCATCGAGTCCTTCGATCTCGGCTGATCCGAAACGTCGCGGGGAGCCCGACGCGGCTAGGTGCCGGGCGCCGTGTCCACGAGCGCGGCGGCGACGTCACGGAGCTTGCGGTTGGTGTCGTTCGACAGCTGGACGAGCACGGCGAAGGCGCCGTCGGCGCTGCAGCGGCGCTGCGCCATGATGATGCCCTTGGCCTGCTCGATCACCGCTCGCGACGACATTGCCTCCCGTAGCTGCTCCGCCTCGGCGACGACGTCGGCGAACATCCGAGCGGTGGTCATCGACAGGGCCGTGTAGTCAGCAAACCGGCGCGCTCGGTCGGTGTCGTTGCCGTGGTCCTCATCCAGCTCGCTGCGGTAGAACCCCAGGGCACCCGTCAGGTCGTCACGCACATCTGTGACGTCCTCCACCCGTTGGATGATCCACTTCACGGCACCGTCGGGTCCGAGGACCGGGACGGTGAGGGGGCTCCAGTGCCGCTCCTGGAACACCCCGGGTGTGCCCGGAACCGCAATGTCGTAGCGCTGCACCCACATGCTGTTCGAGCGCCCCGTTTCCAACACACGTTGGAAGGACGCACGCACGTTGCGGATGCCGTCGGCGTCCTGGGTGTTCGCGTTCTCGGGGAAGGCTGCGAAGAAGTCCTGGCCCAGCAGGTCCGACCGGGTCCGCTCGGTGGCCGCAAGGCAGGCGTCGTTGATCTCGCAGATGACGAACTCGGTGTTGAGCAGGACGCAGGGCGAGGGCATGGCCGCGAAGGCGGCGATGTAGTCAACTGCGTCGATGCCTACTGTCCCACCGTCGAGATCGGTCTGTAGGCCTGCATCCCGGTTCCGTGTCACCGGATGACGATAGCGGCAACACACCCTTGTTTCATGAGGCGGTCAGCTGGCGGCGTCATCCTTGGGCTCGTCCTGCGCGGGTTCTGCCTCCGCCGGTTCCGCCGGGGCAGCTTCGACCGCATCGGCGACCGGCTTCATCGGAGCCGCCTTGATGGAGTCGAGCAGCAGATGAGCCACGTCGACCACCTCGACGGACTCCGCTGCAGCCTTGGAGTCCTTGCGTGCTGTGAGGCCGTCGGTGAGCATCACCCGGCAGAACGGGCAGCCGGTGGCGATCTTCGTCGGAGCGGTGGACAGTGCCTCGTCCACACGCTCGAGGTTGATGCGCTTGCCGATGCGCTCTTCCATCCACATCCGGGCACCGCCGGCGCCGCAGCACAGCGACCGCTCCGCGTGCCGCGGCATCTCCCGCAACGTCGCACCCGAGGCGCCGATCAGCTCGCGAGGAGCGTCGTAGACCTTGTTGTGCCGACCGAGGTAGCACGGGTCGTGGTAGGTGACGTCCTGAGCGATGGGCGCCAC
Source organism: Mycobacteriaceae bacterium (assembly GCA_017882745.1). Taxonomy (GTDB): domain Bacteria; phylum Actinomycetota; class Actinomycetes; order Mycobacteriales; family Mycobacteriaceae; genus X156. The sequence goes on along the minus strand of JADGOX010000188.1, from coordinate 6,378 downwards.
GGGGACCAGCTTCTTGTCCCGCACCAGGCGGTTGAGTAGCTGCGTGTGGTGGACGACCTCGTAGTCCCCGCCGACCTGTGGGTACTCGTTGCCCAGCGCATTGAAGCAGTGCGCACAGGTGACGATGATCTTGCGCGTGCCGGCCTCGCGCCCCTCGAACACGGTGTTGAGGACCTCGACGTTTTGCTGTGCCAGCATCTGGAACAGGAACTCGTTGCCCGCGCGACGCGCCGGGTCGCCGGTGCAGGTCTCGTCGGTGCCCAGGACGGTGTACTTCACGCCGGCGATGTGCAGCAGCTCCGCCACGGCACGGGTCGTCTTCTTGGCGCGGTCCTCGAATGCGCCGGCGCAGCCGACCCAGAACACGTATTCGGCGTCACCCAGCTCGCCCTCGAACACCGGGACCTCGAAGTCGAGGCCCTCGGTCCAGGCGAGCCGGTCCTTGGCGTTCTGGCCCCACGGGTTGCCCTTGTTCTCCAGGTTCTTGAACAGTCCACCCAGCTCGGTCGGGAAGTTCGACTCGATGAGCACCTGGTATCGACGCATGTCAACGATGTGGTCGACGTGCTCGATGTCCACCGGGCACTGCTCCACGCAGGCCCCGCAGGTGGTGCAGCTCCACAGCACCTCGGGATCGATCACTCCGCCCTCAACCGCCTCGGCGATCAAGGACCGGGCAGCTTCGTCCCTGGCGGCCTGCGGGATGGCGTCGAGCTTGGCCTGGTCGACCTTGCCCTCGGAGTCCACCAGGCCGACCTCGTCACCGGCCATGTCGGTGGATCCACCGGCCAACAGGTAGGGGGCCTTGGCATAGGCATGGTTGCGCAGCGAGGTGATGAGCAGTTTGGGTGACAGCGGCTTGCCGGTGTTCCAGGCGGGGCACTGTTCCTGGCAGCGGCCGCACTCCGTACAGGTGGTGAAGTCCAGCCAGCCCTTCCACTTGAAATCCTCGACTTTTCCGGCGCCGAAGACGTCCTTGTCGGGGTCTGCCTCCTCGAAGTCGAGGTTCTTGCCGTCCGACATCATCGGAAGCAGGGCGCCGAGGGCGGGGCCGCCGTCTTCCTCGCGCTTGAAGTAGATGTTGAAGAAGGCGCTGAAACGGTGCCAGGCCACACCCATCGTCAGCACGCGGCCCACGACGAGTAGCCAGATCATTCCCGAGAGCAACTTGACCAACGCGAAGACCGACACCAGCGTCAGGCTCTGCGGCAGCAGCTCGGCGAGGAAGTGGGTGACGAAGGAAGACCAGATCGGGGGGGTCTCCACGCCGCTGGCGATCTTCTGCGCCTTGACGAACACAACTCCCAGGCCCTCGAGGAGCACAACGGACTCGACGAAGTACGCGTAGCGGAAGTCGGAGCCGGCGAAGCGCGAGATGCGGTCGGCTCGGCGCGGGTGATTGTGCTGGCGGATCCCGATGAGCACCACGATGCCGAGCACCGTGCCCAAGCCCAGCACCTCGGTGACCAACAGCCAGGGATCCCAGTTGCCGAACAGCGGCCAGTGGAAGTGCGGGTCGAAGGTCTCGCCGTAGGCTTCGAACCACGCGAGGAATCCGATGAGGAAACCCCACATGACGAGCCAGTGCGCGGGACCCACGCTGCGCTTCTTGATCATCCTGGTGTGGGCGGCGAACTCAATGATGAGATGGCGCATCCGTGGCACGAAGGGGCCGTTGCGGGTGGCGTCTGGCTGGCCGAGGCGGATGATCTTCACCATCTTCACCACCCCGCCGATGAAGAAGTACCAGCACACCAGACTGACCAGGACGCCGATGGTGCCCAGCGTGACTGTCAACGTGTTCATCGGGTAATGACCTTCCCTCGCGACATTTGCTCAACTGACAGTACTTTGCGTCTCCGACATGCACACACGGGCGCGGGAACACCGCAGGATGGTGTGGCGTTGGAGCTGAATGCAAGCTTGAGTGGACCCGGCTCAGGTCTGGCTTGACGGATCGAAACCCGGGGGGGCAGACTTGAGCGCATCACGCTAAGGCTTGCCGTTGTCAGCGGAATCCCGAATGAAACTAGTAGGAGGAACCACCATGGCTCGTGCGGTCGGTATCGACCTTGGGACCACCAACTCGGTCGTCTCAGTCTTGGAGGGTGGCGAGGCCACCGTCATCGCCAACTCGGAAGGCTCGCGCACCACGCCCTCCGTCGTGGCCTTCGCCCGTAACGGCGAGGTTCTTGTCGGGCAGCCGGCCAAGAACCAGGCTGTCACCAACGTGGACCGCACAATCCGCTCGGTGAAGCGTCATGTCGGCACCGACTGGAAGGTGGCGATTGACGGCAAGGACTACACCTCCCAGGAGATCAGTGCGCGCATCCTGATGAAGTTGAAGCGTGACGCGGAGGCCTACCTGGGCGAGGACATCACCGATGCGGTGATCACCGTGCCCGCCTACTTCGAGGACGCCCAGCGCCAGGCCACGAAGGAAGCCGGTCAGATCGCCGGTCTCAACGTGCTGCGGATCGTCAACGAGCCCACCGCTGCTGCGCTCGCCTACGGGCTGGACAAGGGCGAGAAAGAACAGACGATCCTGGTGTTCGACCTCGGTGGCGGCACCTTCGACGTCTCCCTGCTGGAGATCGGTGACGGCGTCGTCGAGGTCCGCGCGACCTCCGGTGACAACCACCTCGGTGGAGACGACTGGGACCAGCGCGTCGTCGATTGGATGGCCGACAAGTTCAAGGCCGCGCAGGGCATCGACCTGACCAAGGACAAGATGGCCATGCAGCGCCTGCGCGAGGCTGCGGAGAAGGCCAAGATCGAACTGTCCTCCGGGCAGAGCACCTCGATCAACCTGCCGTACATCACCGTGGACGCGGACAAGAACCCGCTGTTCCTCGACGAGCAGCTCACCCGCGCGGAGTTCCAGAAGATCACCTCGGACCTGCTCGAGCGCTGCCGTGCGCCGTTCCAGGCCGTGGTCAAGGACGGCGGCATCTCGGTCAGCAAGATCGACCACGTCGTCATGGTCGGTGGGTCCACCCGCATGCCTGCTGTCACGGATCTCGTGAAGGAGCTGACCGGCGGCCGTGAGCCCAACAAGGGCGTGAACCCGGACGAGGTCGTCGCCGTCGGTGCCGCCCTGCAGGCCGGCGTGCTTCGCGGTGAGGTCAAGGACGTACTGCTCCTCGACGTCACCCCGCTCTCCCTGGGTATCGAGACCAAGGGTGGCGTGATGACCAAGCTCATCGAACGCAACACCACCATCCCCACCAAGCGTTCCGAGACCTTCACCACGGCGGACGACAACCAGCCCAGCGTGCAGATCCAGGTCTTCCAGGGTGAGCGCGAGATCGCGGCCTACAACAAGAAGCTTGGCATGTTCGAGCTGACCGGTCTCCCGCCGGCACCGCGCGGCGTGCCCCAGATCGAGGTGACCTTCGACATCGACGCCAACGGCATCGTGCACGTCGGCGCCAAGGACCTGGGCACCGGCAAGGAGCAGTCGATGGTCATCACCGGAGGCTCGGCGCTGAGCAAGGAAGAGATCGACAAGATGATGAAGGACGCCGAGGTGCACGCCGAGGAGGACCAGAAGCGTCGCGACGAGGCGGAGATTCGCAACCAGGCCGAGTCCCTCGTCCACCAGACGGAGAAGTTCGTCAAGGACAACGAGGACAAGATCCCCGCTGAGGTCAAGACCAAGGTGGAGGCGGCCATCGCGGAGGCCACTGAGGCGCTCAAGGGCACCGACACCACAGCGATCAAGGACGCGGTGGAAAAGCTGGGCACCGAGTCGCAGGCGTTGGGTGAAGCGATCTACGCCTCCGCCACCGCCGATGCTGCTGAGGGACAAGCCGGTGGTGCCGGAGGTGCCGATGACGTGGTCGATGCCGAGGTTGTCGAGGACACCCCGGAGGCGCCCGGCAAGGACGGCGACTCCAAGTGACGCCTCGGCCAGGGGAGCCAAGGGAGGAACCCGTGAGGTTCACCGACAAGCGTCGGATCGACCCGGACACCGGCCAGGTTCGGACATCCAAACCAGTGGAGGGCGAGCTGGTGGATGTTTCGGAGTCGTCGGTTCCCGGTACTGGCGACTCGGAGCCCACCGCTGGTGCGGATGACGGCATTGGCGAGGACGGCGAGCCGGACCCGGTGCGGGCGGAGCTGCTGGAACGCACCGCTGACCTGCAGCGCATTTCGGCGGAGTACGCCAACTACCGGCGTCGGGTCGAGCGTGACCGCCAGGCCGTGATCAATGGAGCCAAGGCCTCGGTGGTCGACTCGCTGCTGGGGGTGCTCGACGACGTCGAGAGGGCCCGCAGTCACGGTGACCTCGAGGGTCCGTTCAAGGCGGTGGGCGAGAAGCTGGTCGGCGCGCTGCACAGCCAGGGCTTGACACCGTTCGGCGCCGAGGGTGATGTCTTCGACCCGGCGCTGCACGAGGCCGTGTCGCATGAGGGCTCCGGTGGTGAGCCGGTGGTGAGCATGGTGATGCGCCCGGGTTACCGCTTTGGCGAGCGGCTGCTCCGTCCCGCCGTGGTGGCGGTGGCGGAGACGCCCGCCAACTCGGTGCCAGACGGTGCGCAGGCGGAAACTGCGCAATCGGAAACAGCGGCAGAGTGAGAGGAGGAGACGCCCAATGAGTGCACGGGACTGGATGGAAAAGGACTTCTACGGCGCGCTGGGCGTCTCCTCTGACGCCACCAGCGCGGAGATCAAGAAGGCTTATCGCAAGCTCGCCCGTGAGCTGCACCCCGACGCCAACCCGGGTGACAGCAAGGCGGAGGAGCGGTTCAAGTCGGTGTCCGAGGCACACGGTGTGCTCTCTGACCCGGCTAAGCGCAAGGAGTACGACGAGGCCCGCAGCCTGTTTGCCGCGGGCGGTGGCCGTGGCTTCGCCGGACGTGCGGGGGGCGCGGGAGGCCAGGACTTCGACCTCGGCGACCTGTTCGGTGGGGCGAACGGCGGCGGATTCCAGAGCGCCTCCGGCGGCAACTTCAACGACCTGTTCGGTGGGCTTTTCAGCCGCGGCGCCCCGCCGGGAGCGAGCCGCCCGCAGCGGGGCAGCGACGTCGAGACCGAGGTTCGTCTCGACTTCGCCGAGGCCACCAAGGGTGCGGTGGTACCGCTGCGGCTGACCAGCCCAGCACCGTGCACCACCTGCCACGGCAGCGGCGCAAAGCCCGGCACCCACCCCCGCACGTGCCCGACCTGCGGTGGTGCCGGTGTCGTGTCCCGAAACCAGGGCGCCTTCGGCTTCAGTGAGCCGTGCCGTGACTGCCGCGGAACCGGATCGCTGGTCGACGACCCGTGCCCTGACTGCCGTGGCACCGGTGCCAGCACTCGTACCAGGACCATCACCGTTCGGGTGCCGTCCGGGGTCGATGACGGCCAACGGATACGCCTCGCGGGCCAGGGTGAGGCGGGGCTGCGGGGCGCGCCCGCAGGTGACCTGTTCGTCACCGTGCACGTCAACGCGCACAGTGTGTTTCGTCGCGATGGTGACAACCTCACATTGACAGTTCCGGTGAGCTTCGCCGAGCTGGCGCTGGGCACCACGCTGTCCGTGCCGACCTTGGACGGTCGGGTTGGCGTCAAGATCCCCGCGGGAACAGCGGACGGGCGCACCCTGCGCGTGCGCGGCCGCGGGGTCAGCAAACGGAACGGGAAGACCGGTGACCTGCTGGTCACCGTGGAGGTTGCGATACCGAAGGATCTCGACGAGTCGGCGACCGGGGCGCTGCGCGCCTACGCCGAAGCTGAGCGCAACAGCGGCTTTGACCCGCGGGCACGTTGGGCAGGGGCAACCGTCAAGGGGGCCGGTCGGTCATGAGTCTTCCCGGTTCCGGCGGATCGCATCCGGTGGATGCCGACGCGCGGGTGTTCGTGATCAGCGTCGCAGCCGAGTTGGCGGGGATGCATGCGCAGACCCTCCGTACCTATGACCGCCTCGGACTCGTGACCCCGCATCGCAGCGCCGGCGGTGGACGCCGGTACTCCCCGCGCGACGTGGCGCTGCTGCGCGAGGTGCAGCGGTTGTCGCAGGACGACGGGGTGAACCTTGCAGGGATCAAGCGGATCATCGAGCTCACTGAGCAGGTGTCGACCTTGCAACACCGGGTCACTGAGCTGAACGCGCAACTGGTACGTGCACAGGCAGTGGCCGAGCAGGCTGCGGCCGGGGTGCACGCCAGCTATCGCCGCGATCTGGTGCCAGTTCGACGGGACACCGCCCTGGTGGTCTGGCGGCCTAAGCCGCGCCAGCGCTAGTTCGTCGTGCCGCCGAACCGACCTCTACGCGGTCGCCTGTTCGAGTTCTGTGAGGGAATCTTCGAGGTGCACCAACATGCGCTGGAGGCTCGGCACGGACCGGCGGCAGCCGACGAGACCGAACTGCAAGGTGTCGGCATAGCTGGTGGC
>JADGOX010000018.1 GCA_017882745.1 Mycobacteriaceae bacterium | reverse complement strand
GACGACGACGCCACCCTGCTGGTTCTCGGCACCGAAGAGCTGATGCATGCCCCGCTGCGACTCGCGGAGGCCCTCGCGGACCAGCTCGACACTCGGGGGATCGCGGTGCGTACGTCCACCACCAGCCGTTCCCCGGTATTGGCGATACCCGAGGCGGGATACGCAGTGCGGCAGTCCCTGACCTTCCCCGCGCACGACCACCCCGTGGACGGTCCGGGCCCGCGCTACGCCTACAACATCGGCGAGGGCAACATCGAGCACGCGTTCGACGCAATCCTGGTCGTCGTCGACCACCCCGCCGACACACCGGAGCTGCAGGGCCTGCTCACCGCGCTGCACGCCGCAGCACCGCAGGCCACGGTGCATCTTGCCGTGGTCCCCGGTGCCGGTCCGCTGCCCACGCCCCTGCACGGCCCAGCCTTCGGTTCCTATCCCGCGGACGAGGTGTCCTGGCTGCTCAAGGACCTGTCGCACGTCCAGTTGGAAGCCCCGGTCGAGGAACGCGAAGAGGCGGTGCAGAGCGGTGGCGCGCACTACGCGGAGTCCTTGCCCGTGGAATACCAACCGGATCCGGAGTACCTGGCCCTGTTCCACCAGGCGCTGGCCGGTTCCGCCCGCCGCCTCGCGCACGCGGTCGGCATCGTCACAGAACTGATTCTCGCTGAGCGCGGACACGGCGTCGTCCTCGCTTCACTGGCCCGGGCGGGCACCCCCATCGGCATCCTGGTGCGGCGCTGGGCCCAGCAGATGCACGGACTGGAACTGCCGCACTACGCCGTGTCCATCGTGCGCGGCAAGGGCATCGACCCCGTGGCGCTGCGCTACCTGGCCGCGCACCACGATCCCTCGTCAGTGGTGTTCCTCGACGGGTGGACCGGGAAGGGCGCGATCACCAAGGAGCTCACCGCGGCCTTGGAGCGGCACGAGAAGCTGACGGGAGCGCGGTTCAACCCGGAGCTGGCGGTGCTGGCGGACCCCGGGCGTTGCGTGCGAACATTCGGCACACGGGAGGACTACCTGATCGCCTCGGCCTGCCTCAACTCCACGGTATCCGGACTGGTCTCACGCACAGTCCTGAATGCACACCACATTGGGCCGGCTGATTTTCACGGTGCGAAGTCCTACGCCGAGCTCGCTGACGCGGACGTCTCCGCCCGGTTCTTGGACGCCGTCACCGAGCAGTTCGTCGAGGTGCGTGACGACGTGACGCGGGCCTGGCCGCTGGTGGCCGCGGGGGACCGGGAGCCCACCTGGTCGGGCTGGTCGGCGGTGCGGGCGATCAGCGAGGAGTACGGCATCGGGCAGGAGAACCTGGTGAAGCCCGGGGTGGGTGAAACCACCCGGGTGCTGCTGCGCAGGGTGCCCTGGCGGGTACTCGTACGCCCTGACGCTCTCGATGAGTTGGGCCATGTGCTGTTGCTCGCCGAGCGCCGCGGCGTTCCGGTGGAACAGGTCACCGACCTGGCCTACAGCTGCGTGGGGCTCATCCACCCGCAGTACACCCGCGGGGCGACCGATGCCCGCGGCGTCGCGGTCGGTGTGCCGTCGTGAGTACCGCTCTTCAGCGCAATGCCGTGATCTGCGCCGACCTGGACCGCACGCTGATCTACTCGGCCGCAGCACTGGGGACCACGGATCCGCGCGAACCGTTGCTGTGTGTCGAGCTGTACCAAGGCGCGCCGCAGTCGTTCATGCTGCATGCGGCCGGCACCCAGCTGGTGGGGCTGGTCCGGCACGCGATCCTGGTGCCGACCACCACCCGCACGGTCGAGCAGTACCGCAGGGTGCAGGTTCCCGGTCTCGTGCCGGATTATGCGATCTGCGCCAACGGTGGCCGGCTGCTGGTCGACGGAGTGGTTGACGAGGACTGGTCGCTGCACGTCGCGCAGCTGCTCACCGCGTGTGCTCCGGTCGCGGAGGTGCGCGCCCACCTGGAACCCGCACCGTCGTTCGTCCGCACCGTGCGCGTGGCCGAGGAGCTCTTCGTCTACGCCGTCATTGAGCGCGAGCAGCTGCCCGACGCCTGGTTGTCTGAGCTGAGTGGGTGGTGTGCGGAGCGCGGGTGGGCGGTGTCGATGCAGGGTCGAAAGGTCTACGCCGTTCCGGAGCTACTCCTCAAGTCGACTGCTGCCGCGGAGGTGTGTCGGCGAACCGGGGCGGCAACCATGCTCGCCGCCGGCGACTCCCTGCTCGACAAAGACCTGCTGCTGGCGGCCGACGCCGCGATCCGACCACGCCACGGGGAGCTGGAGCAGAGTGACTGGTGTGCGCCGACGCTCGCCGTCACCCGGGCCAGTGGCGTGCAGGCCGGCGCGGAGATCGTGCACTGGTTCGCCGAGCAGCTGCGCGTCGGCTCCGCCACTCTCATTACACTCTGATCCGAAAGCCACGTCGTCGATGAAGGATTCCCCTTGCTGCTGAAGACTTTCGGATGGTCACTTCTTGTCACCGCGGTGGCGCTGCTGGCCACGTTGCTCCTTGGCGGCGTGGGGCCCTTCACCATCGTCGCCATCCTCATCGTGCTCGAGGTGTCGCTGTCCTTCGACAACGCCGTGGTGAACGCCAAGATCCTGGTGCGGATGAGTCCGTTCTGGCAACGGATGTTCCTCACCGTGGGTGTGCTCATCGCCGTGTTCGGCATGCGGCTGATCTTCCCGCTGCTGCTGGTCACGCTCACCGCGCATCTGAACCCACTGGAGGTGGTGCGGCTCGCGGTCGACGGCGGCACCGGGCCGGGGACCTACGCCCAGTACATCCACGACGCGCACCCCGCCATCGCGGGCTTCGGCGGGATGTTCCTCGGGATGCTGTTCCTGGACTGGCTGTTCGAGGATCGCGACATCCACTGGTTGGACTGGCT
>JADGOX010000187.1 GCA_017882745.1 Mycobacteriaceae bacterium | reverse complement strand
TCTTCGGCTTGTGGGGTGGTGCGCTGGCCGATGTGGTCGACCGCCGCACGCTCATCCTCGTCAGCACCTTCGGTATCGGGCTGACTTCGGTGGCCTTCTGGCTGCAGGCGTTTGCGGAGCTGAACAACGTCTGGCTGGTACTCGGCCTGTTGGCCGTCCAACAGGCCTTCTTCGCGGTCAACCAGCCCACGCGCAATGCAATAATCCCCCGGCTGCTTCCGGCCGAACAACTACCTGCGGCCAACGCACTGAACATGACGGTGTTCCAGTTCGGTGCCATCGCCGGTCCGTTGCTGGCCGGGGCGGCACTGCCCCTGATCGGGCTGTCCACCTTGTACCTGGTCGACGCAGTCTTCCTGACCGCGACGCTGTGGGCGGTGTGGCGGCTACCGAGTGTGCCGCCTACCGGCAGCTCACGTCGGGCCGGCGCACGCGAGGTGCTGGACGGGTTCGTCTACCTCGCCGGACACAAAGTGCTGCTCGCCTCCTTCGTGGTCGACATCATCGCCATGGTGGCGGGCATGCCTCGTGCACTGTTCCCGCAGATGGCGCAGCAGAGCTTCGGCGACCAGCACGGCGGCGGTACTGCCCTCGGGCTGTTGTTCGCGGCGATGTCGGTCGGTGCGGTGCTCGGCGGGGTGTTCTCCGGCTGGCTGCCGCGGGTGCGCAGGCAGGGTCTTGCCGTGGTCGGTGCCATCGTGGTCTGGGGCGTGGCGATGATCGGGTTTGGGCTGGTCAGTGCGCTGGGCCGCACGTGGTTCGTGTTGGCGCTCGCGTTCCTGGCGCTGGGCGGCGTTGCCGACATGGTGTCCGCGGTGTACCGCTCCACGATGTTGCAGCAGGCTGCGACCGACGAGGTACGGGGCCGTCTGCAGGGTGTGTTCACCGTGGTGGTGGCCGGTGGGCCCCGCCTTGGTGACGTGACCCACGGTCTTGCCGCGGCGTCGGTCGGCACCACCGCAGCCGCTGCGGGTGGCGGGGTACTCGTGGTGCTCCTCACCGGGGTCGCCGTATTCGCGCTGCCTGTCTTCATCCGCTACCGCGCGCCACGTGCAAAACGGGGACGCTAGGTTGGTCCCACCGTTGATGTGCCGGACCGAATCTGAGAGGTACCCCTCTGTGTCTGAGGAGAAGACTGACGTGACAGATCAGAATGCCACGCTGAGCTACCCCGGTGGGGAGCACAGCATGCGCGTCACGCGTGCGACCGAGGGGAACGACGGCGTCGCGCTGGGGAAGATGCTCGCCGAGACCGGGTACACCACCTATGACCCCGGTTTCGTCAACACCGCAGCTTGCTCCTCGGCCATCACCTATATCGACGGCGATGCGGGAATCCTGCGGTACCGCGGTTACCCGATCGAGCAGCTCGCCGAGAAGTCGACCTTCGCCGAGGTGAGCCACCTGCTGATCCACGGTGAGCTGCCCAACGCCACCGAGTTGGACGCGTTCACGGGGCGGATCCAACGGCATACCCTGCTGCACGAGGACCTCAAACGCTTCTTCGACGGGTTCCCCCGCGACGCGCACCCCATGCCGGTGCTCTCCAGTGCCGTGTCCGCGCTGAGCACCTTCTACCAGGACTCGCTGGACCCCTTCGATCAGGAGCAGGTGGAGCTCTCCACCGTCCGTCTGCTGGCCAAGCTGCCGACCATCGCTGCCTACGCCTACAAGAAGTCCGTGGGGCAGCCGTTCCTGTACCCCGACAACTCGTTGTCACTCACGGAGAACTTCCTCCGGATGACCTTCGGGCTCCCTGCTGAGCCCTACGAGCTGGACCCGGAGCTGGTCAAGACCCTGGACATGCTGCTCATCCTGCATGCCGACCACGAGCAGAACTGCTCGACGTCGACGGTCCGCATGGTCGGTTCCTCGAACGCCAACCTGTTCGCTTCGGTCTCGGCCGGCATCAACGCGTTGTTCGGTCCCCTCCACGGGGGTGCCAACGCCGCGGTGCTGGACATGTTGGAGGGCATCCGGGCCGAGGGCGGGGACATCTCCGACTTTGTCAGGCGGGTGAAGAACAAGGAGCCCGGCGTCAAGCTCATGGGTTTCGGGCACCGCGTGTACAAGAACTACGACCCGCGTGCAGCCATCGTGGGCAAGGCGGCCGAAGGGGTGCTGCGCAAGCTCGGCGGCGACGACCAGTTGCTGCACATCGCCCAGGCGCTGGAACAGGCGGCGCTGACCGATGACTACTTCGTCGAGCGGAAGCTCTACCCGAACGTCGACTTCTATACCGGTCTGATCTACCGCGCGATGGGTTTCCCACCGCGAATGTTCACCGTGATGTTCGCGCTGGGTCGGCTACCTGGTTGGATCGCCCACTGGCGGGAGATGATTTCCGACCCGGAGACCAAGATCGGGCGCCCGCGCCAGGTCTACACCGGTGCCACCGAACGCAGCTACGTCGACCTGTCCGCACGCTAGAAGGAGCCGAACCTTGACCAAGCCGGAGATCGACTTCCAGGGCGGCGACGCCCCCACCGAACTGCAGATCACCGATGTCGTCGTGGGAGAGGGCGCCGAGGCGGTGCCCGGCGCCAAGGTGGAGGTGCACTACCTCGGCGTCGAGTTCGACTCCGGCGAGGAGTTCGACTCCTCGTGGAGCCGCGGTGAGTCCATCGACTTCCCCTTGCAGGGCCTCATTCAGGGCTGGCAGGACGGCATCCCCGGCATGAGGGTTGGCGGTCGACGTCAGCTGGTCATTCCGCCACACCTGGCCTACGGGCCCGCCGGTGGTGGCCACCGACTCTCCGGCAAGACGCTGATCTTCGTGATCGACCTGCTCGGCGTCGGCTAGAGCGGCGGCTGCGCCCGCGGCCTACGACCGATCGCCGACCACGATGATGACGTCGAGCGTGCGTGGTCCGTGCACGCCTTCCACTCGTTGCAGCTCGATGTCACTGGTGGCGCTGGGTCCGCTGATGAAGGTCAGTGGACGCGTCGGATCAAGGCGCGCAACGGCTTCCGGCACGCTCTCCACCACTTGATCGGCCCGGACGACGCATACGTGGTGGTCGGGAACCAGGGTGAGTATCCGGCGCCCCTGGGCGGCCCCGGCGTCCAGGACGATGGTTCCGGTCACCGCGATGGCCACGCTGCATCCGGTGACCACGGCGTCGATCTCGTCCAGCTCCAGGGCGGTGAGGCTCTCATCGATGACAGCCCCCGGGCACGCCGCCACCCACTCGGCGGGAAGGTCGGCGGGCACCACGACGGTGCGGTGTCCGGCCAACAGCTCGGCGAGCGTTTCCGGTATCTGCTCAGTGCTCACCTGGAACACACGAGCCTGGTAGTCGTCGACCCGCTCGGCCAGCAACGCCACCGCCTCGCCGGAGCCGGGTGCGTGGGTTCCTCGGTGGTCGTAGTCGCGCGGCACAGGCTTCGCCGCGACCGCACCGCCCAGTGCGGAGCGGACACGGTTCAGCACCTCCTCGCGCGGAGTCATCGCTGGGCTCCGTCCCGCTGCGCCCACCACTGGCGGAAGGTCTGCTTTGGCGGAGCGGGCAGGTCTCGTGCGTTTGTCCACAATGAACCCGGCCACGGCAGCGAGCTGATGCGGCCCGAACGCCCGCCGAGCACCCGGCCCAGCCCGGCAACCTTCTCCGCGGCGGCGAAGCGACCCGGGGAACCCATGGCCCAGCCCGCGGCCTTCATCGCCAGGTCCTGTCCGCTGGGCACGCCCCCGCGGTCGGCGTCGACCACCTTCCCCCGCAGGTGCACCAACAACTCGGGAATGTTGATCCGCACCGGGCAGGCGTCGAAGCAGGCCCCGCACAGTGACGAGGCGAAGGGCAGCGAGGCGTTCGGATCGTCGTGCCCGGTGATCCCCGTCATCTGCGGGCTGAGCACCGCACCAATGGGTCCGGGGTAGACGGATCCGTAGGCGTGACCGCCGGCGCGCTCGTAGACGGGGCAGACGTTGAGGCAGGCGGAGCACCGAATGCAGTGCAGGGCAGAGCGTCCCGCCTCGTCGGCCAGCACGGCGGTACGTCCGTTGTCGATGAGTACCAGGTGGAATTCCTGCGGGCCGTCGCCAGGATGCACCCCCGTCCACATCGAGGTGTACGGGTTCATCCGCTCGGCGGTGGAGGAGCGGGGCAGTAGCTGCAGGAACACCTCGAGGTCACTCCAGGTGGGCACCAGCTTCTCGATACCCATCACCGTGATCAGCGTCTGCGGCAGAGTGAGGCACATCCGCCCGTTGCCCTCGGACTCCACCACGGCCAGCGTGCCGGTATCTGCGACGGCGAAGTTCGCACCGCTCACCGCCACTCGTGCGGAAAGGAACTTGCGACGCAGGAAGGCCCGCGCCGCCATGGCGAGCTGGCGCGGGTCGTCGGTGAGGGCCGGATCGACTCCGGGCATCTCGTGCAGGAAGATCTCCCGGATCTCCGCGCGGTTGCGGTGGATGGCGGGCACCAGGATGTGGCTGGGTGCGTCGTGTCCGAGCTGCACGATCAACTCGGCGAGGTCGGTCTCGAACGGGGTGATGCCCGCATCCGCGAGGGCCTCGTTGAGTCCGATCTCCTGGGTGGCCATCGACTTGACCTTCACCACCTCCTCGCTGCCGGTGGTCCGGACGAGGTCGACGACGATGCGGTTGGCCTCGGTGGCGTCGCGGGCCCAGTGCACCACCCCGCCGTGCGCGCTCACCTGTTCCTCGAGTTGCACGAGTAGCTCGGGCAGCCGCGCCATCACGTCAGCCTTGATGGCGCTGCCCGCCAGGCGAAGCTCCTCCCAGTCGGGCACCTCCGCGACGACCTTCTCCCGCTTGGCACGGATGGTTGCCGTGGCACCACCGAGGTTGCGGCGCAGCTGGGTGTCGGCCAGCGCGTGGTGGGCGGCGTCGGGAAAGCTCGCGGTTCCGCGGAGATGGCCGACGCCGGCCGGTGCGTGCACGGGGGTGCCGAGGAAGGTGCTCATCGATTGTCCTCTGTGGATGCCAGGATCTCCGCCAGATGCACAGTCCGCACCCCCGTCTTCAACCGACTCAGGCCGCCGCCGATGTGCATCAGGCAGGAGGAGTCACCGGCCGTGCAGATCTCGGCCTTGGTGGACAGCACATTGCTCATCTTGTCGGCGAGCATCGCCGTGGACGTCTCCGCGTTCTTGAGGGAGAAGGTGCCACCGAACCCGCAGCAGACCTCGGCCTGGGGCAGCTCGACGAGGTCGATGCCGCGCACCTTCCGCAGCAGCTGCAGCGGCTTGTCGCCAACCCGCAGCATCCGCAGCGAGTGGCACGTCGGGTGGTACGTGACGCGGTGGGGGTAGTGGGCGCCCACGTCGGTGACCCCGAGCACGTCGACCAGCAGCTCGGACAGCTCGTAGGTCTTCGCGCCCACCGCCTCGGACCGGTGGACGAGTGCATCGTCGCCGGCACGTCCAGCGACCATTGCGTGTTGATGGCGCACAGAGCCGACACACGAGCCGGACGGGGCGACGATGGCGTCCCAGGGTTCGAAGACCTCGACGTGGTGGCGTACCAGCGGCAGCGCTTCATCGAGGTAGCCGGTGTTGATGTGCATCTGCCCGCAGCAGGTTTGCGCTTCGGGGAACACCACCTCGTGGCCGAGCCGTTCCAACAGCAGCACCGTCGCCTTGGCCGCCTCAGGGAACAGGGCATCAGCCAGACAGGTGGCAAATAACGCGATACGAATGATGCCTCCCTCGCTCAGAACTTGACCATAGGCCGGATGACGCCTATTGCGTGAACTCTTGGGGGTGGCGCGTGCAGGGATCCTGGCAAGTGTGCTCGGTTGCGGGGACCACTTGATGGAGGACGGGTGTGGCGGTGCGGATGGTCGCCAGGGCGATGAGACCGCCGAGCGCGCAGATCGCCGCGGCAATCAGCATGGCGCGGCCGAAGCCGGGGCCCAGTGCTTGTCCTGCTCCGGCGTCGATGCCCGCCGCCGCGGGGAGGATCGCGACGGCGAGCAGTCCGGCCACCCGGGAGACGGCGTTGTTGGCCCCGGACGCCGCTCCGACGTGGTCCTCGTCGACGGCCGCGAGCACGGTGGACGTCAGGGGCGCGACAGTGATCGACATCCCGACCGCGAACACGACGACGGCGGGCAGCACGGCAGATCCGTAGTGGGCTCCGGGGGCGATGCGGGCCATCAGCGCCAAGCCGAGGGCGGCGACCAGTGGACCGAGCGTCATGAGCACACGCGGGCCGGTGCGCGCGACGAGAGCCCCCACTCGAGGCGAACCCAGCAGCATGACGAGCGGAAAGGGCATCATGGCCAGCCCGGCGGCCAGCGCGGAGTAGCCCATGCTCTGCTGCAGTTGCAGGGCAAGGAGGAACAGTGCCCCGCCCAGTCCTGCGTACACGGCCAAAGTGGTGAGGTTGGCCCCGGTGAACTGGGCCGAACGGAACAGGTGCAGCGGAAGCAGCGGTGCCGGATGCCGGGCCTCGATGAACGGGAACGCCACCAGTCCAGCAGCACCAAGCATCGCCGCGCCGACGACTTCGGGGCTCCATCCGCGGCCGGGCAACTCGATGAGGGCGTAGATCATCCCCGCCAACCCGACGGTCACCGCGGCGGCACCGACCACGTCGGGCCGTCCGCTTGCCGCGGGGTTGCGGGTTTCGGACACGTGCCGCAGGGTCACCGCCACCGCGGCCGCCGCCAGCGGCACGTTGATGAAGAACACCCATCGCCAGGATGCTGCGTCGACGAGCCACCCGCCGAGGAAGGGCCCCACCGCCGAGGTGACGCCCGACATCCCGGCCCAGACGCCCACCGCGCGACCGCGGTCCTCGGCGATGATTCCGGCGTTGATCAGCGCGAGACTGCCCGGAACCAGTGCGGCCGCCCCGACGCCCTGTGCGAGCCGAGCCACGATCAGGGCTGGTCCGGTGGGAGCCAGTCCGCAGGCCAGGGACGCGAGAGTGAACGCCACCAGGCCGGCTGCGAATACTCTCCGGCGCCCGTAGCGGTCGCCGAGCGCGCCGCCCAGGAGCAACAGGGCGCTGAGGGTGAGCAGGTAACCGTCCAGCACCCACTGCTGCACCGGCAGGCCACCGCCGAGTTCGCGGCCGATCGTCGGCAACGCCACGTTGACCACGGTGCCGTCCAAGAATGCGATCCCGGACCCGAGCACGGTGGCCGCGATGAGCCACCGCCCTGAGGTCGACGCCAGGGCCACCGGAGCCGCCATCGGCGTCGCCTCCCATCGGTCGCGGGTGGGAGCCAGTCTCGCACCGTTGCGCGGTTGCGGCCCAGCGCCGGTGCCACCCTGACGGACGCCAGAGACGCTGTGTCCTACGACGTCCTGCACATCAACTCGGAGTTCGCGGCCCGGGCAACTACCGAACACGCTCGGCGAGTTATGTACATATATGCATAAATGTACTGTTCGCCTGTGAATGAAGCTCATATCGGGATGGCGGAGGCCCGTGCCCAGCTACCGGAACTGCTCGGCCGCGTCACCTTCGGCGGTGAGCGCATCGTGCTCACGAAACACGGCAAGCCCGCAGCCGTGCTCGTGTCCATGAATGATCTGCAGCGGCTGCGGGACGCGACCCCAGAGGAAACCCAAGCGACGTCAGTTGAACCGGCTGTCGAGCTCATCGAGACCGCCGCGACAAGATCGCAGGTCTGGCGGGCCCTCACCGATCCGCGCGAGCGCGTTCTCTGGTGGTCGGAGGTCGACTTCGACCCGCAGCCGGGCGGGCGGTTCGGACTGCTGTGGTCGGATGCTGCCGGGGTTCCTCAGCGTCTGCTCGGCACAGTGACCGAGCTCGCTGATCAGCACGCGTTCGAAGTGCGGTGGCGGTCCGGAGACGTGACGGCGGTACGACTGCAGGACGGGCCCAACGGTGGTACCGATGTGGTGGTGACCCACATCGGAGGCGCGCCGCAGCCCGGCTGGCAGCTCGATCCGCGGGCCCTGCGCCGTCAGCTAGAAGCGCACTAACATCTTGCCGGTGTTCGCTCCGCGCATGAGGTCGATGAACGCCTGTGGTGCACGTTCGACACCACCGTCCACAAAGGTCTCCAGGGCGACGATCGAACCCTCGCGTACCCACGGCCCGATCTCCTCGAGGAACGCCGGGTGCAGGTGGTTGCTGTCGCTGACGATCATGCCGCGGATCGTCAGCCGCTTGGGGATCACCATCGCCAGGTTGCGCGGGGCGGGGGTGGCCTCGGTGGCGTTGTACTGCGAGATCATTCCGCACACCGCAACTCGCCCGTGGGTGTTCAGTGACCCGATAGCGGCCTCGAGGTGCTCGCCGCCGACGTTGTCGAAGTACACGTCGATGCCATCCGGGGCCGCCGCGCGCAGCTGCTTCGCGATGGATCCGTTCTTGTAGTTGAACGCCGCGTCGAAGCCCAGGTCGTCGACAAGGTGGCGGACCTTCTCGTCCGAACCGGCGGACCCGATCACGCGGGAGGCGCCTTTTCGCGTGGCGATCTGCCCCACCATGGAGCCGACCGCACCCGCCGCGCCGGAGACGAACACGGCGTCGCCCTCCTTCATCGCGGCGATGTCCGTCAGTCCGACATAGGCGGTGAACCCGGGCATGCCGAGCACCCCGAGGTAGGCGCTGGCCGGCGCGAGCTCGGTGTCAATCGGATG
>JADGOX010000186.1 GCA_017882745.1 Mycobacteriaceae bacterium | reverse complement strand
TTCGGCCAGCAAGGTGCGGATGCGCCGGTAGTCGGGGCGGAAGTCGTGCCCCCAGTCGGACACGCAATGGGCCTCATCGACCACGACCAACCCGGCATCGGCGGCCAAGGACGGCAGCACCTGCTCGCGAAAGTCCGGGTTGTTCAGTCGCTCCGGGCTCACGAGCAGGACGTCCAGCTCGCCGGCGTTGACCTGGGCGTGCACCTCGTCCCACTCCGTGACGTTGCCGGAGTTGATCGTGGCGGCCCGCACGCCGGCGCGCTCCGCGGCAGCGACCTGGTTGCGCATCAGCGCCAGCAGGGGCGAGACGATGACGGTCGGCCCTGCACCGGCACTGCGCAGAAGGGACGCGGCGATGAAGTACACCGCCGACTTGCCCCAACCGGTGCGTTGCACCACCAGTGCACGCCGTCGGTGCACCACGAGAGCCTCGATGGCCACCCACTGGTCCTCGCGGAGGACAGCATTTTTGCCGGCGAGCTTGTGAAGCAGATGGTCGGCCCGTTCGCGCAGGTCAGTCGTCGCCGTGGTCATCTGCCCATGGTGCACGTCAGGACCGACAACCCGCCAAACCGGTGACCGCTTAGGCTGGCTCCATGACCGCTGCTGTCGACTCGTTGCGCGAGACCGTTCACGACGCCGCCCGGCGGGCCCGGGCGGCATCGAAGACCCTTGCGCAGCTCACCCGTACGGACAAGGACGCCGCGCTGCACGCCGCAGCCGAGGCGGTGCTCGCCGCCGCGCCCGCCATCCTGGACGCCAACGCGGCGGATATTGCTGCCGGTCGCGCTGCAGGCATGGGTGACGGGCTGCTCGACCGGCTGCGTTTGAGCACCGAACGGCTCGTCGGGATCGCCGCCGGGCTGCGCCAGGTCGCCGGTCTTCCCGACCCGGTGGGAGAGGTACTTCGTGGGTCGACCCTGCCGAACGGGCTCGAGCTTCGTCAGCAACGCGTGCCCCTCGGCGTCATCGGCATGGTCTACGAGGCCCGGCCCAACGTGACGGTGGATGCTGCCGGGCTCTGCCTGAAGTCGGGCAACGCAGTTCTGCTGCGCGGCTCGTCGTCGGCAGCCAGAAGCAACGCGGCCCTGGTCGTCGCCGTGCGCAGCGCGCTGGCCGGGCAGGGGCTGCCGGAGGACGCGGTCCAATTGCTGCCCAGCGAGGATCGGGCCAGCGTCACCCACCTGATCCAAGCGCGGGGACTGGTCGACGTCGTGATCCCGCGCGGCGGTGCCGGGCTCATAGACGCGGTGGTGCGGGAGGCCACAGTGCCTACCATCGAGACCGGAGTGGGCAACTGCCACGTCTACGTGCACTCCGCTGCCGATCTGGCGATCGCGGAGCGGATCGTGCTCAACTCCAAGACGCGACGGCCCAGCGTGTGCAATGCCGCGGAGACCGTGCTGATCGACCGTGCCATCGCCGCCACTGCTGTGCCGCAGCTTGTCGCGGCGCTGCAGCAGGCGGGCGTTACCGTGCACGGTAACGGTGACGGACTGGTGGCCGCCGACGAAGCAGACTGGGCGCAGGAGTACCTGAGCATGGACATCGCGCTCGCCGTGGTCGACGACCTCGACGCGGCAGTTGAGCACATCGATCGCTACGGCACCGGGCACACCGAGGCCATCGTCACCACCAATCTTGCTGCCGCACAGGAGTTCACTGCGCGAGTGGACGCGGCGGCGGTGATGGTGAACGCCTCCACCGCGTTCACCGACGGTGAGCAGTTCGGGTTCGGCGCCGAGATCGGAATCTCCACCCAGAAGCTGCACGCGCGCGGGCCGTTGGGTCTCCCAGAGCTGACGTCGAGCAAGTGGATCGTCTGGGGCGACGGGCACGTCCGGAAATAGCGACCGAGCAGTTGTACGAACAGTTCGTCCGAGAGAAAGGAAACCGCGTGGACCGCGTACCGCCGACCACACCATTGTTGTTCAGTTCAGTGGATGACGTGATGGAGAAGCTGGCTACCACCGGCTACCTGGCTGACAAGGCGACCGCCACCACGGTGTTCCTTGCCGACCGCCTGGACAAGCCGCTGCTCATCGAGGGGCCCGCCGGCGTCGGCAAGACCGAGCTGGCGCGTGCGGTGGCGCAGGCCACGGGTTCCGAGCTGATCCGACTGCAGTGCTACGAGGGTGTCGATGAGGCGCGCGCGCTGTACGAGTGGAACCACGCCAAGCAGCTGCTGCGTATTCAGGCAGGGCAGGCGCTGGGCGGCGAGGCGGGCTGGGACGCGATGCAGCATGACGTGTTCTCCGAGGAGTTCCTGCTCAGCCGTCCACTGCTGACTGCCATCCGACGGACCGGCCCCACGGTGCTGCTGATCGATGAGACCGACAAGGCGGACGTGGAGATCGAAGGGCTGCTGCTGGAGGTGCTCAGCGACTTCGCCGTCACTGTCCCTGAGCTCGGCACCATCGTCGCCACCCGCAAGCCGTTCGTGGTGCTCACGTCCAACGCAACCAGGGAACTGTCGGAGGCGCTGAAGCGACGCTGTCTCTTCCTGCACCTGGACTTCCCGGACGCCGAGCTGGAACGTCGAATTCTCGCGAGCCGGGTTCCAGATCTTCCCGAGGCGCTGGCCGAGCAACTGGTACGCACCATGCGGGTGCTGCGCGGGATGCAGTTGAAGAAGCTGCCTTCGGTGGCCGAGACCATCGACTGGGGCCGCACCCTGCTGGCGCTGGGTATCGACACCTTGGATGACGCAGCGGTTCGCGCCACCCTGGGGGTGGTGCTGAAGCATCAGAGCGATCAGCAGCGCGCCGCCGGCGAGCTCCGTCTGAACTGAGAAAGGACCCGACCGATGACCAGCCGTCCACCGTGGCTCGCCGCGGATCGCCCCGCCGCGCCACACGGGCTGCCGGGCCACCTCGTCGGTTTCGTCGAAGCGTTGCGCGCCAGAGGGATCGGTGTTGGACCGTCGGAGACGGTGGACGCCGGTCGCGTGATGTCGGTACTCGACCTGCTCGATCGGGAGGCCTTGCGTGAGGGCCTGGCCGCGTCCCTGCTGCGCCGGCCCACGCATCGCCGGACCTTTGACAGCCTGTTCGACCTCTGGTTTCCGGCGGTGATTGGTGAGCGGGCGGATCCGCAGATAGACACGGCACTCCCTCGGGACGGGGAGGGCGAGGTCGACATCGACGCAGTCCGTGACCTGCTGGCCGAGTTCCTCTCGGACGGGTCGGCGGCAAGCCGTGAGTTGATGCGCCTGCTGGCCAGGGAGATCGCTGAGCAGCTTGGTCGTTACGAAACCCGGACCGGGCCCGCGTACTCCTCGTACCAGGCTTTGCGTGAGGTCTCGCCGGACACCCTGCTCGCCAAGATCCTGCAGGGTCTGCTCGGTGGTGAGGAGGGGGCAGAGGAGGCCAGCGACTTCGAGACCGAGGTGGCCAGGCGGACCGCCAGAGAGCGGATCGCGGAGTTCCGCCGTGCTGTTGAGGAGGAGGTCCGGCGGCGCACGGCGGAACGCATCGGCAAGGAGAAGGTCGCTGCATCCTCGGTACCGCGGATCGCCGAGCAGGTCGACTTCCTCCGCGCACGCAGTGATGAGATGGCCGAGCTGCGACGGACCGTCACACCGCTGGCCCGGAGGTTGGCGAGCCGGCTGGCGGCCCGCAGGAGGCGCAGCAGCCGGGGCTCTATCGACCTGCGTAGGACTTTGCGTCGTTCGATGTCCACCGGCGGGGTGCCGATCAACCTCGTGCAGCACAAGGCCCGCCCCGGGCGTCCCGAGCTGGTGGTGCTCTGTGACGTCTCCGGCTCGGTGGCGGGGTTCAGCCACTTCACCTTGTTGCTGGTCAACGCTCTGCGTGAGCAGTTCTCCCGGGTGCGTGTCTTCGCCTTCGTCGACACCACCGATGAAGTGACGCGTTTCTTCGAGCCGGGCGGCGACCTCGCTGCAGCCATGACGCGCATGACAAACGAGGCTCAGCTCGTGACTTTTGACGGGCACTCCGACTACGGCAACGCCTTGGGCACCTTCGCCGAGCAGTTCGGGGACGCGCTGACCTCGCGCAGCTCACTGTTGATCCTCGGCGACGCGCGAACGAACTACCGCGACCCGAACGTGGCGGTGTTGCGGAGACTGGGCTCGGTAGCCAAGCACGCGTACTGGCTCAATCCTGAGCCTCGTTC
>JADGOX010000185.1 GCA_017882745.1 Mycobacteriaceae bacterium | reverse complement strand
TCGGCCCCGCCGATGGTGCCCGCCGGGGTGTCCAGATCGGACAGGGCCCCGGTGGTGAGGTCGTAGCGGTGCAGGGTGCTGCGGCCGGCGTGGGTGTGCACCACCAGCAGTGCCCCGGCGTCCTGGTAGAAGTCGGCGGAGACATCACCGGGGAGCCCCAGTTCCAGCTCGGTCTGCTCGCCCGTGGCCAGATCCCAGATCAGCAGCTCGTCGCGCCCGCGGCGCTCATGGCTGACGAGCAAACGCGTGTCCCCGGGTACCGGTGCGAAGGCCAGCGCGTCGAGGCCCTTGCCGTCACCGTCGTGCAGCTCGCCCACCGTTTCCGCCACGGTGCCGTCCTGGGACAGGCGGAACACCCGCAACGCGGGGTGCCGCGAGTCGCCGTGCTCGGAGTGGTGGATGGCGAGCAGAGACTCGTCGCGGGAGAGAGCAGCGACCCCGGCGTCCTGTGCGTGTGAGTAGACCACCACCGCGTGCGCGTAACCGAGCTGAGTCCAGACCGTCGTCCCCTCGTCGGTGGAGGCGGCGATGGCGGTGAGTCGGCTGCCGAGCTCCAGCCCCGCTGGGTAGCCGGCGGTGGTGCCGGGCACGGCCGGCGTGGGCGCCCAGTCGTCGGGGCGGCCGCCGAAGGGTTCGCGGACCCAGTGGCCGAACTCGTCACCATCGGTGTCGTTGAACCACCAGATCGACTCACCGTCAGGGCTGACGGTGGCGCCGTGGGTGCCTGAGGGGCGCTCGGTCACCTGGCGCCGGATGCCGGTGGCGCGGTCCCAGCTGTAGATCTCCCAGGTGCCGGACGCGTTGGAGGAGAACACGTTGCGGTCGGGGGCGTGCAGCGCCCAGTCCGGCAGGCTGATGCGTGCCGCGGTGAAACGAGCGCGCCAGCGGGCCTCGGCCACTGGGTCGTCGAACAGGGTTGCGGGCACGGGGGCAGCGGGGTGTGCGGTCACCCCCTCGATGATGCCAGCCCGCGGGCTCCGTTTTTCCCACCGAGGGCAGCGGAGCACTCCGTGCGCGCCGCGTGCGGCGACCGCGTAGCCGAAGGCACACGTCATGACGCCTTTCGCATCGACGCGACCGGGTCCGAGTAGAGCGCGCTCAACGAGACGGTGCTGGCGGCGGCGTGCTGAACTCGGGCACCGAACGCTGACACACGGATGTCAGTGCTCGACAAAGGTGAGTGTGCAGCGACCGCCCTCGCGACGTGCGGGAGTCCGGCGGTGTAGTCGGTGAATGCTTGGCCGCCCAGGATGATTCGGTCGGGGTTGAGCAGGTCGCGAAGCAGGGCCACCGCACGGCCCAGGGTCTCGGCCCGTTCCACCAGGAGTTCCTGTGCGGCAGCTGATCCCGCCGCTGCCGCACGGTGGACGGCGGAGACCCCGGCGCTCGCCTCGTCCGCGGAGATCAGTCCGCGTCCCCGCGCGGACTCCACCACGGCGCTGTCACTCACCGCACTCTCCAAGCAGCCCCGCTTGCCGCAGGCGCAGTTCTGGGAGCCGCCGGCGGGCAGGTGGCTGATCGACCCGGCACCCATCGACGGGGTGTGCACTCGCCCGTCGATGGCCAGGACCGCGCCGACCGTCTCTCGGCCGTAGACGTAGAGACTGCTTGCGGGTGGACGGTCGCCCTCGCTGCCGGTGATGAGCAGTTCGGCGGCGGCCATCGCCTCGACGTGGGCGGCCACCGAGGCCGGAATGCCGAGCGCGGTCGAGAGCACCTCAGCGACAGGGGCAGAGGTCCACCCGAGCCGGGGGTGGTCGACGGTGCCTGCTGCAGGGTCGACGCGGCCGCCGATGGCGACACCGACCCAGAGTGCGCGTCGACTGTGCCAGCGCGACCCGAAACGCGCTGCGCTGGAAGCGAGGGAACGCAGGGCGTTCACGGCGCCACCGCCAGGGGTGGGCACCTCGACGCAGCCGAGCATCCGTCCGCGGAGATCGCTGACCACGATGCTGGTTACACGCGCACCGATGTGGACGCCGAGCGTCAGGTATCGCTCGTGGTCGATCTCGACGGGGACCCGCGGCCTGCCGACGGAGCCGGAGGCGGTCAGGTCGGGACGTTCACGGACTAGTCCTGCACTGATCAACGTTGTGAGCTGGCGGTTCACTGTTGCCGCACTGAGGCCGGTACGGCGGGCAACGAGGTCTCGTGATGCCGGGCCGTCACTACGTACCGCACGGAGGACGGCAGCGGCGGGTTGTTCGGCCACCCCGAGCTGGGGGGCAACCACCCGGATGAGGGAACGGCGAGGGGAGGGCTGCGCGGCTGTGGCGAGCACGATGGTGTCCTTGCGGTGAAGACGAGACACGTACTCCCGCGGCACCCGGTCAGGGGTGGAGGGGGCGGATCCCGTGAACGATGTGGGCTAGCTGCACGAACGGCAGAGCGGACAGCACATCTCACGCGCAAGAGGCAGCCGGGAACCCAGTGCGGTGGTCACGTAGGTGACCCGCATCAGCATTGAAGAACCGGCGGACATGACGAAAAGGTAGCACCGGGCATGATGGAGTCATGAAACGGATGATTCTCATCACTGGATCCGCCGCGCTTGCGGTGTTCGTGCTTGCCGGGTGCGGGCCCAGCGACTCAGCTGCCCCGTTGGTGCCCGCTGACTCCAGCGTGACGTCCACGGCGGCCAGCTCCGCCGCACTTCCGTCGAGCTCCTCGGCTGGCTCGACCGTTGCCCCGACGACGGATCAGGCGACCACGACCGTGCCACCCGGCTCCGGGAACACCCCCCCGGCCGCTGCCGGAGCCGCAGCCCAGGCGGCGAACGGGCAGACGGCCGCCTACGCTGCCAAGCTCTGCACCTCGCTGACTCCGCTGTATACGTTCAAACAGCAGAACGAGAACCCCAATCTCGCGGGAGTGACCAACGGTGCGCAGGCCAAGGACCTCGCGGTGCGGTTGCTCACCGAAGGCCTCGCCGCGGCACGGGGCGCCGTCAGCTCGCTGACGGCGCTCGGGCCGCCGCCGGACGCGCAGGCCGTCGCGGGCGTCAACAACTTGGTGGCCTCGCTGAACCGGGGCGTCACGGCAGGCCAGGGGATCCTCGCGCAGGCGCAGGCGACCGACCCCAACAACCCGATGGCCCTGTTCGCCCTCAGTAGCCAGGCCAAGAGCGAGGCGGGGACCTCGTCAACCTCGGCGGTCGGTGCCCTGAAAACCGGCACCGGGCCGGCGATGGCGGCTGCCCTGCACAGCGCCCCCCAGTGCACCCCCCTGGGTCTGTGATGTCGACGGCACGATGGAGTGCTGAGGAACTCGACGCAGCGTTCACGCAGTTCCAGGCCACAGTCGAGAAGGCAGCCACAAGCGGGGACTGGAGCCCCTTCGCGGAGCTGTTCACCGAGGACGCCAGCTACATCGAGCACGCCTACGGCAACTTCGCCGGCCGCGAGGAGGTCAGATCCTGGGTGGTCAAGACCATGACGAGCTTCCCGGGCAACCACATGACGCACTTCCCTGCGACGTGGCATGTGGTTGACGTCGAGCGGGGCCGGGTGATCTGCGAGATCCAGAACCCGATGCGGGATCCGGGGGACGGAAGCGTGCACCAGTCGCCGAACATCACGATCCTCACGTACGCCGGTGACAACCTCTGGTCGTGCGAGGAAGACGTCTACAACCCGATGGAGTTCGGCGCGATGGTGATGGGCTGGTGTGCCAGGGCAACCGAGCTCGGCACCATCTCCGACGAGGCCACGCGATGGGCGGCAAAGATGCGGACGAGGTAGCCGCCCGTCAAGGATTGCAATCTGCGTGAGGCCAAGCACGCTTCTCCGCGCGAAGTGAACATACGGTTGAACGGATCGTGTGCTCAACGGGAGTACCGCCCGCACCTCGCAGCGAAAAGAGAGATTCAATGGCCATCCTTGATGAAGTTCTGCAGGCCAACGAGGCGTACGCAGCCTCCTTCGGTTCCAAGGGGGAGTTGGCGCTTCCGCCTGCCCGGGGATTCGCCATTCTCACCTGAATGGACGCACGCCTCGACCCCGCCAAGTACGCGGGCCTGAGCGAGGGTGATGCCCACGTCATCCGCAACGCCGGCGGGCGGGCCAGTGACGACGCGATCCGATCGCTCGTCATCTCGTACAAACTCCTCGGGGCCAAGGAATGGTTCGTTATCCACCACGAGAACTGCGGAATGCTGTTCTTCACCGATGAGGGGATCCGAGGTCTGCTCGCGAACAGTCTCGAGACGGCCGAACTCGGGGCCGACGGATTCACCGACGTGGGCACCGGTCCGGGCTCTGCAGAGGCGAAGTACATCGACTGGCTGCCGATCTCAGACAACGCCCAGAGCGTGCTCGAGGACGTCACGCGGATTCGGAACCACCCGCTCGTTCCCGGGCGGATCCCCATCTATGGCTACATCTACGACGTCGCCACCGGTCGCCTGAACGAGGTCCCCGAGGCGACGCAAGCAGGCTTGCCTGTCTGAGCATCTGCGCCCTCTTCGTGCCGGACGCCTCCTGGATTGGGCGTCCGCGCGAACCCTCATAACCTCATCGCAGACGAAGACCCGACCTACCTACGTCCAGTGATCTCGCGGAGCACTCCACGTTCAACAGGCTTGGCGATGCCCGACTTCTTGTGCGCCACCTGCTCCAGGTTGAGCGAGCTGGGTAAGGGCCTCGGCACCCCTACCCGACTCCGCGTAGATCCCATCACGACCTCCAACACCTTCCGGTGCTGCGTTGTTCGCTGGAATTCGCCTGACCACACTCACCCCTTCGAAACCGCGCGACCGCGTACGCCAAGACTTGGAGCAACTTGGCGCGAACTTGGCGGAACGCCTACCCAGCGACAAACCCCCCCGTTCCTCCACGCACAAGGACGCCTCAGCGACCGCGTACGCCAAGACTTGGAGCAACTTGGCGCAAACTTGGCGGAACGCCTACCCGCGGCTTCTGCTCCAGATCGGGTTTTGGCCTCCGGACCAGATGGCTATGACTTCTTCAGTCGATCGAGTAAATCCACCACAGGGGTCCACACAAATTTCTTTCCGATCTTGGAGCGCGTCAAGAAACCCCGATTCTCGAGATCGATGAGATCTTGCCGCGCTGTCTCGTGAGATGTGCTGTGACTCGTGGCATGTGATTGGGCTGAATATGACGCACCAGGATTTCTGATGGCACGTTCAAGAAGTGCAAGCTGCCGGTGATTAAACTCGTTCGGCATTGCCTTGATGCTGCTTTGAATTTCACGCAACTCTTCTGCTTTTTTGGCCAAATAGTCGTGTAGTTCACCAATTGCTCG
>JADGOX010000184.1 GCA_017882745.1 Mycobacteriaceae bacterium | reverse complement strand
GCCTGCCCAATCACCGACAAGTCCACCTCCTCGTCAAGAAGATCAGCCACACCACGGCGAACAACCTCATGGTCATCGACCAAAACCACCGTGATCACATGCGCCTCCCGGCGAGTTCCTTCATCCATTAGCCCAGGTTACGACCCTCCGGTGCCCGCGACTCAACGGAAGCAACCCGCCGTCACACCGCGGCACGACTCTGGTGGCCGGTATCAGCGTGTGTTTCGCCAACATCCGTGCGGCCACATGGTGACTTTCGGCCCCGGCGCCAGGAAGCCTGGACGCCCATACTTGGAGCCACGTGCTCGGCTCGCCGCGAGGGAGGTTGTGATGGAGCGTCTGACACCGCTGGCCGCCGCCTTCCTCGACGCCGAGGACGAAGACACCGCGGCGTCGCTGGCCATCGGGTCCTTGGCGGTGTTCCAAGGCCCGGCGCCCAGCTTCGAGGAATTCGTCACGACGATCGAGGGGCGGCTGCCGTTGGTCCCCCGCTACCGACAGAAGCTGCGGTCGGTGCCGTGGGATCTGGCGCCTCCCGCCTGGGTGGACGCCCCCGACTTCGACGTGCGCTGGCATGTCCGCAACACAGCGCTCCCCGCTCCCGGCGGTCGGGCGGAGATTGGGCAGTTGATGAGCCGGGTGATGGTCCAGCGCATGGACCGCAGCCGACCCCTATGGGAGTGCTGGTTCTGCGAGGGTCTCGCCGATGGGCGGTGGGCGGTCTTGTCGAAGGTGCACCACAGCATGGTGGACGGCGTATCGGCCACCGACCTCTACCGCCTCATTCTCGACGCCACCCCGGAGCCGAGCCCGCCGGTGGCCGATGACTGGCTGCCAGCACCTCCACAGTCGGGGTTGTCCTTCACCGCTCAAGCATTGTGGGACCTCGCGTCGACACCGGTGGCTGCTGCCCGGGCGCTCGCCTCCGCACTCAGCTCACCACAGCGCTTTGTCCGTCGAACCGGCCAGACCGCAAAGGGACTGTTGTACCTGACCGGCGCACTCCGTCCCGCCCAAGAATCCTCACTGAGCGGTCCGCTCGACGGGAGCCGCCGATACACCTGGGCGACCGTATCCCTCAATGACATTCGAACCGTTCGACACCAACTGGGCGGGACCGTGAACGACGTGGCGCTGGCCGCCGTCACTGGCGGATTCCGGCGGCTGTTGCTCTCTCGCGGCGAGAAACCGACCGCACACAGCCTTCGTTCACTGGTGCCGGTCTCCACGCGCGCATCAGGCGCAGAGTCGATTCCCGACAATCGGGTCACCCTGATGCTCCCCTTTCTCCCGATAGACCTCCCCGAGCCCCGTGAGCGATTGGCCGCCGTACGGGCACGCCTGGGTGCGCTGCGCTCCGCGCGCGAGCCGGAAGCGGGAACGAGCATCACTTCGGTCGCCGAGTACGGACCGTTCCCCTCGGTGTCGCTGGGCATCCGCTTGGGCCTTCACCTGCCGCAACACCAGATCGTGACTGTGACCACAAACGTGCCCGGCCCGCGGATGACCCTCTACGGACTGGGCCGTGAAGTCCAGGAACTTCTGCCCTACGTACCGATCGCCGACCGGGTCCGGATCGGAGTGGCGATGTTCTCCTACCGAGACACGCTGACGTTCGGCATCACCGGCGACTACGAATCGACTCCCGACATCGACATCCTCGCCGAGGGCATGACCCAATCCATGGACGAGCTCCTCGCCGCAGCAGATCACCACGGCGACCAACCCCGCTGAGTACCCTGGTCCGGTGACACACGAACCGGCAGAACAGGCGCTCCCCCGCTGGATCACCGACCACGGCGAGGGGCACTCCCAGTGGTACGTCGAACGTTTTCGCAAGATGGCGGCAGACGGCGTAGATCTGGACGGCGAAGCGCGGATGATCGACGCACTGGTGGCCCCCGGCGCGCGGATCCTCGACGCAGGGTGCGGCCCCGGCCGGGTAGGCGCTGAGCTCTTCCGGCGCGGCCACCAGGTCGTCGGGGTGGACCTCGACCCTGTGCTGGTCGCCGCTGCCCTGGAGGACCACCCAGGACCGGTGTGGCTCCAGGGGGACCTGAGCAAGCTGGACCTGGCTGCGGAAGGACACCCCGAACCGTTCGATGCGGCCGTGATCGCCGGCAACGTCATGGCCTTCCTGGCCCCGGGGACCGGCGCGCAGGTGCTGAGCCGGGTGGCACATCACCTACGTCCGGACGCCCCGATCGCCGTCGGGTTCGGCGTGGACCGCGGCTACTCTCTCGACGACTTCGACGCCGACGTGGCCCGCGCCGGACTCACGGTGGAGCACCGCTTCGCCACCTGGGATCTGCGCGCGTGGACGCCCGCCTCCGGATTCGCCGTCACTGTGCTGCGGACCCCCGCGCTCACAGGCTCTTGAGCTCGTCGGTGACCTCGCCGACCATCTTCTTGGCGTCGCCGAACAGCATCGACGTGGACTCGGCATAGAACAACGGGTTCTCGATGCCCGCGAACCCGGAGTTCATCGAGCGCTTGAGCACGATCACCGACCTCGACTTGTCCACATTCAGGATCGGCATGCCATAGATCGGCGAGCTGGGGTCTGTGCGTGCTGCCGGATTGGTGACATCGTTCGCGCCGATCACCAAGGTCACATCGGTGCGGGCGAACTCGTCGTTGATGTCGTCCATCTCCTTCATCGCGTCGTACTCGACGTCCGCCTCCGCGAGCAGCACATTCATGTGCCCGGGCATACGGCCGGCCACCGGATGAATCGCGTATTTGACCTCGACGCCCCGCGCCTCGAGCAACTTGGCCAAGTCCTTGACCGCATGCTGCGCCTGCGCCACCGCCAACCCGTAACCCGGCACGACGATCACCTGGTTGGCGTAGGCCATCTGAATCGCCGCATCCGCCGCCGAGGTCGACCTCGCGGTCTTCGTCACGCCGTCTCCAGTCGCCGCCGCGACTCCTCCGCCGCCGAAACCGCCGGCCACGATCCCCACGATCGAGCGGTTCATCGCCGTCGCCATGAGGTTCGTGAGGATCGACCCCGACGCACCGACGATCATGCCGGCCACGATCATCGCCTGGTTGTTCAGCGCCAGCCCGGCCGCCGCCGCCGACAGGCCGGTCAGGGCGTTGAGCAGCGAGATGACAACCGGCATGTCCGCGCCGCCGATCGGCAGCACCACCATCAACCCCAGGACGGCCGCGAGCACCAGCACACCGACGATCCACCACTGGCTCGTCGCACCCGACGGATCGATCGTCTTGACACCGATGATCACCGCCAATGCGGTCGCGCCCACCAGCAACAACGCGTTGAGCGGCTGCTGCATCCGCCCGATTCCGATCGGCCGGCCCGGCAGCGTCTCCTGCAGCTTGAGGAACGCAATCACCGACCCCCAGAACGAGATCGATCCGATGATCGCACCGAACAGCGACGCGATCACGATGTGCACGGTGGGCTCTTCACCGTGCTGGAACGCCGTGAACCCCTTCGAGTCCAGGAATTCGGCGTAGGCGATCAAAGCAACCGTGCCGCCACCGACTCCGTTGAACAGCGCCACCAGCTGCGGCACAGCTGTCATCTTGGTACGCAGCGCCGGCGGCACACCCAACACGACACCGACCACCAGACCCACGACGATCAGTATCCAGTTGTGCCCGTCCGCATGGCGGATCGAGATGAGGGTGGCGATGACCGCGATGACCATGCCCACCGCGGCGATCTGGTTGCCGCGCACCGCGGTCTTCGGACCGGTCAGACCCATCAGACCGTAGATGAACATCGCGAACGCGAGGATGTAGAGCGCATTGACCAGGTATTCCATTACTGGTCACCGCTCTTCTTCACGGCAGCCGGCTTGGACTTGAACATGGCCAGCATGCGGTCGGTCACCACGAATCCACCGACCACGTTGACGGTTCCGAACACCAACGCGACGAAGAGGATGACCTGTAGTCCCCACTGCGGGTCGTGCACCTTGCCCAGGACAACCAGCGCACCGAGAACCACGATGCCGTGGATGGCGTTGGTCCCCGACATCAACGGGGTGTGCAGAGTATTGGGCACCTTGGATATCACCGCGAACCCGATGAAGCCCGACAGCACCAGAATGGCGATATTCGCCAGCAGCTCGGTGTACATCTACTTGTCCCCCTTCACGGAACGGGTCACACACGACGCGGCGAGAACCTCGTCCGAAAAGTCCGGAGCCAGCTGCCCCTCGGACAGCATCAGCTCCAGCAGTGCGGAAACGTTCTTCGCATACAGCTCGGATGCGTGCTCGGGCATGGATGCCGGCAGGTTCAGTGGGGAACAGATCGTCACTCCGTGCTTGACGACGGTCCGTCCCGGCTCGGTCAGCTCACAGTTGCCACCCGTCTCCCCCGCGAGGTCGACGACCACCGAACCCGGCTTCATACCCTCCACCGCCGCGGCGGTGACGAGGCGCGGCGCGGGGCGGCCCGGCACCAGTGCCGTCGTGATGACCACGTCGAAGGCTTTGATCGCGTTGTCGAGCGCCTGCTGCTGACTCGACCGCTCCTCCTCTGTCAATTCCCGGGCATACCCGCCCTCCCCGGCCGCGTCGATGCCGAGATCAAGCCACTGCGCACCCACCGAACGCACTTGGTCGGCAACCTCCGGACGCACGTCGTAGCCGGTGGCGCGTCCACCAAGACGCTTCGCCGTCGCCAGCGCCTGCAGACCGGCAACCCCCACTCCAAGCACCAGCACGCTCGCCGGCTTCACCGTGCCCGCAGCGGTGGTCAGCATCGGAAAGAACCGCGTGGACTCCGAGGCCGCCAACAACACCGCTTTGTAGCCTGACACGTTCGCCTGCGACGAGAGCGCATCCATCACCTGCGCACGGGAGATGCGGGGAATCGCCTCCATCGCGAAGCCCTGCACACCCGCCTCCTGCAGTGCAGTGATGCGGTTGTCCGCATTGCGCGGCGCCAGAAAACCGACCAAGGTCGAACCGCGGTGGAGCTTGCCGATCTCGGCTTCCGAGGGCGGCGCAACCTTGACCACCACATCGGCCGACCAGGCATCACCGATGGATGCCCCTGCCTCCACATAGGACTCGTCCGGAATCAACGCACCTGACCCAGCACCAGCCTCGACGACGACGTCGACGCCCTTGGCAACCAAAGACGCCACGACCTTCGGTACCAGGGCAACCCGACGCTCCGCCTCGGCCGACTCTCTGGGCACTCCGACAGTAGGGTGCGGCTGAGCGGCACCGGCTCCCCCGGTCACACTTTCGGTGGTCAAATTCCCCAACTCTCTGCGGTGGACAGTCCTTCTCTTGCGATCGTGCCTTACCCCAGTCAGCGGTTACCCGCCGGTGCCCCTCCGGCCGCTGCTTGTGGTCAGATGGCGCGAACACCCCTGTGCACCGATGGTCAGGTGAGGGCTTCTGTCGGCAGCCAGTCGGCGCCGAGAAGCCGGGCGATCGAGTGCAGTGCGGAGGTGTCGGCCCCCACGCTGTCGCTGGTGTGCCGAAGCCGGTCCAGCATGATCTCCGCGACCTGTTCCTCGACGGTGCCGACACCAAAACCCAAGTACCACGGGCATAGCTGGTAGTCCCGGTGCGTGCGGCCCAAAGCTTGTCGCGCCTCGATGCCCGAGTACCGGGGCTGATGGATCAGTCCGATCCGCGGAGTGGCGGTCGCGCGAGAACCGTCCTCGAGCAGCTCGTTGGCGTGCAGACTGATCGATGAGTTGGTGTTGAACACCACCACCTGAGCCTGACCACGCTGGAAGCGCATGCGCTCGTGCTCGCGATCTCCCTCACCGCCGAAGATACGAGCGACCTCAAGCCCGCGTTCGGCGAGCAGCTCGGCCACCGGTTCGGCGGCGGTGCCGACGAAGTCCACCGAGACGGCCACCTGATAGCCGCGCTCGACCTGGGCGTGTACCCATTCGGCGCTGGAAGCGGCCCGAAGCATCCCGGCCTTCTGGCGGAACCGCAGGATCGCGGCGCGGCCGCCGGCGATGCTTCTTCCGCGTTTGGCCAGCCCCATCTCCCGGCAGTACGCGCCCCACTCAGTCTCGTAGGCAACGCGCTGCGCGGCGCTCAGGTCGACGGGCAGACCTTCGAGCGGGGCCGGGCCCCACGGGGCAGAACGGTGCAACATCACCGGCGGATCGGCCTCGGTCAACCATCCGCGCACCCTCTCGGTCGCGGCCTGCTGCGTAGCACCGGAGCCCTTTGCCTCCGGGGTCCACGCCCATCGGCTGCGGACCTGTTCGAGTGGAAGCTGTGCCGCTGCCATCCGGGCCCCGAGGTTTGACCACTGGGCTGGCGACTCGTCGTGGACCTGCGCGAACAGTGGCGAGAGATACGTCATCTCGCCCGGATGGTGCCCTGGGGTTGCGGTGAGCGCCAACACGAACGGCGCCTTCTCGTGAGCGTCGGTGTAGCGGGCGATGCGGCGCATCGCCGTGGTGCGCTGGGTGTCGGTGTGCCTGTACAGGTGCGCCTCGTCGAGCACGCAGATACCGAACCGGTACCGGGGCCGACCGTT
>JADGOX010000183.1 GCA_017882745.1 Mycobacteriaceae bacterium | reverse complement strand
CGCGGGGCGATGCTGTTCTACACCGGCGACGTGCAGTTCATCCCGAACACGACCGGCGGCAGTCCAGGCGGCGGGATGGGTGGCATGGGCGGGCTGGTCGGTATGGCCGGACGGGCCATGGCTGGCGAAAACGTGGCCATGATGGCGGCCCAGGCCGGACAGAGTGGCGGTGAGGTCTTCTACGGTCACGCGGGTCTGCACGTCAACGTCATCACTCTGGACGGCTCGTCGCCGCTCACGGTGGAGGCCGACAGGCTCCTGGCGCACGATGGTTCGCTGGGCTCCTCGGTCGTCTTCCTCGGTTCGCAGGGCGGCGTTCGCGGGGCGGTGCGCGGGGCGATGACGGGCCAGGGGTTGTTCACCACGCAGCTTGCCGGTGCCGGGAGCGTCGCGGTGCTCTCGCATGGCGGGTCGTTCGAGCTTCCGGTGTCCCCGGGCAGCCACGTTGTGGTGGACCCGCAGGCCTATGTGGGCCACATCGGCAACCTCCAGCTGGACGTCTCCGCGTCGGTGGGCTGGCGCGATGCGGTCGGCCGGGGTTCGGGTGAGGCCATTCAGCTCAAGGTCAGCGGCCAGGGTGTGGTGTACGTGCAAGCGTCCGAGCAGAAGTTCTGAAGGGCCACACGATGACTGACTTGGCTGGCATTCTCAACCCGTCCACTTTGCCGGTGAACGACAACGTGCCCGGCAACGAGTACGCCTTCAGCATCGACGTGGGCGCGGCGCCGTGGTTCATGTCCAAGGGCGCGATGATCGCCTACTACGGGCAGATGGCCTTCGAGCCCCTGGCGGTGACGAGCCTGGGCGCGCTGGTGGCGTCGAAGTTCTCCTCGCCGCTGTACGCGCGCGACTGGGTGGTGGCCACCGGGCAGGGCAAGCTGGTGATCGGTGACCGTGGGTACAACATCAACTCTTTCGACCTCGACGACGGCAACCTCACCATCCGGGCGTCGAACCTCTTGGCTTTCGAGACGGGGCTCAACCTCAAGCAGTCGATCGTTCCCGGGTTCCTCACCCTGATCGGCACCGGAAAGTTCCTGGCCTCCTCCAACGGCGAGGTGATGTTCGCCGAGCCGCCGGTTCGGGTAGACCCGCAAGCTCTGGTCGGCTGGTCGGACTGTCCCTCTCCGAGTCACCACTACGGCACAGCATGGATGCAGAACTTCCTCGGCGCCGCGCGTTCCATGGTCCTCGGTGCCCATACCGGTGAGGAGCGTCAGTTCGACTTCACCGGAGCGGGCACCGTGCTGATCCAGTCCAGCGAGGCTGTTCGGGAGGATCCTCACCTGCTGCAGCACATCGAGTCCGAGACGATGCCGCTCGGGCAGGCGCAACTGCAACAGCTGCAACGGAGCATCGGCGCCCGGATCCAGAACAGTTAGCTCCGCATTGTGCGAGGGCGGTATTCGCACGCGCTGTCGGCTGGCTCAGCCGTCGACGAACAGGCCGCGCATCGGCCCCTTCAGACGTGCCGACCTCCGCGACACCGCGGGCAGTCTCATCAGCCGGTGCACGGCGGGCTCGCCGGCGTCGTGACGTGTCAGCTCGGCCGCCGCGATCGGAATCCAGTGCTCGTCGATCACCGCGGTGGGGTCACCTGAGATCTGGTCCATGGGCAGCTCGAGGTGCTCTGACCACAGCCGGAGCCTGGTGTTCCGCGCCAGTTCGGGGTCGCAGGAGACGACGTTCATCTCGGTGTCGCTGAACAGCGAGTGTGCGTTGAGGTTCGCCGAGCCCACGGTCAGCCACCGGTCGTCCACGATCCCAACCTTGGCGTGCACGTAGCAGTTCTGGGCAGCTACACCGATTCCGGATCGGATGGTCGCCGCCAGCAAGCGGTGGCCGCCATCGTCGGACTCGATCAGCCTGCCGAGCTGACCGCGGGTGGTGTCCTTGCCGTTGTCCGGCTTGGCCGGAAGCAGCAGCACGATCCTGAACTCGTCACACGGCGGGTTGCGCAGCTTCTCGTCGAGGATGTTTGCGATCTCCGTGGACCACAGGAACTGGTTCTCCAAGTAGATGAACCGCTGGGCACCCGACAAGGCCCGCACGTAGCTCTCCAGGATGGAGAAGTCGCCGTGCGGCGCGAACTCGTAGGTGTGCTCCGGCACGGTCCGCACCACGTGGACGTCGAGACCGCCGGCCGGCGCAGGTACCTCCGGCTGCGGCAGGGCTTCCTCGGCCACTTCTTGCCAGCGGGCGCGGAAGTGCCCGGCGACGTCAGTCACGGCCGGGCCGTTCAGCATCGTCGCCACGTCGTGCCAACCGGCGTGCTCGCGGGGCGGGTGCGCATTGCCGTCGAAACGGTCGCTGTCCAGGGTGGTGAGGTCGATTCCACCGACAAACGCGGTATGGCCGTCGATGATGACGAGTTTCTCGTGGTGGCAGTGCATGGTCCGCTCACGGCCGTCCAACGCGCAGTGGATCCTGGTGCCGGTCGTCAGCTGCTTCTGGATCTTCTGCACGGAGGAGCGGTGCGGACGGAACACGGGTACAGGCGGTCCGGCCCAGAGCAGCACCCGGACGTCGACGCGTTCAGCCAGCTCGGTGAGAATCTCCAGCAGGGTATGCGGAGGTTCTCCCCTGACCAGTGCGAAGTCGGGCTCGAGGTGCCAGCCGGCGATGTGTACGGACGACTGCGCGCCTGACAGTGCCTCCGCCATCCGCAGCAGCGCCTCAGCGCCGTCGATGAGCACCTCGAGGGCGTTGCCCGCGCGGGGCTCCGTGGACCCCTCGACTGCCCACAGTCCGGTACCGGTGGGATGTAGTGCCCCCGACTGGCCGAGCTTGGCGAGCCGACGGTGGTGTCGCGCGGCGACCAGTCGCTCGGTGCCCCCGCCGACAACACGGTCCAGCCAGTCCACGGGGTCGAGTGAGCCGCTCATTCCGGCACCGTACCCGCTTGACAGGCCTACTCCCGGGTGAACTTCCCGGGCCGTTTGGAGAGGAATGAGTCCAATGCCTCCGTGTGGTCCTTGCTTGCCGCGAGGGCAACGAAGGCCTCGCCCTGCGCCGTCATGTAGGTCTCGAGGTTCATCGTCTGGGCTTCACCGAGCGACTGCTTCACCCTCTCCACCGACAGCGGCACGCGGGAGGCGATTCGCTTGGCCTTGGCCAGTGCGGCGGGCAGTAGGTTCTCAGCGGGGTGCACCTCGGTGACCAGGCCCCACTGCAGTGCCTGCGCGGGGGTGTAGCGATCGCCGGTCAGCACGATCTCCTTGGCCGGGCCCAGTCCGACCGTCCGGGTCAGTCGCCAGAAGTTGGCTATGAGCCCCACGTTGACCCCGGCGGCGATGAAGAACGACGAGCTTGCGGCGATGCGAATGTCGCACGCCAGGGCGACTTCCAGGCCGCCACCGACTGCTGGACCGTTGATCGCTGCGATCACCGGCACCCTGCACGCCTCGATGGCGAGCACCAACTCGTCGAACTCCTGCAAGTACGTCCGGGCTTCCTCGGGACCCGTCGCGACCCTGCGGGTTTCGGACAGATCCGCCCCGGCGCAGAACCCGCGACCGGCACCGGTGAGCACCACGCAGCGGATGTCGAGGTCCGCGCTGAGCTCAGCCAGCGCCAGGATCACGCCCTCTCGTGCCTCCTTGTTCAGCGCATTCTGCGGGGGGTTGTCGATGGTGACCACCGCGATGTGGGGGTCGGGACGGCTGACGGTTACGGGCTGTTCGTTGCTCATTCGGCGATTGTGCCTCACCACGAAGGCGCTACTTTCGGCCGCGCGCCCAGTCCATTCCCCAGCCGGCAACGGTGCGCTCAGCGGAGCAGTCCCTTTGCGCGAGCCTGAGTCAGCCAAGCGGGGTACTCCGTCATCAGCAGCTCGAACAGCTGCTCGTCGGGAATCGCCGCGGGGTCCTCTACCGCGAAGAAGTCGGCGTTGTCGAGGTAGCGCCCGCCCATGTCGTCCAGCTCTT
>JADGOX010000017.1 GCA_017882745.1 Mycobacteriaceae bacterium | reverse complement strand
CTGCGCCGGGCCGGTGCACCCGCAGTTCTGCCTCTGACGCTGGGCACGGTCGCGTGACCGGACGGCGGGCTCAGGCGCGAACGACAGAAAAGACCATCGCCGCCACCGTGGCAGCGCGACTCGGTGCCTCGCCCGGAACGAAACTCGTCGGCCCCAAGGTCACGGTCACGGAGTAGATGCCGGCGGAAGCGATCAGCAGTGGGCCGTCGGGCAATGCAAGGTAGGACCCCGACAGCTGGCCGATGGCGACCGGTACGGGGTTCACCCCCGGGATGCTCAAGGCCTCGACGTTGACCGGAACCCTCGCCGCCGCAGCGGCGGCGTCCCGATAGGTGGTCAAGCTCAGCTCGAGTGCGTGGCCGCCGGAGGGCGAAGGAATTCCGTAGATGCAGCTCACGCGTCCCGTGAGACCCACCGACGGGCTGGGTTGCCCGATCCTCGTCTGCACGACGACAGACAACGGCAGCCCGAGCGCATTGTCGAGCTGCCGCCCGTCGATGAGGCTCCGGCAGCTGGTGGGCAATGCGGGCCTGGGGACCGAAGACGTGGGGGGCGGAGCGGTCGTGGTTTCCGAAAAGGTGGGCACCACGGGCGCCGCGACAGGACTCACAAGCGCACAGCCAGCAGCCAAGAACGCGACCGCTGCAACACCCACTATCGTCCCCACCCTCATAGAACTGATGCTAGAGGGCTGAACGTCCGTTTGCCCGTTCGACGGGCGCGGAAACATGCCACAAATCGGGTGCACATCGGTCACGTTTCGGTGACGCTGCACGGGCGCGGCTCAGGCTGGCACGAGATCGTCGGCATGCACCACGGGACGACGCAGCTCGGCAGGCAGTTGCGAGGAGTGCAATCCCACGGCAGCCGCGAGCTCAGCTGCATCGAAAGCAACGACTCCACGAGCCACAACGGCACCGTCCGGGCCCAACAGTTGCACCACGTCGCTGGCCTGGAAGTCTCCGGCAATATCGACCACCCCGGGGAGAAGCAGCGACCGCCGTCCCCCGACGACCGCCTTCACCGCACCGGCATCCAAGGTGAGACTGCCCGAGGTGTCCGCCGCGTGACGCACCCAGAACCTGCGGGCCGACAGCCGGCTCGCGCGGGCAGCGAACGCGGTGCCGACCTCGGCGGCCCCGAGCGCTTCGGCGGCCTCGGCGGCCGCAGCCAACAACACGGGCACTCCCCCGTCGGCCGCCAGGCGCGCCGCAGACAGCTTCGACACCATACCGCCGGTTCCCACGGCGCCACCACCACCTACGGTTACCCCCTCGAGGTCGCTGTCGCCGGCAACCTCCCGGATCAGCGTCGCGGTGCCCCGCCGCGGATCACCGTCGTAGAGGCCGGCGACGTCGGAAAGCAGCACGAGTGCGTCGGCGCCGACGAGATGCGCGACCAGCGCGGCCAAACGGTCGTTGTCACCAAAGCGGATTTCCGCGGTGGCCACCGTGTCGTTCTCGTTCACGATCGGCACCACCGAGAGCGCACGCAAGCGATCCAGGGTGCGCTGCGCGTTGCGATGCTGTGAGCGGCGGGCGATGTCATCAGCGGTGAGCAAGACCTGCCCCACCGTTCGGCCGTGGCGCGCGAAGGAGCCGCTCCACGCCTGAGCCAGCGCCAGCTGGCCAACGCTGGCCGCCGCCTGCTGAGTGGCCAGATCGCGGGGACGGGCCCGCAGGCCAAGCGGTGCTATCCCGGCGGCGATCGCCCCCGAGGAGACCACCACGACGTCGGACCCTGCCCGCATCCGCTGCTCGATCACGTCAACCAGGGCGTCGAGCCGAGCCCGGTCCAGTCCACCAGCAAGACTGGTGAGCGCCGAGGAGCCGATCTTCACCACAATACGACGCGCCGCCGCGATCGTGACCCGTGTCGTCACGGCTAGCTCATGCCCTCGACGTCAAGCCCGCGCCGAACCCGGTGTGCCACCTTGCGCTCCGCCGCACCGATGCGCTCGTCGGCGTCAATGCGAATATCGGTTCCTCGCTCGGTGCGGGTCATTGCGATGCCCGCGGGGGTGGACGGCTCCCAGTCGAAGGTCATTCCGCCGATGGTGACGGGTGAGCCCGGCCGTGCGCCCATCTTCACCAAGGTGTCCTCCACCCCGAGGCGCGCCAGACGGTCCCCCAGGTACCCGACTGCCTCGTCGTTGTCGAACTGCGTCTGCTGCACCCACCGCTCGGGCCGTGTGCCCTTGACGATGAACCCTCCTTCGTTCTCCGGATCCGGATCGTGGACCACGGTGAAGCCGGCGTCGTCGACGGCGACCGGACGCAGCACCGGCCGGGTGGGGGCGGCGGGCGGGTGAGCGAGACGGTAGGCCCGCACTGCCGTCGCCATGGCGAAGGTCAGTTGGCGCAGACCTTGGTGGGTGGCGGTGGAAATGGTGAACACCGGCCATCCTCGGGCAGCAAACTCAGGGGTGACCATCTCCGCCAGCTCGGCGGCCTCCGGAACGTCGGCCTTGTTGAGTACCACGATGCGGGGCCGGTCGGCGAGGTCGCCGAGACTCGCGTCGCCCGACAACGCCGGGCGATAGGCCGCGAGTTCCGCCTCCAGCGCATCCACGTCGGACAGCGGGTCCCGTCCCGGCTCCAGCGTGGCGCAGTCGACGACATGGGCCAGCACCGCGCAACGCTCCAGGTGACGCAAGAACTCCAACCCCAGTCCACGACCCGCACTGGCACCTGGGATCAGTCCCGGCACATCGGCGATGGTGAAGACGGTCTCACCCGTGGTGACGACACCGAGGTTGGGCACCAGGGTCGTGAAAGGGTAGTCGGCGATCTTCGGCTTGGCCGCAGACAGCACCGACACCAGCGAGGACTTTCCCGCGGAAGGGAAACCGACAAGCCCGACGTCGGCAACCGACTTGAGCTCCAGGACGACGTCACGGGTGACCCCCGCCTCGCCGAGCAACGCAAAGCCCGGCGCGCGCCGGGCCTTGGAAGCGAGCTGGGCATTGCCCAGGCCGCCCCGGCCGCCCAACGCCGCGATGAACTGACTGCCCTCGCCGACCAGGTCCACCAACAACCGGCCCTCGGGGTCGAGCACCACAGTGCCATCGGGCACCTTGAGAACTAGGTCGTTGCCCTGTGCACCGTTCCGGTGACCACCCATACCCTGCTTGCCGCGCTCCGCTTTGGCATGGGGATGGTGGTGGAAGTCCAACAGGGTGTGCACGCTGGTGTCGACGACCAGCACGACGTTGCCACCGCGGCCGCCATTGCCACCATCGGGACCACCGAGGGGCTTGAACTTCTCCCGGTGCACCGAGGAACAGCCGTTGCCGCCGTCTCCCGCAGAGGCGTGTACGACTACTCGATCCACGAAACGGGACACTGGGCCTTCTCACAGAGGTGTGCGGTGGAAACTAACAAGAGGACGAACGACGGCGAGGACGGGTCGGGTTGCTCAACCCTGCCCGTCCTCGCCGTATCAGGACGTGTACTGCGTGGTGGAGCTCAGACTGCTACTGCTTGCAGTTCCGGCTCGGTCGGGACGATGTTGATCGTCTTCCGGCCACGCTTGCGGCCGAACTCGACCGCACCGGCGGTCAGGGCGAACAGGGTGTCGTCTCCGCCTCGGCCCACGTTGATGCCCGGGTGGAAGTGCGTGCCACGCTGACGGACGATGATCTCGCCAGACTTGACGACCTGGCCACCGAACCGCTTGACGCCGAGGCGCTGAGAGTTCGAGTCGCGACCGTTGCGGGAGCTGGAAGCACCCTTCTTGTGAGCCATGGAGCGTCCCTCCTGGGGAGTACGTAATCAGAACTCAGAGTCAGTGAGCTCGGTGGAGAATGAGCGGGAAGTTACTTGGTGATGCCGGTGACCTTGATGACCGTGTGCTTCTGACGGTGACCCTGGCGCTTGTGGTAACCGGTCTTGTTCTTGAACTTGTGGATCCGGATCTTCGGGCCCTTGGTGTGCTCCACCACCTCGCCGGTGACGGAGGCCTTGGCCAGCGCGTCAGCATCCGTGGTCAGCTCGGTTCCGTCGACGAGCAGCAGCGCGGGCAGCGCGATCTCCACGCCCGGAGCGCCGTCAACCTTCTCGACCTCGACGAGGTCACCCACAGCGACTTTGTACTGCTTGCCACCGGTCTTGACGATCGCGTACATCGGAGGGCTTCTCCTGTTGCTCGTTCGAACTCTGGCCGCACCATCCCCGTGCGGGGTCGGTGCGTATCTGGGTCAGTGCCGGTCATCCTCCGACATCGCGTGCGCCCGCTCGAGGGCGCGCAACAACGATGCCACCAGTTGGCGACCTTCCAAGGCTACGGGTCAGCCACTGTCGTGGTCAAACCGCACGGTGGTGAGCGCGTCAGGCGGGGCTACCGTCCACCGCCGGACCGGCCGGACGTGCGGCGGCGCGACGCCGGCGCGGCCGAGTCGCCACTGCCGGTTCAGCAGCCTGCGCAACTGCTGGCGCAGCCACGGGCGTCTCGTGCACCGGCGCTGCCACGGGTTCACTCACCGGCACCGGGGCCGAAGCAGGCCGTGAAGCGCGACGGGATCGCGCCTTCCGCGGTGCCGGGGACTCTGCCGGTGAAACCGGTGGCAGCACCGCGGGCGCAGCCACTGGCGTCTCCTGCACCGGCGCTGCCACGGGTTCACTCACCGGCACCGGGGCCGAAGCAGGCCGTGAAGCGCGACGGGATCGCGCCTTCCGCGGTGCCGGGGACTCTGCGGCCGGCTCGAGCGGTGCATCGACGGCAGGCGCCGGCTCCGCAGCGACCGCCACGACGACCGGCTCGAGCACGGCGGGCTCCACGCTGACCGCCTGCGGCGCAGCGGCCGGACGCGAGGCGCGCCTGGAGCGACTTCTGCGCGTCGCTGGTGCCTGCTCCTGCGCCTGCACCGGCTCGTCGGGCGCCTCGGAGTCCGACGTTGCTGCCGGCTGCGACGCGACCGCCTGCGCCGCGGCGGCGTGCGCTGCCGCCGATGACGCCGGGATCAACGCGGCAGGCCAAGGCTCCTTGAACGGAGCCTCCTTGGCGGGAACATGTTTGACCGGAGATTCACTGCGGGGTCGCCGGGCGCGGC
Source organism: Mycobacteriaceae bacterium (assembly GCA_017882745.1). Taxonomy (GTDB): domain Bacteria; phylum Actinomycetota; class Actinomycetes; order Mycobacteriales; family Mycobacteriaceae; genus X156. The sequence goes on along the minus strand of JADGOX010000017.1, from coordinate 1,321 downwards.
GGCCCGACTCTGCCTGGGGTGCGGAACTGTCCGAGTCAGGCGGAGACACGGGCTCGTCCTGAACGATGACGCCGCGTCCATGGCAGTGCTCGCAAGGGGTAGAGAACTCCTCGATGAGGCCGGCACCCATACGCTTGCGGGTCATCTGCACCAGCCCGAGCGAGGTGACCTCGGAGACCTGGTGCCGGGTGCGGTCCCGGCCGAGGCATTCGGTGAGCCGACGCAACACCAGATCGCGGTTGCTCTCCAGCACCATGTCGATGAAGTCGACGACGATCATCCCGCCGATGTCGCGCAACCTCATCTGGCGCACGATCTCTTCGGCGGCCTCCAGGTTGTTGCGCGTCACCGTCTCCTCGAGGTTTCCCCCGGCGCCGGTGAACTTGCCGGTGTTGACGTCGACCACCGTCATCGCCTCGGTCCGGTCGATCACCAGCGTGCCGCCCGAGGGCAGCCACACCTTGCGGTCCATCGCCTTGGCCAGCTGCTCATCGATGCGGTAGGCGGCGAAGACGTCGACGTCCCCGCTGTAGCGCTCGACGCGCTCCAACAGCTCGGGAGCCACGCTCCCGACGTAACCCTCCACGGTCTCCGACACCTCGTCGCCAGCCACCACGAGCGAGCTGAAGTCCTCGTTGAACTGGTCGCGAACCACCTTGACCAGGAGGTCCGGCTCCTCGTACAGCGCCACGGGGTTGTTGGAGTTCGCCTCGGTGGCTTTCGCAGCCTTGGCGGAAATGCCCTCCCACTGCGCTTGCAGCCGTTCGACGTCGTGTGCGAGCTCCTCCTCGCTGACACCCTCCGAGGCGGTGCGGATGATCACACCGGCGTCGGCAGGCACGATTCGCTTGAGGATCTCCTTGAGACGCTTGCGTTCGGTGTCCGGCAGCTTGCGGCTGATGCCGGTCGACCCGCCGCCGGGCACGTACACCAGGAATCGGCCCGGCAGGCTGATCTGGGTGGTCAGACGCGCACCCTTGTGGCCAACCGGGTCCTTGCTGACCTGGACGAGCACGTTGTCGCCGGAATGCAGCGCCTGCTCAATCTTGCGGGCCTTGCCGCCGAGTCCGGCTGCGTCCCAGTCGACCTCACCTGCGTACAGCACTCCGTTGCGGCCGCGGCCCACGTCGATGAACGCCGCTTCCATGCTGGGGAGCACGTTCTGCACGCGGCCGAGGTAGATGTTGCCGACCATGGCCGTGGAGTTGGAGCTGGTGACGAAGTGCTCCACGAGCACGTCGTCCTCGAGCACGGCGACCTGGGTCTGTTGTCCGCGCTGGCGAACGACCATCTTCCTGTTCACCGCCTCGCGGCGTGCGAG
>JADGOX010000182.1 GCA_017882745.1 Mycobacteriaceae bacterium | reverse complement strand
GAACCAACGACGGTGATCGTCGTCGGTGATCGACCAGCAGGACTCCCCATCCTCGGGCACAAAAGCATCGAGGTACATGAGCCCGCTGATCCGCTCGGGGATGCGGTCAGCGACTCCGCTGATCACGCTGCCGCCGTAGCTGTGCCCCACCAGCACTGCGTCCTCAATACTCTCGGCGCAGATCGTCGCAACAAGGTCGTCCACGTGCGTATCCAAGGTGACGGAACCGTGCAGCAGGTCCGCCCGATCGGCGAGCCCCGGAAGGGTGATCGCGTGCGCGAGGTGACCCCGCTTGCGGAGCTCGTCCGCCAACGGCTGAAACCACCATCCACCATGACATGCGCCAGGAACGAGGACGAACGCCGTCATCGGTGCTCCTCTCGGAAGGCGAGTTGTCGTCGTGAGCGTAGGCGTGCGCCCCGACCCGCTTCAGCCAGGTGGAGCAGCTCGTGGATTGCCGGCGCCGAGGGCATCTTCTGCCGTGCAGTGCTCACCCGTAGTCTTCGGCGCATGCCTGGTCCTGGAGACATCGTCAAACGCGCGGTCATCGGACGAGCACTGGCGACCAACCGGCTCGGCGACACCCGGCTGTCCAAGAAGATCGCGCTCCCGGTCTTCTGCTCCGACCCGATCTCCTCGGTGGCCTACGCCACCGAGCAGATTGTCCTGGTGCTCGGTGCGGCTGGGGCGGCGTCGTTCCTCGGGCTGGCCGCACCCATCGCCGGCGCGGTCGCGCTGCTGCTGGCGATCGTGGTCGCCTCCTACCGCCAGACGTGCTTCGCCTACCCCAGCGGTGGTGGGGCCTACGTCGTCAGCAAGGAGAACCTCGGCGAAACGGCCAGCCTCACCGCAGCGGCCGCGCTACTCGTGGACTACGTGATGACTGTTGCGGTGTCCGTCGTCTCCGGGGTCGTCGCGATCACCTCAGCGGTCCCCTCCCTCGCCTCGCACGCGGTCCTGCTGTCCGTTGGGTTCATCGCCTTGCTCGCGGTCGTCAACCTGCGCGGAGTCAGGGAGTCCGGCGCTGCCTTCGCCCTGCCCACCTACGCCTTCGTGGCGCTGACCTTCCTGCTGCTGGCCAGTGGCGCCTACCGGGCGCTGACCGGGGGCGTCCCCTCCGTGGAGAGCGCCCACCTGGAGCTCGTGCACACCGCACACGTGGGCGGGATCTTCACCGTGCTGCTGTGCCTGCGGGCTTTCGCCTCCGGCTGCACGGCGCTGACCGGGGTGGAAGCCATCAGCAACGGTGTCCCGGCCTTCAAGAAACCCAAGTCCAAGAACGCCGCCACCACCCTGACGATCATGGGTGCGTTGGCGATCAGCATGTTCAGCGGGATCACCGCCCTGGCCATCGCCACCCACGCCCGCGCCTACCCCGACGGCAACCCCTCGGTCATCAGCCAGATCGCCGAGGGCGTGTGGGGGCGCACCGTCCTCTACTACGCCTTCCAGATCGCCACCGCCGCCATCTTGATCCTGGCCGCAAACACCGCCTTCAACGGCTTCCCCACCCTGGCCTCGATCCTCGCCCAGGACCGTTTCCTTCCCCGCCAGCTGCACACCCGCGGAGACCGGCTGGTCTACAGCAACGGCCTCATCCTTCTCGCCGTCGTCTCCGCATCGCTCGTCATCGGGTTCAACGCCAACATCGACAAGCTCATCCAGCTCTACATCGTCGGCGTCTTCACCTCGTTCACCCTGTCCCAGTTCGGCATGGTCAGACACTGGAACAGCGCACTCACCACGATTACCGACAGCGGGCAACGCTCCAGGATCCGGCGCTCCCAGACCATCAACGCCACCGGAGCAGCCGTCACCGGCATCGTCCTGATCATCGTGGTCTACTACAAGTTCATGCACGGCGCCTACCTCGCCATCGCCGCCATGATCGTGCTGTTCTTCCTGATGCGCGGCATCCGCCGCCACTACTCCCACGTGGCTGTGGAGCTGCTGCCCAAACCGAACGGAATGGTGCTCCCCAGCCGCAACCACGCCATCGTGCTCGTCTCCGAGGTCCATCAGCCCACGCTGCGCGCCCTGGCCTACGCGAAAGCGACGCGCCCTGACGACCTCACGGCGTTGACGGTGGCCGTCGACGATCACGGCAGCGCCGAGCTGCGCCGGCAGTGGGACGCCCAAGGCATCGGCGTGCCGCTCACCATCCTGGACTCCCCCTACCGAGAGATCACCCGGCCGGTCCTGGACTACGTCCAGCGCATCCGGCGCAACTCACCCCGCGACGTCATCACCGTGTTCATCCCCGAGTATGTCGTCGGCAAGTGGTGGGAACAGCTCCTGCACAACCAGAGCGCCCTCCGTCTCAAGACCCGCCTGCTCCACCAGCCGGGAGTGATGGTCACCTCGGTGCCCTTCCAGCTCCGGTCCTCAGAGAACCACGAAATGTTCTAGCTGCAGAACACCGCACGACACTGCGGCTGGCCGCGAACTCAGATCCGAAGCTTCTCCCGGAACAAGGACAGGGCCCGGCTCATCGCTGAGTCCGGACCCTGTCCCCGCTGCATGGTGTTACAAGATCGGGGCGAAGGGCTCAGTACCCGGGACCAGGGCGAGGCCGGAGATGCCGGAGTTGGCTTTGGCGAAGGCAAGCTCCTTGCTCAGGTCACCCACACCGTTGGATCCCGGCAGTGGAGCGAGCGCGAGCGTGGACAGCACACCGAGGGCGTTGCCGTTGGCGTCCATGAAGCCACTACCGGAGTCACCGGGAATGCCGGGGGTCATGGTGTAGACCGGATGCGACCAGCCACCGTTCGCAGCGGCGTCACCCAAGCTGACGCCGAGCTTCGGCGAGAGCAGCGCAATGCCGGCACGCAGGCTGGAGTTCCCGAAGGAGTAGATCTTGTCCCCCGCGGCGGTCCCGTTGGTGTCAATCCCCACCGGGCCACCCCAGAACGGCACGGACGGGTTCACCTTGCTTGTGTCGGCCGCGGCGACCTTCACGAGGGCAAGGTCGTTGTAGGCGCAGGTGTTTGGGTCCTTCTCACCAGTGCTTTGCATGGTCAGCCAGCTGCTGTAGGCGAGTGTGCCGGTACCGACAGTGGTGCCTCCGGAGACCAAGTTGCCCCCATCGACGAAGTTGACCGCGGACCCCAGCGGCAGGGACTGCGTGCTGCAGCCGTTGGTGTCCGTCGAGGAACCGGTGCCGGCACAGTGCGCGGCGTATCCGACGTAGGTGTTGCCGGTTCCGTCGGAGTAGACGAAGTTCGCAGTGCACTGGGCACCTGCGGTGTACATCATCACGCCGGGGTGGATCGCCGCCGTCCCGGCTGG
>JADGOX010000181.1 GCA_017882745.1 Mycobacteriaceae bacterium | reverse complement strand
TTGGCGCGCAGCTCGCCGGCCGCCTTCTCGCTCAGCCCGTGAATGGTGCTGTTGTTGAACACGCGCACCGAAACGTCGCTGGGCGAGTTGTCCACGGTGGTAGTCGGCGCGATCGTGGCCGGCGGGACCGGCGCAGTGGTGGGGACCGGAGTCCTCGACAGCTCCGACGTTGTCGTCATGACGACGCTGCTGACGGACGCAACGGTCGGCGGCGAACTGGTAGTGGAACTCGAAGCGGGTGTCGTCGTCTCCGTGGCGACGGCCGAGGTGCTCGACGCGGCAGCAGGACTGCCGGAACCGAAACCGCCCACGACGACGCCGATAGCGACCAACGCCACGCCGAACGCCGACAAGGCAACGCCGATCACGCGCAGCCGCAACCACGACCCACCAGGCGCAGGCAGGCTCATTTGATGTCGAACCCGAGACGACGCGCTGCGCGGACCTTCTGCCTGCTGGCTCGGAGCCTGCGCAGGCGCTTCACCAGCATGGGGTCGGCCGCGAGGGCGGCGGGAGAATCAACGAGGTTGTTGAGCACCTGGTAGTAGCGTGTGGCAGACATGCCGAAGAGCTCCTTGACAGCGTCTTCTTTCGCCCCGGCATACTTCCACCACTGGCGCTCGAAGCTCAGAATCTCGTGCTCCCGCCGAGACAACCCGTCGGGGCTGTCGACCTCGGCAACGTCGGCCCCGTCCGGGACAGGCGTGCGGGCCGCTGTGGCGTCCATCTCACTCCTCGGCTGACGACAGTGCTGGTGAATCACATGAGTGTTGTTCCCGTTTATTCAACCATGCGAATGGCTCAGCGCCCGGTAGCGGCGCACCGCCTGTTTCGCTCGCTAAAGCGTGTCGAACAACCTCGGTGAGGGTTCGGCACCGTCCTTCTCGGACGTCCGGCTACGCGGCTGGCGCGTAGCCGGTTCCCGCTTCGTCCAGGCTGGTTTCGCTCGGGCGTGAGCCTGGGCCAGAGCCTTCCTGTCTGCGGGCGTTGGTGACCCGGCCCCGTGCTTCGGGGTCCGGGACCTGGGCGTGGTGCTGTTCGCCCCAGGCGGCGAGGTTGACCGCGGCGTTCAGGTCACGATCGAGGGTGAGCCCGCACGCCTCGCAGGCGAAGACCCGCTCGGCCAGGGTCAGCGCGGTCTTCACGCTCCCACAGGCGGAGCAGGTCTTCGACGAGGCGAACCACCGACCAGCGACCAGGACGGTGCCGCCGCGCCAGGTGGCCTTGTAGCCGATCTGGCGGGCGAGCTCACCCCAGGCCGCATCGCTGATCGCGGCGGCGAGGTGGTGGTTGGCGAGCATCCCGTGCACGTTGAGGTCTTCGATGACGAGCCGGTCGTGGGTCTTGACCAGCAGGTTGGAGACCTGGTGCAGGAAGTGCTGGCGACGGTTGCGGATCTTGTCGTGGTGGCGCCCGAGTCGGGCGACGGCCTCGCGCCGGTTCGCTGATCCCTTCTTCTTGCGCGAGACCGCCTTGGACAGGCGGCGGGTGGTCGGCTGGGCGGTCCGGGTCGCCTTCGGGGCGACGTCGACCCGAAGGCTCTGGACGCCGGTGGCGGTGGCGACCACGACGGGGGTGTGCAGGCCGCGGTCCACCCCGGCCCAGCCACCGTGGTCGCCGGCTGAACGGGGCGGGTGCTGCACGTCCGGGTGCAGGTCGGCGGCCTCGATGTTCAGGCTGATCTTCCACCGCCCCCCGCGGCGAGAGACTGTCGCGAACAAGACCCTGGCCCGCCCGGCCGCGAGCATGCGCCGCACCCGGCGGGTGTCGTCGTGGACCCGGATCACGCCGATGCCAGGCAGGGTCACCGAACGCGGGTGTCCTTCGCCCACCCGGATCGAGGCGCGGGCGTTGGTCGTCTTGTTGCGCATCCGGAACGAGCCACCCTCGGCGGTCTTCTTCTTGAACCTGGGGTGCCCGACCTTCCTGCCCGCCCGCTTGCCCTTGCGGGAGTCCGTCCAGGCCTTCAGCGCCTTGCCCACGTCGACCGCGGCTTCCTCGAACACCTGCGCGCTGACCTCGCGCCGCCAGGCCAGCCCGGTCACCTCGAGCCCGGCATGGCCGGTGCCGTCCACGACGAACCGGCGCCCGGCCTTCTCGGAGCGTTTCCAGGCGTTGAACGCGTTGATGAAGTCGAACCCGCTCCACGGCACCTTCACCGACGGGGCGGTGTTCTCGTCCTCGGTGTGCTGGTGACGGGCGTCCAGGTGCAGGCGCAGGCACTGGTTGAACGCGAACCGGGCCGCTCCCTCGTGCCGGGCCAGCACACGCTCCTGCTCGGGCGATGGGTCCGCCGTCAGCTGGAACGTCGTGTGTCTGGCCACGCCCGGCACGCTACCGGCCGGCACCGACAACCTCACCGACCAGGGCGGGGTGACCTGCGGTGATGTCGGTGGCGACGCCGATCATCACGACCGTGCCTACGCCATCAGCGCCCCGCCCGCACTACCCCTCGGACCTGACCGACCCCGCCTGGTGGCGCATCCGCGGCCTCGTGGTCCCGGTGCACGCTCGCGGTGGGCGCCCGTGCGCCGAGGCGCGGTGGCGCGAGCACGTCGACGTCATGCTCTACATCGCCCGCACCGGCTGCCCGTGGCGGGCGATGCCACACGACTTCACCGTCACCTGGTCCGCCGCGCACAAGCACTTCACCACGTGGACCCGCGCCGGGCTGTGGCAGCGCCTGCTGCGGGTGCTGCGCGAAGAGACCCGGACCCGCGCCGGACGGAAGCCGAGACCGACCGCCGCGATCGTGGACTCCTCCTCCGTCAAGGCCATGCCCGTGGCCGGACCGCGCGGCTTCGACGGAGCCAAGAAGATCGACGGCATCAAACGCCACATTCTCGTCGACACCACCGGCCTGCTGCTCGCCGCGCACGTCACACCCGCGAACATCCAGGACCGAACTGCGTTCGCCGACCTGCTCACCGCCGCCGACGCCGCGACGATCACGAAAGTCTGGGCCGACATGGGCTACACCGGCACCGCGCCCGCCGAGGCCGCGACCAAGGCCGGGATCGACCTGGAGATCGTCTGCGGCCCCAAGCCCATCGGCGGGTTCGTCGTCCAGCCCCGCCGATGGGTCGTTGAGGAGGACGAACGGGTGGATCAACCACCACCGACGCCTCGTGCGCCAGTACGAGACCACCCTGACCGCCCACGAAGGCTTTCTCATGCTCTCCCAGATCGGGCTACTGCTCCGACGCCTCGACAAAGAGCAGTTGTTCGACAGGCTTTAGACTCCCTACTTGTGTCGATCCTTCCCGTCCGCATCGTCGGCGATCCCGTGCTGCACGTCCCTACCGTCGCGGTCGAGCGGTTCGACGAGGAGCTGCGCCAGCTGATCCAAGACATGTTCGACACCATGGACGCTGCCAACGGCGTCGGCTTGGCCGCCAACCAGATCGGTGTCGGCAAGCGAGTGTTCGTCTACGGCTGCCCCGACGGCGACCCGGATGACCCGCAGAAGCACGTCGTCCGGCGCGGAGTGGTGGTCAACCCCCAGCTGGAGACCTCCGAGATTCCGGAGACCATGCCCGACCCCGACGACAACGACGAGGGTTGTCTCTCGGTGCCCGGCGAGAACTTCCCCACCGGGCGCGCCGACTGGGCCCGGGTTACGGGCTTCGATGGCGACGGCACGCCGGTGGACATCGAGGGCCACGGCTTCTTCGCCCGCTGCCTGCAACACGAGGTGGGCCACCTCGACGGCTTCCTCTATCTCGATGTCCTTGTGGGCCGCAACAAGCGCGCCGCCAAGAAGATGGTCAAGCAGAACGGCTGGGGGGTTCCAGGATTGAGATGGACGCCCGGCGAGGTCGACGACCCCTTCGGGCACTGATGCCCACTCCCGGCCAGCGGGTGATGGTGAGATACCTGTTGCCCGCAGGGTCGAGCCACCCGATGACCGATGTGCTGGGAATCCTGGAGTCCGTCGACCCCGTCGCGGTCCGCGCGGAAGACGGCACCGTGACAACGGTGGAGAGCAGCCAGGTGGTGGCGCTCAAAGCGATTCCTCCACGCCCCGTGAGCCGAGCGGCCGTACGCAACCTGGAACATGCCGCCGCACTGGCCTGGCCAGGACTCGAGCAGGAGTGGCTGGGCGGGTGGCTGCTGCGCGCCGGAGCCGGCTTCACCCTCCGCGCGAACTCCGCCGTCCCGCTACAGGGTCCTGCAACCATCGACGCGGTCGAACACGTGCGTGCCTGGTACGCCGACCGCGGACTCCCGGCCCGCTTTCAGTTGCCGGACCGCTTGCCGGCACCATCACTGCCCGGCTGGGAGCTGGTCAACGAGACCCTGGTCCTCACCGCCGACACCGCAGCGCTCGCCGGAGCACCGGTCACGGTGACCGCCGCCCCGCAGGACGAGTGGCTCGCCGGATACCACCGCGGGGACACACTCCCCGCCGAAGGACCTGCAGTCCTGAGCGCAGTGCTGGACGGGGAGCTGGGTTTCGGACAGATCGCCCAGGACGGTGAGGTCCGGGCCATCGCCCGCGCGGCCGTCACCTCAGCGCCCGACGGCACGCGTTGGTTGGGGCTGACCGCAGTGGAGGTCGCCCCGTCCGCCCGTCGCCAGGGGCTGGGCACGCGCATCTGCGCGGGATTGGCGGCCTGGGGACTGGAGCACGGCGCGCAGAAGATGTATCTGCAGGTTGCTGCGGACAACGATGCCGCACTCGTGCTCTGCGAACGGCTCGGGCTCACCACCCACCACCGCTACCGCTACGCGACCGAGCGCTGACCGCGACCCTCGTGCAGGCGCCACTCCGCGCGCAGGGTCAGCACGTGTTCCGCCTGAGGGTCTGCGTCTGGATCCCGTGAGCAGCGTTGCCGGAAGCGCACGACGTGGGTTCCCGCGGCGCGTGGCGTCACCTGGAACACCTCGTCCGCCGACCATCCCGAGACCGGACGCTCGCCGGGGTCCGACGTGGACAGCTGTTTCTCCACCCGCACCGCCCTGGCGTCGGAGGTGGCTTCCCACTGCCAGCGGCAGTCGGCGGCGGCGAGACCGGACAGGCGTATTTCGTAAGTTTGCCCGGGTGAAACGCGAGCCGTGGACGACCCTGGTGTGGACTCAGTCACCGTTGTCGATCCTCCCTCACGCGGTGACCTCGTCGGTGAGCATGGAACGGACCTGTTCCCGGAGTTCGGGACCGTCGGTGTGGCCGTGCACGGCGGCCGCATGCTGGCTGGCCGCTGCCACGACCTCCTCCTCCGTGCCGCTGATCGTGAGCGTGCAGTTCGTGTCACTGGGTATGGCTCGGCAGTCGGCAACTTTCCTGGTCATGACTGTTCTCCTCGCAACGTGGATGGGATGTGACGGTCAGGCTCGGCTTACGTCGACTCCACCACCTTGCGCGCGTACGGTCGATACGTACATTGCGCACACCGCGCCGGGCAGCTGAGTCGACGAACGGTCGCGCACGTCGTCCGCCCTGGGGTGAGGCCCATGTTCGTTCCGCTGTCGACGCTGGAGCAGGCCGTCCGCCTTGTTGACGACGTCTCCGAACTGAAGGATCCGTCTGGGTTCGCCGAGCTCGTGTTGCCGGCGTTGCGTCAGCTCATTCGCTGCGACGCTGCCACCTACATCGAGGTGGGCCCACACCCTGCGCAGGTCCGGTGCGGGGAGTTCTTTCGCCCCATTCCCGCGGAATATCAGCTCGCCATCACTCTCGCCGATCCCGGCAAGGCGGTCATCGGCATTGCCTTGAACCGGTCACGCCACGACTTCACCGAAGCCGACCGCGCCGTATTGGGGGTGCTGCGCGAACCGTTGGCGGCCGGGTTGACGAGAGCGCGGCGACGGGTCCAGGCTCATGCGGCATTGCGGACAGCGCCATCGGCCACGCTCGCAGAGCTCACCGATCGCGAGTGGCAGGTCCTGGAACTCGTCGCCCTCGGCCGGACCAACCGAGCCATCGCGCGCACCATGGCCGTCAGCACACGCACGGTGGCCAAACATCTCGAGCATGTCTACGCCAAGTTGAACGTCACCAGCCGCGCGGCCGCCGTCACCCGATCGATGTCCTCGGCCGGAGAGGAAATCGTGCCCTCTGCGGGTACCACCAAGGTCGAGGCCTTCACCTACCAGGCGACCGACTGCCGGTGAGCGAGCGCACTGAGATCATCGCCCGCTACCGGCAGTAGGCCCCTCATCTAGTGGTGTGTCTCGTCATTGACTGACTGTTTGGTTGAGGGCGACTCGACCGCGGCGGACTTTGGTCAGGATGGATTCTGCGGTGGCGGTCCAGACGAAGGCTCTGGGCTCGTTGTCGTGAACCTTCATGTACTCCTCGATCGAGGAAATCAGGTCGGGTACGGAGTGGAATACGCC
>JADGOX010000180.1 GCA_017882745.1 Mycobacteriaceae bacterium | reverse complement strand
CCTTCTCGTGAGCGTCGGTGTAGCGGGCGATGCGGCGCATCGCCGTGGTGCGCTGGGTGTCGGTGTGCCTGTACAGGTGCGCCTCGTCGAGCACGCAGATACCGAACCGGTACCGGGGCCGACCGTTGCGAGCCAGGAGCTTGCGCAGCTGGTCTGGCGAGATGATCAGCCAACGCAGGCCGCCGTCGCCCACTGAGGCGATCGACGCCCGCCAGTGCGCGATGGTGATCGAGGTGGGGCGGTCGACCGTAACCAGCACCGTGCTCTCTCCGCGGAACTCGGCGATCGACTTCACCGCCAGAATCGCGGTGATCGTCTTTCCGGTCCCCGGATCATCCGCCAGGTAGAACCCACGAAACCCGCTCTGTGCCGCACGCACTATCGCCTTCGCGCCTTCGACCTGTTCCGGCCGCGGCTCCTTGGGGTGGACGTCGGCCCCGGGGCCGACGTCACCGTTGAGCTCGTCCTCGAGAAACCGCTGGTAGCTGTAGGGCAGCGACGCGTAGGGCTGCAGCGCAGGCGGCAAGGACACCCCGACGTGAGCGTGCGCCTTCCACGCTGCCACGTAGTGGACACCGGGAAGCTGGACCCGGAACGGCACCTCGAGAATCCAGATCCGCTCCCCCGCCCCCACGGTCGGCACCGGCTTCACAGGAGCGCGCGAACGCGTCCGCCGGGTCGCCGCTGAACGCTTCATGCAGAGGGGGCCATGCAGCTGGTGTCGATGACAGTCAGAATAGCCAGCCGTCGGGTGGACATCCCCGAGGCCCGGATCGAGGCTAAGGGATCAGCTCAGCAACCGGCACACGCACCGAGCGGAACGTCGTCTCCCTCCGGAGCCGAAAACCCAGCGACTCATAGAACCGGATTGCGTTGGTGTTACCGGCCGCTGCGTGCATGAACGGCGTCTCGCCCCGCGCCTGGATGCCAGCAGCTACGGCAAGCACGAGCCGTGTGGCCAGACCGTGACCGCGCCAGGCGGCATCGGTGCACACCGCGCTGATCTCGGTCCAACCCGGCGGGTGCAAGCGCTCACCGGCCATAGCCACGAGCGCACCATCGCGCCGGATTCCGAGGTATGTCCCCATCTCGATCGTGCGAGGCAGGAAGGGGCCCGGCTGCGTGCGGCCGACCAGCGCCAACATGTCCGGCACGTCCTGCGGGCCGAGAAGCATGGCCTCGGTGTCCTCAGCGGAATCAACGCCGTCGTCCACCATCTGTACTCCGGTGCCGTTGAACGCAAGCTCCCAGCCCTCTGGCGGCGCACCCCGGACTCCGGTCAAGGGAACCAACGCACCAGGTCCCAACAGCTCCGCGACGTCACGCCAGGCGCCCTCGTCGGGCTCGTCGGGCAGCGCGACAAACGGTGACACTTCGGACGGGTAGCGCAGGACCTGCCCGCACCTTTCCGCGAACCGGGCATGAGGCCCCAACAGCGACGAGCGCGCCGGGTTGTCCAATGGATGGCTGTCCATCGCCTTGGCTGTCAACGGGACAGTGAAAACATTGGGTCTGGGCGTTTCCCCAAGACTGCGAGATCAGCGAGTACCTGTCCCACCGCGGGCACGTGCTTGAAACCATGGCCAGAGAAGCCCGCACCGACAACGATCGGACCGCGACGGTCGAGGACGAAGTTCGAGTCCGGTGTCGTGGTGTAGGTACAGCTGATGGGTGTCAGCGCGTCGGCGTCGACTCCGGGCAGCCAGCGACGCGCATACCGCTGCAGGGCAGCCAGTTGGACCGCCTCGGGTTGGAAATCGCGCTGGTCCGGATCCACTTGCGGTCCGACTCCGTGGAACCTCACCTTGATGCCCTCCCCCGGGGTCGCGAGGCCATAGATGCCACAGTAGGAATGTTCCGCCCCCACCGATCCCGGCTCGGGTAGGTGACCGAAAGCCGGCCAGTCTGCCTCCGAGATCTTCGCCGCGAAGTGGGCCGGCTGCTCTTGGGTGACCGTCAGCGACGGCAGCGAGAGCTGCCCACCGATCAGCTTTTCGGTCCACGCACCTGCAGCGACGATGACGCGGCTGGCCTGGTAGCTCACCGAGTCTGTCTGCACCTCGACCGAGTCCTCACCGTGGACGATGATCGCCCGGACGGCCACCTCGTGACGCACCGCCGCACCGTGCTTGGAGGCGCTGTCCTGCAGCGCGGTCACTGCGTGGTCGGCGCGCAGGCGTCCGCTGTAGGGCTGGAAGAACGCCCGGCCCTCGAAGGCGATGCCCGGCCAACGCTCTGCGGCTTCACCGGCCGAGAGCCAGCGTGCCTCGTTCAAGCCGGCCTCAGCCATGGCATCCGCGAGCGGCTGCAGGTGTCCGCTGCTGCCGTGCTCAACGCCTCCGGTGATGGTGAGCAGTTGTAAACCCGTGAGATCTTCGAGCTCACGCCACTGCCGCTCAGCCTGACGAGCAAGCTCGATGTAGGCCTGGTTCGGATAGCCCAGTCGGAAGATGCGCGAAGCCCCGTGCGAAGCGCCTCGTGTGTGACCGGGTGGGAAGCGTTCGAGCAGGGTGACGTCGTGACCGCTACGTGCGAGCTGCCAGGCGGCAGCCGACCCGACCGCCCCACCACCGACGACGAGGTAGTCGGATTGTTCCGTCATGGTGCCAAGCTTCGGTAGCGGCTGCCGTGGAAGACCAAGGGCGCAACCCCGGCGTCGGCGTCGAGGTCGTGGATGCGAAACAGGACGATTCCATGGTCACCGGCCTCGAGCTCTCCGTCTACGGAACAGTCCAGCCAGGCTGCCGCCCCGTCGAGAAACATCGCGTCGTCCGCGCTGTAGCGCCAGGACAGACCTCCGAACCGATCCCCGTCCCTCGCCGACAGCTGCCTGCTGGCGTCCTCGTGGGCATCGGCCAGGACGCTGACCCCGATACCGCGGTGCGCGTCGCAGCTGTGGCCAGGTTCGGGACTGGGTCGCCACGCACACCGACACCAGGGGCGGGTCCAGGGACACCGAGGTGAAGGAGCTTGCTGCCATGCCGATCTGCTCCCCGTCGATGGTCGCCGCGAGCACGATTACTCCGCTGGGAAACGCACCGAAGACCTCCCGCAACGCCGTGGGCGCAAGTCGCGTGGGCAGCGGTGACGACGTCGTTGGGCTCATCGCTGTTCCTCGCTCACAGCGTTGGTGAGTGGACCTGCGACGACGCCGCTGCGCTGAAGAACTTCACGCGCTGTCGGAAGCCAGTCGGCGAGCGCCGACGAGGTTTCCCACTCGCTGTCGAGCAGGTACAGCGCCTTCGTCGGCGTCGACGCTCCGAGCTCGACCAGCACCGGCTTGAGCAACAGCTCTGGGGCCAGAGCATGTGCACGGCCGGCCCCAAGCATGACTGGCACCGCAACCACCCCCGCGAGGCTGTCGCCGCCGAACTGATCGAGAAACAGCTTCAACAGACCTGTGTACGTCGCCTTGTAGGTCGGACTGGCAACGATCAGCAGGTCAAGGGACTGCACTGCCGCAACCGATTCGGCCACCGTCGAGTCACCCCAGCCCAGCAGTCCCGCACCAACTGGCGGCGATAGTTGCATTCGAACGCTCGTCGAGCAAGGAAGAGCGCCAAACCGCGCCGAGTGGCGGGGCCGCAGGAAGCAGGCGTGCCGGGTAGCGGTTCGCTCCCTATGATGTCTTCCCTATGAGGGAATCCCACTGGCGCGGTCAGTCCGGCCGGCTCGAGGTTTGGTACACCAGTCTCACCGATCCGGCGACCGGCACCGGGTTCTGGCTGCATACCGAGCTGGTCGCGCCGACCAGCGGCGAGCTCGCCTACGTGCACGGTTGGGCGGCGATCTTCCCCCCCGACGCCCCGCCGGTGTGGGAACGCTTCGGCCCGACCCCGGCCGAGGGCGCGTTGCCGCCCTCGGAGTTGGCGGGCACCGCCGGCGTGCTGTCCTGGCAGCTGCGCCAGGTCGCGACCGGCGGTCGCCCGCTGTACACCTTCCCCCGCTACGCCTGGGAACACGAGTTGCTCCCGGCCGCGCAGGTGGTACCGGCCCCAGCCGCGTTGTACGACGGGACGTTCACCGCAGGCGACCGCGTCTTCTCCCTGCGCGGTGCCCGAGGCGCCTCCTCCCGTATCTATGGCCACGGCAACGCCCGTCGGTGGGGGTGGCTGCATGCCGACCTCGGCGACGGCGACGTCCTCGAACTTGTCGCCGCAGTGTCGACCCGACCCGGGCTCTCCGCGTTGCCGCCGCTGACCTTCCTCCAGCTCCGACTCGATGGCCATGATCTGCCGCGCGACCCGCTGCTGACGGCGCCGCTGCTGCGAGCGAAGCTCGGCCTGCCGGAGTGGCGGGTGAGGGGCCTGATCGACGTCGTCGGTCGGCGCCGGATCACCGTGCATGTGCGCCAAGACCCGGAGCGCTCGGTCGCGGTCGGCTACACCGACCCGGACGGCGCCACCGCGACCTGCCACAACAGCGAGGTGGCCAGCGCGGATATTCGGCTGGACCGGCTCGGCCACGGCGGCTGGCGGGTGGAGCGTGAGTGGCACCTCGACCGCAGCGCGCACGCCGAGATCGGGCTCCGACCCTGATCACCCGCTGTTGACGAGTCCACCGCATAAACGAGGAACCCCGAACGCGCCGCGGGCATGTGTTCGTCGACAGGACCGCCCCTCGGGGCTTGCTGCCGCGCTGGTGGCGCACACTCCCAGGAGCTGCGCCTGTGGCCGTGGGGGTCATGCCCCTGGGTGGTGGGTGTTACCAGTGGATGGGGATGGTGCCGGTGAGGGGGCTCCAGTAGATGAATCCGCGTTGGAAGAGGTTGACCCGTCCGAAGAAGAAGTCGAACTCGTCGGTGGTGGGGAAACCGAGCACGCCGGTTTCGGCGCCGAGGCTGATCCAGGTGGCTTCGATGG
>JADGOX010000179.1 GCA_017882745.1 Mycobacteriaceae bacterium | reverse complement strand
GGCTCCGATGGTGCTGTGACACAGCGCATCAAGGGAATGGCCGAGGCCTCGGTGCTCGCCTCCACACCACAGGGCCTTGTCGCGCTGGACCGCAAGCAGACGGCGGCGATCTCGGTAGATCTGGACAAGAGCACGCTCGGCGCCGGCATCCGGGTGGGCGAGGGTGCCACCAATGCCGTCACCGACCGGTTCGGCCGCGTACTGGTCACCGACACTGACGGCGGTGAGTTGTTGGAGCTCTCTGCGGGCCCCGTGATGTTGCGACAACGCTTCCCGGTGCCGGGCGCGCCCTACGCATTGGCTTATGACCCCAAGACCGACCTGGCGTGGGTCACGCTCACCGCCACCAACCAAGTTGTGGGCTACGACGTCGCTGGCGGAGAACCCGTGGAGCGCTATCGTTTCGACACTCTCCCGCAGCCTGACGCGGTGGCCGTGGACTCCAGCACCGGCGCGGTCCTCGTCGCCTCGGCCTCTGGCGCCGGGCTGCAACGTATTGCGCCCGCGGGAGGCAGCCGGTGAGCGAGTACGAGTACCACCCCTTGCGGCTGCCCCCGAACGTGTCGCGGCTGACGGCCTCGACCCAGCTGGCGATCCGAGCGGAGTTCGGCGGCTGGGAGCTGTCGCAGGTGCGTCTGTACGCCGACGGCACCCGTCGTGTGGTGCTGCGGCGACGCAAGACCGCCCAGAACCTGCCTGCGCCCACCATCTGAGGAGATCTGTGTACCGCTTGCTGTTCGTGCTGCTGCTGCGGCGTCTTCCCGCCGAGACTGCGCACGCGTTGGGGTTCGCCCTCATCCGTATCGCCACAGCCGTCCCACCGCTGCGCTGGGTGTTGAGCAAGCTGTTGGCGGTCGACGATCCTGCGCTGCGCAGCACGGTGCTCGGCGTGGACTTCGCTGCCCCACTGGGACTGGCTGCCGGCTTCGACAAGGACGCCCGCGGGGTGGACGCGTGGGGCACACTCGGCTTCGGCTGCGTCGAGGTGGGAACCGTGACCGCACACGCCCAACCAGGCAACCCGAAACCGCGGATGTTCCGGCTGCCCGAGGACCGCGCGGTGATCAACCGGATGGGGTTCAACAACCACGGCTCCGCTGCAGCGGCCGGCCGCTTGCTCAGCAGGCGTGGTGCGCTGCCGGTGGGAGTGAACATTGGCAAGACCAAGGTGGTGGCCGCCGAGGACGCAGCCGCCGACTACGTGCACAGCGCCCGGTTGCTTGCCCCGCTCGCGGACTACCTCGTGGTCAACGTGAGCTCGCCGAACACTCCGGGTCTGCGTGACCTGCAGGCGGTCGAGTCGCTGCGCCCGCTGCTGCGCGCCGTGCTCGAGGTGGTGTCCGTCCCGGTGCTGGTGAAGATCGCGCCCGATCTGTCCGACGCCGACGTCGACGCCGTCGCGGACCTTTCCGTCGAGCTCGGCCTGGCGGGGATCGTGGCCACCAACACCACCATCTCCCGGTCGGGGTTACGCAGCGACGCGGCCGAAGTCGAAGCCATGGGTGCCGGTGGACTGTCCGGGGCGCCGCTCGCACACCGTTCGCTGGAGGTGCTGCGCCGGCTGCACGCTCGGGTGGGCTCTGAGCTTGTACTGGTATCGGTGGGCGGGATCGAGACAGCAGAGGACGCGTGGGAACGGATCACGGCCGGGGCCAGCCTCGTCCAGGGCTACACGGGGTTCATCTACGGCGGCCCCTTCTGGGCCCGCAACATTCACCGTGGACTAGCCCGCAAACTGCGGCAGGCCGGGTTCACCAACATCGCACAAGCCGTGGGCAGCGCATCCGGATAAGGTCACGCCATGGGCCTCATGGACATTGTCACGCTGCCGCTACGAGTGACCGTCGCCGCCACACAGGTGACCCTCGGATTGGCGCAGCTGGCCTCCCCCAGTGGTCCACTTCGACGCAAGGGCGGCTACGCCGACCAGTTCTCGACGGGGTTCGGCGAGGGCGGCCTGGCCGAACAGCTGATGAAGGTCATCTCAGACCCCGAGGGCCCGATCTCACTGGTCAACCACCTGACGGCCCTCACCTCCGAGGAGCGTCCGCTCGGCAAAGCCATCGCACCCCGTGGTGCACTCGACCGCTTGCTCGCCGAGGACGGCGCGCTCGAACGCCTGCTGTCCGCGGACGGACTGCTGGATCGCCTTTTGGCCGAGGGCGGCGCGCTGGACCGCATCACCCAGCAGGAGGGCGTGCTGGAGCAGCTCTTCTCGCGGGGAGGACCGCTGGATCGCCTGCTGTCCGAGGGCGGCGCGCTGGACCGCATCACCCAGGAGGGCGGGGTCCTCGAGCTGCTCCTGCGCGAGCAGGGACTCGCCGATCGCTTGCTCGCCGAAGACGGATTCGTGGAGAAGCTCACCGCCGAAGGCGGCACCCTAGACCAGCTGCTCAAGCTCGGCGACATCCTCAACGACCTGCAGGAGTCGGTGCTGGTCCTCAACCGGGCGGTCGGCCCGCTAGGTGATCTGGCGAACAGGGTGCCCAGCTCGCTACTACGGCGCCGAGG
>JADGOX010000178.1 GCA_017882745.1 Mycobacteriaceae bacterium | reverse complement strand
TGGGCGCGCAGGTGCTTCTTCACGGTGATCGGGTAATAGGTGCCTCCCTTGACGGTGGCGTCGTTGGCGACGATGACGCACTCGCGGCCGCTGACCCGTCCGATCCCGGTGATGACCCCGGCGCCGGGAGCCTCGTCGTCGTACATCCCGTGCGCGGCCAGTCCGGACAGCTCCAGAAAGGCGCTGCCACGATCGAGCAGGCTGTCGACCCGTTCCCGCGGGAGCAGCTTGCCGCGGGCCACGTGGCGTTCGCGCGACTTCTCGGGACCGCCGAGCGCGGCGGTGGCAAGCTGGGCGCGGAGATCGTCGACCAGCGCGGCCATGGCGGCGGAGTTCGCGCGGCCCTCTTCGCTCGTCGGGTCGGCATTGCTGGGCAGCACGGGTGCTGAAGTCACGCCACGCACGTTAGCAGACATTAACCTCGTCGCGTTAACACTCATTAACATCATTCGGTTAGGATCACCCGATGACCACGCCCCGGCGCGAACAGCTGCTGGAAGTGGCGGCCGGCCTGATGGCCGAGCGCGGGTTCCACGGAGTCAGCATCAACGACCTCGGCGCGGCTGCGGGGGTGAGCGGCCCGGCGGTGTACCGGCACTTTTCCAGCAAGCAGGCAGTTCTCGGGGAGATGCTGATCGGCATCAGCCAGCGACTGCTGGACACCGGCCGCCAGCGAGTGGCCGCTGCGAGCTCGCCGGCCGAAGCCGTCACCGCGCTGATCGCCTGGCACGTCGAGTTCGCGTTGAGTGAGCCGAACCTGATCCGGGTGCAGGACCGCGACCTCGCCTCCACCTCACCGGAGGACCGCAAGCGGGTGCGGCAGTTGCAGCGCGCCTACGCGGAAGTGTGGGTGCAGCAGCTACTGGGAGTGTTGCCGGAACTGGGCGAGGCAGTGGCCCGCGCCAGGGTGCACGCCGTGTTCGGCTTGCTGAACTCCACGCCGTACTCCGGCCGCGGGCTGGCGCCAGAACAGATGGCCGCACTCTTGCGGGGTTTGGGCTCTGCCGCACTACTCGCGCCGAACAGCGACTAGCGCGCCCCGTATCTTTGGTCCCATGATAAAGCCGCGACCGACCACGCCCCAAGAAGCATGGTCTGAGCTGTTGGCCGGCAACCAGCGGTTTGTCAACGAAGAGCCATCTCATCCGCATCAGGACGCGACCCGCCGACAGTCTCTGGCCCACCGGCAGGCGCCCTTTGCCACGCTGTTCGGTTGCAGTGACTCCCGCCTGGCCGCGGAGATCATCTTCGACGTCGGCCTGGGCGACATGTTCGTCGTCCGCACCGCCGGTCACGTCCTCGATGAGTCCGTGCTCGGTTCGCTGGAGTACGGGATGACCCCGCTGCACATTCCGCTGATCGTGGTGCTCGGGCACGACAACTGCGGGGCGGTGACCGCGACAGCCGAGGCCTACCGCACCGGACAGATGCCCGGGGGCTTCATCCGTGACCTCGTAGAGCGGATCACTCCCTCGGTGATGTCGGCCGAACGCCAGAACATCCGCGCGATCAACGACATCGTCACCGAGCACGTGCGGCAGACCATGCACCGCATCCCGGAGCGCTCCAACATCATCAGCCGAGCAATCGAGCAGGGGCTCACCGCCATCGTGGGTGTCACCTACCGACTTGCCGACGGACGCGCCGAGCTCGTGGACGTGGTGGGCCAGCTCGAGCCGGCCACGCTCTGAGCCTCCTCAGCACGCGAGAAGGGCCGACCCGGTTCCGGGCCGACCCTTCTCGAACTTGTACCTACAGCACGTAGCGGTGTGCAGCGAGGACTAGAAGTCCATGCCGCCCATGCCGCCCATGTCGCCACCGCCGGCCGGCGCAGAGCCAGCCTTCTCCGGCTTGTCGGCGACAACGGCCTCGGTGGTGAGGAACAGCGCCGCGATGGACGCTGCGTTCTGCAGCGCCGAGCGGGTGACCTTCACCGGGTCGTTGATGCCGGCTGCGAGCATGTCGACGTACTCGCCGGTCGCGGCGTTGAGGCCGTGACCCGTCGGCAGGTTGCGCACCTTCTCCGCGACAACGCCACCCTCGAGGCCGGCGTTGATGGCGATCTGCTTCAGCGGGGCCTCGAGCGCAACGCGCACGATGTTGGCACCCGTGGCCTCGTCACCCTCGAGCTTGAGATCCTCGAAGACAGAGAAGACCTGAGCGAGAGCGACGCCACCACCGGCAACGATGCCCTCTTCGACAGCGGCCTTGGCGTTGCGCACTGCATCCTCGATGCGGTGCTTGCGCTCCTTGAGCTCCACCTCGGTGGCTGCTCCGGCCTTGATCACCGCGACGCCACCGGCCAGCTTGGCCAGTCGCTCCTGCAGCTTCTCGCGGTCGTAGTCCGAGTCGGAGTTCTCGATCTCGGCACGGATCTGGTTGACCCGTCCGGCGATCGCCTCAGAGTCGCCAGCGCCCTCGACGATGGTGGTCTCGTCCTTGGTGACGACGACCTTGCGTGCGCGGCCCAGCAGGGAGATGTCGGCGGTCTCGAGCTTGAGGCCGACCTCCTCGCTGATGACCTCGCCACCGGTGAGGATGGCAATGTCGGCCAGCATCGCCTTGCGGCGGTCACCGAAGCCGGGAGCCTTGACGGCAACCGACTTGAAGGTGCCACGGATCTTGTTGACGACCAGGGTGGCAAGAGCCTCACCCTCGACGTCCTCGGCGATGATCGCCAGGGACTTGCCGGACTGCATGACCTTCTCGAGCAGCGGCAGGAGGTCCTTGACCGTGGAGATCTTGGAGCTCATGAGCAGGATGTACGGGTCGTCCAGAGACGTCTCCATCCGCTCGGTGTCGGTGGCGAAGTAGGGCGAGATGTAGCCCTTGTCGAAGCGCATGCCCTCGGTGAGCTCGAGCTCGAGACCGAAGGTCTGGCTCTCCTCGACGGTGATGACGCCTTCCTTGCCGACCTTGTCCATCGCCTCGGCAATGAGCTCGCCGATCGTGGGGTCGCCAGCGGAGATACCGGCGGTGGCAGCAATCTGCTCCTTGGTCTCCACCTCCTTGGCGGTCTCCATGAGCTTGGCGGTGACGGCCTCGACGGCCTTCTCGATGCCCTTCTTCAGCGCCATCGGGTTCGCGCCGGCCGCGACGTTGCGCAGGCCTTCCCGAACCAGGGCCTGCGCCAGGACGGTTGCGGTGGTGGTGCCGTCGCCTGCGACGTCGTCAGTCTTCTTGGCGACCTCCTTGACGAGCTCGGCCCCGATCTTCTCCCAGGGGTCCTCGAGCTCGATCTCCTTGGCGATGGAGACACCATCGTTGGTGATCGTGGGGGCGCCCCACTTCTTCTCGAGCACGACGTTGCGACCCTTCGGGCCCAACGTCACCTTGACTGCATCTGCGAGGATGTTCATTCCCCGCTCGAGGCCGCGGCGGGCCTCTTCGTCGAACGCGATCATCTTGGCCATTGCTAAGTGATCCTCCGGATTTGGGGGTGACACGCTGCTGGCCAGGGGGTGCCCGCGACGGACGACCTAGGCTCACCTGCCCGGGTCTCACCGGTCCCAACCTGGCACTCACCTGTCGCGAGTGCCAACTCAATTTTTAGCACTCCCCGATGCCGAGTGCAAGGCCTGCGTCGCTGACCAGCGCGGCAGCGCCGCAGACGGCACTAACCGAGCAAGGACACGAGCCCCACGATGACGAGCACCAGTCCGACCAGGGCAAGCAGCGCGAGCGCCGGGATGAACCAGCGGTGCTCGCCTACTGACTCCTCGGCGAACGGGGACGCGGCGCGAGTGGGCAGTGGATCACGCAGCCGCATCGTGCTGATGTCCTGCTGACCCTGCTGGGGCGGCGTCGCCGCCACCGGAAAATGAGGACCGGACGGGGCCCAGTCGCCGGGCGGACGCTCATCGGGCTGGTCGGCGGAACGTCGCACCGGCGGGTCGTCGGGACGCGGGACACCGTCCAGCGCCTGATGGGCCAGCATCATCAGTTCGCGGCAGCTGCTCGGGCGCAGGTTGGGATCGCTTGCCATCCCGCGCCACACCACGTCGTTGAACCGAGGTGGCAGCACCATCTCTGCGGACACCGCGGGAACCTCCCCACCGAGGTGACCGGCGATGACCTCGTCCACCGAGCCGCGGAACGGTGCGTGTCCAGTGAGGCAGGCGAACATCATGCAGGCCAGTGAGTAGATATCGGTGCGGCCGTCGACGTGCTCGCCCCGCAGGTGCTCCGGGGCCGCAAACGTCGGTGAGCCGAGGAAGTCGCCAGTGGTGGTGTTGCGGTGCCCCGCGACTCCGCGCCGGGTAAGCCCGAAATCAGCGAGGTAGACGTGCTCACGGCCCGCACTCTCGCTCCTGGTCACCAGTACGTTCGCCGGTTTGACATCCAGGTGCACCAACTTGCGGGCATGGAGCACATCGAGGGCCTCCGCCACCTGGTCGAGCAAGCCCAGTGTCCGCCTCGGGGACAGCGGACCGTTCGCGATGATGTCTGCCAGGTCGTTTCCCTCGACGAAGCGCATCGCAAGGAAAAGCAAGCCGTCAAGATCACCGAAGTCGTACAGCGGAACGATGTGCGGGTGGTCGATGGCGGAGGTGTTCCGCGCCTCGTCGACGAAACGCTCACGGAACTCAGCGTCGCCCGCGAGCTCCTCGGACATGATCTTCAGCGCAACCGTGCGGCCAAGACGGACGTCAGTGGCGCGATACATGGTGCTCATTCCGCCACGACCGATCACGCCGTCCACTCGGTAGTGACCGAGGCGGCGTCCCACCAGACCATCTGACTGTTGCCCTGACACAAGGTCGACTCTATCTCGCAGTTCCCGTGCCAGGAGGCAGGATGGGCAACCGTGCGCACCGTCACCGAACACCAGTCCTTCATCACCACGCTGATCACCCGCCCCGAGCCGGTGGTGTTACCCCTGGAGCAGGCCGCCGGCCGCGTGCTGGCCGAGGACCTGGTGGCCGAACGCCCGCTGCCGGCGTTCGACAACTCCGCGATGGACGGCTACGCCGTCCGGGCCTCCGACATCGCCGGTGCCAGTGCCGCCAGCCCCGTGACGTTGCCCGTAGGCGCGGACATCCCCGCCGGACGGGTGGACGGACCAGCGCTGCAGCCGGGTACTGCGCACCGCATCATGACGGGCGCCGCGATGCCGGAAGGGGCGGATGCCGTGGTGCAGGTGGAGGCCACCGACGGCGGGACCCACAACGTGACGATCCACGAGGCCCGTGACGCCGGCAAGCACGTCCGCACCGCCGGGGAGGACGTTCGGGCTGGGGACACAGTGCTCCCTGCAGGTGCTGTGCTCGGCCCCTCCCAGCTGGGGCTCATCGCCGCACTGGGAGAACCCGCCGTGACGGTCATTCCGCCGTTGCGGGTCCTGGTTCTGTCCACCGGATCAGAGCTGGTGGAGGCCGGCAAGCCTTTGCTGCACGGGCAGATCCACGAGTCCAACGGCATCATGCTGGCCACTGCGGTCCGCGCGGCCGGAGCCGTGGCCGAACAGTTGCGTTTCGTCGCCGACAACGTGGACGAGTTCCACGAGGCCCTCAACTCCCGGATTGACCATGTCGACCTGGTGATCACCTCGGGGGGCGTCAGCGCGGGGGCGTACGAGGTGGTCAAGGACGCGCTCGCCGGACAGGGTGTGGAGTTCGTCAAGGTCGCAATGCAGCCGGGCATGCCGCAGGGCGCCGGCCTGGTCCATGGCGTTCCGGTGGTGACCCTGCCGGGCAACCCGGTCAGCGCGTTGGTGTCCTTCGAGGTGTTTCTGCGCCCCGCCCTGCGCGCGGCGATGGGGCTGCCCGACACGCAACGCACCCTGGTGCGCGCGACGTTGACGGAAGCGCTGGACTCCCCCGCCCGTCGTCGACAGTTCCGTCGCGGGGTGCTGGACCGGGAGGCGGGCACGGTTCGACCGATCGGCCCTCCCGCCTCGCACTTCCTGCGCTGGATGGCGGCGGCGGACTGTCTGCTCGACATCGCCGAGGACGTGACGCACCTGGACGCGGGCGCGAGAGTTGACACCTGGCTGGTGTCGTAGAAGATCGTCCGTGAGGAGTTGGGGTTCCGCGCGCTCCCTGACCTCAGCGCAGAGACCGTCCGCCTACACCGAAGGAGCGAGACATGAACGAGGTTGTTCTGGCATCAGGTATCGGCACGGGTAGGACGAGCGTCGGCTTCATTGCCTACATCATCATCGGTGGGTTCGCGGGTTGGGCGGCGAGCAAGTTCATGGGCACCGCCGCGCAGCAGGGGATCATTCTCAACATCGTGGTGGGTGTCGCCGGCGCCATCATCGGTGGCTTCGTCCTGCTGCTGTTCGATGTGGACGTCTCAGGGGGCGGCTGGTTCTTCACCTTCTTCATGGCCCTGCTCGGCGCGGTCATCCTGCTTGCCCTGTTCAAGCTGATCACCGGCCGAAAGTAGTCATCGACGCAGGCGCTGAGCTGCGCCAACCCATGACCGGGGGCGGGTCACGTAACGTGTGACCCGCCCCCGGTCATGCCCACGCAAGGTCGCGGGCGGAACACGAACGTCCACTCGCAAGGAGATGTCACACCCCCGATGGCCCGTCGACCCACACCCACCGAGACCCCGGCTGAGCAGCAGCAGGCGACGAGCCTCGGCCACGTCATCGACCTGGTGCGCGAGAACGTTCCGCCGGTGCACCCTGCCGGACGCCCCATCGTCCTGGGCCTGGCGGCTCTGGCCGTGTTGGGTCGGCGCCGCCCGCTTGTCCGATGGACCGCCACCCTCGCCGCACTGGCCTGCGGCGGGTTCTTCCGCGAGCCGCATCGGGTTCCACCGCAGCGCCCAGGAATTGTGGTCGCGCCCGCCGACGGCACCATCGCACTGGTCGACACCGCCGTCCCGCCAGCCGAGCTGGGCATGCAGGAAGTCTGGGGCGAGGGCGCAGTTCCCCGGGTCAGCGTCTTCTTGTCCGTACTCGACGTCCACGTGCAGCGCAGCCCGGTGCAGGGCACCGTCCGCCGCCTCGCCTATCAGGCCGGGAAGTTCCTCTCGGCGGACCTGCCCGCGGCCAGCGACAAGAACGAGCGCAACTCCATGTGGCTCCGCACCGATGACGGGCATGACCTGGTCGTGGTGCAGATCGCGGGGCTCATCGCGCGACGCATCGTCTGCGAGGTCGCCGAGGGTGAGCACATCGAACGCGGACAGACCTACGGCATGATCCGCTTCGGCTCGCGGGTCGACACCTACTTTCCCCCGAACAGCCGGGTCCTGGTCGACGTCGGGCAGCGGACGGTGGGTGCCGAGACCGTCCTCGCAGAGCTGCCGTGAGACCCCGGCGACCTCGCACTCCTGAAGTTCTGAGCGGTAACGCGCGCGGCGGAATGCGGCTGCTACCCAGCGCAGTGACGGTCCTTGCACTGTGTGCGGGCTTGTCGGCGATCAAGCTCGCCCTCGACCACCAGCTGGGCATTGCGCTGGCGATGATCGCTGCTGCCTCTGTGCTCGACGCGCTCGACGGGCGTATCGCCCGGCTGCTTGACGCCACCAGTCGTATCGGCGCAGAGCTCGACTCCCTTGCTGATGCGGTGTCCTTCGGGGTGGCGCCGGCCCTGGTGCTCTACCTGACGGTGCTGCGCACCACCAACGGCGGCTGGGTGGTGTCACTCGTCTTTGTGGTCAGCGTCGTGCTTCGGCTGGCCCGGTTCAACACTCTGCTCGACGACGAGTCCGCACCGGTGTACGCCAAGGAGTTCTTTGTCGGCGTGCCCAGCCCGGCCGGTGGCCTGCTCGCG
This sequence comes from Mycobacteriaceae bacterium, assembly GCA_017882745.1. Lineage (GTDB taxonomy): Bacteria > Actinomycetota > Actinomycetes > Mycobacteriales > Mycobacteriaceae > X156. The sequence goes on along the minus strand of JADGOX010000178.1, from coordinate 438 downwards.
CTGCTGCCCGTAGCCCTGCTGCTGCAGTGGGGCGACGGCTGGTGGTCAGGAACCGTCGCCTCCTCGATCTGGGTGCTGCTGGTCGCGGCGCTGGTCATCAGCAGGGTCCCGACGCTGTCCCTGAAGACAGCGCGGGTGCCCTTGCGCTACGCGAGCCTGCTGCTGGTGGCTGTGGGCACGGTGTTCGCGGGGCTCATCGTCGTGCCCTACATCTTCGTGATCGTGATGCTGGTGGTCTACGTCGCGCACGTTCCCTACGCGATGTACCGCTTCCGATGGCTGCGCGCCCATCCGGAGGAGTGGAACGAGGAGCAGCCCGCCGCGCGGCCGGCGTTCCGTCGCTCGAAGTCGACGCGTCGGCTGGGGCTGCGGCCGCCCCGCGTGCGGCGCAGGGTTCCCGCTGGCCGGCGAGAGGCCCAGCGCCAGCGCTGAGCTAGG
>JADGOX010000177.1 GCA_017882745.1 Mycobacteriaceae bacterium | reverse complement strand
GCCTGCCCAATCACCGACAAGTCCACCTCCTCGTCAAGAAGATCAGCCACACCACGGCGAACAACCTCATGGTCATCGACCAAAACCACCGTGATCACATGCGCCTCCCGGCGAGTTCCTTCATCCACGTGTTCACACTACGATGCCCCTAGTGAACGAGGGAGGCTGGGATGGCTGACAAGGGTGGTAGGTCAAAAGAGTCCAAGCGGTTGTCCCGCTCCGTGTACGAGCCGGAGTTGTTTCGCCTGCAGGCTGAGCTGGGGGTAATGCAGGAATGGGCGCGCGCCGAAGGTGCCCGCGTAGTGGTTCTATTCGAGGGACGAGACGCCGCGGGCAAGGGCAGCACCATCAAGCGGGTCACCGAATACCTCAACCCCCGTGTCGTCCGTATCGCCGCCTTGCCGATACCGACCGAACGGCAGCGCACCCAGTGGTACTTCCAGCGCTACATCGAACACCTTCCTGCGGCCGGGGAGATCGTGCTGTTCGACCGCAGCTGGTACAACCGCGCCGGAATCGAGCGGGTGATGGGTTTCTGCACGCCGGAGGAGTACCAGCGGTTCCTGTCGCAGTGTCCGATCTTCGAGCGACTGCTCATCGAGGACGGCATCCTCCTGCGTAAGTACTGGTTCTCGGTGAGCGACGTCGAGCAGGAGCGAAGGTTCCGTGCCCGCCTCGACGACCCCATGCGCCGCTGGAAGCTGTCGCCGATGGACCTGCAGTCGATCACTCGGTGGGAGGAGTACTCGCAGGCCAAAGACGAAATGCTCGCGTACACCGATACCACTGCCTCGCCGTGGCACGTGGTGGAAAGCGAGGACAAGCGCCGCTCCAGGATCAACATGATCGCCCACCTGCTCTCCACCATCCCCTACACCGAGGTCCAGCGGGAGACGCTGCATTTCCCGCCCCGTCGACCAACGACGGGGTACGCGCGGCAATCGCGGGATCTGCAGACCTACGTCCCCGATCACGCGGCCTCACTGGAGTAGACACAGCCTTCCGCCCGCAGAGCACGGAATCTCCGGCGGGTGGCGTATACAGCCTCTGGGTCGGTCAGATCGCCTGATGTCCTGCTGACCGGTACGTTTCCGCCGTACGGTCAAGGAGACAGCTGTTCATCAACAACACCAGGAGGTCCCCGTGGTCACCGCAGCGGGACGCAAAGCGACATTGCTCGTCATGGCCGCACTGACCGTGGTCCTCACAGCATGTTCCTCAGGCACAACGACTTCCGCACCACCGTCATCGACCACTGCCGCCACTGCCGTGGCCTCCCCGGCGACGGCAGCCACCACCATCACCGCGAAGAGCTTCAACTACGGTGCCCCGATCACCGTCGCCCCGGGCGCCACAGTCACTTTCGTCAACACGGACGACGCCCGGCACAACGTCACTGCAGACGACAAGTCCTTCGCGTCACCGACGGTGACCGGCGGTACGACCACGTTCACAGCGCCAACCACACCGGGGACCTACACGTTCCACTGCACCTTCCATCCGACCATGCGCGGCACGCTCATCGTGAAGTAGGACGCAGCGGGTGTGCTGCCCCGGCCCTCCCCCGGTACCGTTGAGCTCCGTGACTGTCCGCACCCCGCGCTTGTTCCGCGGCCAACGACTGCGGCTGATCCTGCTCGGTGTGCTGCTCGCGGCGGCTGCCGTGGTGGCCTTGACGGTGCCGGTGCCCAGTCCCGCGCAGATCCGCGAGTGGGCTCACACGGTGGGTCCGATGCTTCCGTTGGTATTTCTGTTGTGCCACACGCTGATTACCATCACACCGATTCCCAGAACGGTGTTCACCCTCACCGCCGGGCTGCTCTTCGGACCACTCGTCGGCGTCACCATCACGCTCACGGCCACGACACTCAGCGCGGTGCTTGCGTTGCTGCTCGTACGCAAGCTGGGCCGAGGGGCGGTTGCGGAACGCTTGCAGCATCGCGCCCTGAGGGCAGTCGACCTCCGCCTGGAACAGCGTGGTTGGCTGGCGGTCGCCTCGCTTCGGCTCATACCCGTCGTACCGTTTTCGCTGCTGAACTACTGCTGCGGCGTGTCCTCTGTTCGGCTGACACCCTATGTGCTCGCGACGATTGCGGGGATCATTCCCGGCACGGTCGCCATCGCACTGCTGGGAGACGCCATCACCGGGCAGGCCTCGCCGCTGTTGCTGGCCATCTCGGCGAGCTGCGCCGGTGTCGGGTTGCTGGGACTAATGGTCGACGCTCGCACCAAGGTCAAGCCCACTACCTAGTCTTGCCCATCGCAAGCTTGCATGCTTGTCTCGTTGGTCAAGTATGATTCATGGATAGTCTAAAGACAAGTCTGCATGCTTGATATACTGGAGGTGATCGCATGTTCGTGCTGACGGTGGACCAACGGCGCAGCCGGCGCGACAGCGACCGGGTGCCCGAACTGCTCGCACACCTAGCTCCGGTATCGGTGGTCCGCCCCTTCGAGCGCACCGCAGGCGACGAAGTCCAAGCGGTTCTCAGCGATCCGACCACCGTCGTATCTGTCGCGATGGACCTGGTCCGCCGTGCACATTGGAGCGTCGGAATCGGAATCGGCACGGTCGAGGAGCCACTACCCGCAAGCACCCGTGCCGGTCGCGGCCCTGCTTTTGAACATGCACGCACCGCCGTCGAACACGCAAAGTCGGCCCTCACCCACGTGGCCGTCACCGGATCCGACTCCATCGCGGCGGACTCCGCCGCAACCGTCCTTGACCTGGTGTCGCTGCTGGTGCAACGCCGCTCCCCCGAGGGCTGGGCAGCCGTGGAGCTGGTCGCGGCCGGGCACACCCAGAGCAGCGCGGCCGATGTGCTCGGAGTGAGCAAACAGGCAGTGTCTCAACGGATTCGGGCGACCGCCTGGCAGCAGGAGCAGGCCGGACGCGCACTTGCCGCCACCCTGCTCGCAAAGGCTGACCAGTGATAATTTCGGGCATCGTTCTTGCGCTTCTCGGTGTCATCACGGTGCTTCCAACCGCAACCATCCGCCTGAGTCGGCGTTCCTGGGCTCAGCCAGGAGCACAGGTGCTGATGCTGGCCGCGGCTGGAGTGTTGGCTCCGCTTCCCAATGCCCTGACCGGGTTCCCCCGGGCCAGCGCAATCACTCTCGGCGTGCTCGCCGCGGCCGGGGGTGCCAGTCCGGTGGTCCGGGCCGTCTTTCGCCTGGCCGGACGCACACAAGATGACGGTCAGGCCGCCGCGCCCGCACCCGCGCAGGCCCCCGCACCCGAGCCACAGAACGTGTTGCGGGGCGGTGGCGTCATCGGAGTACTGGAGCGCGCCAGCGTTGCCGCCTCCATCCTGACGTACTGGCCGGCGGGCATCGCCATCGTGCTCGCGGTGAAAGGCCTTGCCCGCTACCCGGAGCTGCGTGACTCCAAGGTGTCTGAACAGTTCATCATCGGTACCTTCACCAGCGTGCTCTGGGCCGCCGGGTGTTCCGGAGTGGTTGTTGCCCTCATCAGGTGAGATGCGGGAGCCCCGCAACGCGTGATCTGATGGGCCCATGACACACGACAACCCGCTGCAGAACGTCACCTTCCCCAGCAACGACTCGACCGCCCACGGTTACCTGGCGTTGCCCGAGTCCGGACGTGGGCCGGGCGTCATCGTCATCCAGGAGTGGTGGGGGCTGGTCAGTCACATCGTGGACGTCACCAACCGGTTGGCAGCCGAGGGTTTCGTGGCCCTGGCACCAGACCTGTTCGGGGGAACCACCACGCATGACGCCGAGGAGGCGGGCAAGCTCATGCAGGAGCTACCGGTGGACCGGGCGGTACAGGACCTGTCTGGTGCCGTGGACTACTTGCTCGGGCACGAGGCCGTCACCGGTTCCGCCGTAGGCGCCGTCGGCTTCTGCATGGGCGGAGGCTTCATCCTGATGCTCGCTGCGCAGCAGGGCGACCGCATCGCGGCGGCAGTGCCGTTCTACGGGGTCATCTCGGGAGCGACGCCAGACTTCTCGAAGCTCACGGCACCGGTGCTCGGGCACTTCGGGGACAACGATGACTTCGTACTTCCGGAGAACGTGCGTGAGCTGGCGACCACCATCGAGCAAGAGTCCGGACGGGCACCGGAGTTCCACTTCTACCCGGCCGGGCATGCGTTCTTCAATGACGAGAACCCGCTGGGCACCTACGACGCAGCGCAGGCCACGCTGGCGTGGGACCGGACCTTGGACTTCCTGCACAAGCACCTGGGCTGAGCAGCTCAGTCGGCAGAGTCGACTACGGCACCCGGCACGGGGCCTCTCTGGCCTTCAGCCTCTAACATCCATGGCATGGCAGACCAGACGATGCACGAGGTGGTGATCGTCGGCGGCGGGTTTGCCGGCGTCGCTGCGGCAGTCCACTTGGCGCGCGCCGGCATCGGCGTGCTGTTGATCGACAAGAACAACTACCACCAGTTCCAGCCGCTGCTCTACCAGGTGGCGACCGCTCAGCTGTCGATGTCAGACGTGGCTCGGCCGCTGCGTGCCATCTTCCGCAGGCACAAGCAGGTACAGGTCAAGACGGCCGAGGTCACCTCCATCGACGCACGAAACCGCAGCGTCACCACTGCGCACGGAACCACGTACCGCGGCCAGATCCTCGTTCTCGCGGCCGGCGCAGAAGCCAACTTCTTCGACACACCCGGCGCCAAGGAACACACGTTCCCGCTCTACTCGGTGAATGACGCCGCGAGGTTGGCCTCACGGATGTTGGGGGCGCTGGACAGTACCGACAGCCTGCCCCACAGAGCTGGCGAGGGCAGCCTGAACGTCGTGGTGGTCGGGGGTGGGCCGACGGGAGTGGAGACGGCTGGCGCCATCGCGGAGAGCGTCAAGTACGTGGTGTCGGAATACTTCTCCCCGGAATTCGCTGAGGCCTGCACCGTCCACCTGGTCGACATGATCCCGACGGTGCTCGCGCCCTTCACCGAGAAGTCACAGCACTATGCCAAGAAACGGCTCACCAAGATGGGCGTCCGGCTCAAGCTCGGTGTCGGAGTGTCCGAGGTGACCAAGGACGGCGTGACCTTGGCTGACGGAACCAAGATCGCCAGTCACGTCGTCATCTGGGCTGGTGGGCTGAAAGCCGGCCTGGTACTGAAGACCGCCGGCCTACCCCAGGGAAAGGGCGGACGCATCGACGTGTCACCGGACCTCACCGCACCGGGTTTCCCGGGCGTCTACGTGGTCGGCGACGCGGCGAACATCACCGACGCCAAGGGTGAGCAGTTGCCGCAGCTCGGCTCGGTCGCGCAGCAGGCAGGGAAATGGGCAGCCCGAAACATCGTGGCAGACCTGGCGGGGCAGCCGCGGGAGCCGTTCCGCTACCTCGACAAGGGCATCATGGCGATGATCGGTCGCGGCTCCGCGATAGCCGAGGTCGGCAGGAAACGCCACGCTCTGCACGGACCGGTCGCATTCGCCGCCTGGCTCGGGGTGCACGCGGTGCTGCTGTCGGGCATGCGCGAACGAATCGCGGCGGGCTTCGCCTGGGGGTGGGACTACTTCGCGCGCAGCAGACCCCAGATTGTGGTCTACCGGCCAGATGCGTACGCCCTGGGTTGGGAGCGCACCGCCGAGCCGGACAGACCTGAACATTCGAGTGCTGAACGCACAAGAGCCGAGAGTTGAGACCGCCGTGAAGCTGCTGCGTACTCCCGAGGACCGTTTCGCCGGCCTGGTGGGTTTCGACTTTCCCACGCGCTACGCGCAGGTGCGGGCACCCGACAGCACCGAGGCTCGCATGGCATACGTGGACGCTGGTCCCGTAGACGGGCCGGTGGTACTGCTCCTGCACGGGGAACCAACCTGGAGCTACCTCTACCGCACGATGATCGGGCCGCTCGCGGCTGCGGGGTGTCGGGTCATCGCACCGGATCTCATCGGGTTCGGACGCTCCGACAAGCCGACGCAACTCAGTGACCACACCTACGCACGACAGGTCGGTTGGGTGACGTACCTGGTCTGCGACGTCCTGGACGTGGACGAGATGACCTTGTTCTGCCAAGACTGGGGTGGCCTGATTGGTCTTCGTGTCGTGGCCGAGCACCCCGACCGGTTCGCCCGGGTCGTTGCCTCCAACACCGGACTGCCCACCGGCGATCACCCCATGCCCGACATCTGGTGGGCCTTTCGCGACGCGGTGGCGACTGCCGAGGCGCTCGACATCGGCAGGTTCGTCGCCGGCGGCTGCGTGCGTGGCCTGACTGACTCCGACCGCGCGGCCTACGACGCACCATTTCCGGACGAGACCTACAAGGCCGGACCCCGTGCGCTTCCGCTGATCCTGCCGACCAGCCCGAACGATCCTGCGACAGAGGCGAATCGTGCTGCTTGGCAGTCGCTTTCACGATTCGACAAACCGTTCCTCGTGGCCTTCGCCGACTCCGACCCGATCACAGGCGCGATGGGTCCGGTGCTCCAGCGGGCGGTTGCGGGAGCGGCCGGACGCGAGCATCCGGTGATACAGCGGGCCGGACACTTCGTCCAAGAGGATGCCGGCCCAGAACTGGCCCAACTCGTGCTCCGCTTCATGCAGAACTGACAGCGTGCTCAGTGCTGCTCGGGTGGCCCCTGCTGCCACTGCCCCTGCTGCGGAGCGCTCCATTGCCCGGACAACGGCTGCTGAGGCCCGGTCCACTGCTGCGGCCCGGGCGCGGACTGCTCGGGGTCGGAGGCCAGTGCTGCGGACTGCGGAGCGTGATGCTGGCCGCCGATCTCCTCCACCTGGTTCGCGATGCGCGAGGCCTGGGCCGCCTTCTCTGCCGCAGCCGCTCCAGCACGACGTGCCATCTCATGTGGCGGCTCGACATCGGTTCGCGCCACCGCCTCAGCGGCCGCAACGGCCGCGGCGATCTTTGGGTCGGTCGAGGTATCGAACCAGTCCTTGATCTCCTCGGAGTCATCCTCGGGCTTCGTCGTGACGTCGTCGGCCGCGCTGGGCTCGAATCGGAAGATGCCGTCGTCACCCGGCGCACCCAGCATCTTGGCAAAGCCCTGTAGTGAGCTGCTGAAGTCACTCGGCACGATCCAGACCTTGTTCGCATCGCCCTGGGCCATCTGAGGCAGCGTCTGCAGGTACTGGTAGGCCAACAGCTCGGGTGTCGGCCTCCCCGCCTTGATGGCGGCGAACTCCTTCTCGATGGCCTTCGCCTTACCCTGTGCCCGCAGGTACCGCGCCGCACGCTCACCCTGCGCGCGCAGGATGCTCGACTGCCGTTCGGCCTCCGCGGAAAGGATGGCCGACTGTTTCGCCCCCTCAGCCATCAGGATCTGGCTCTGCTTCTGACCCTCAGCGGTCTTGATCGCGGACTCCCGCTGGCCCTCGGCGGTGAGGATGGTGGCCCGCTTCTCACGGTCCGCCTTCATCTGCTTCTCCATCGACTCCTGGATGGAGGGCGGCGGGTCGATGCTCTTGAGCTCTACCCGCGCCACCCTCAGACCCCAGCGTCCGGTCGCCTCGTCGAGCACGCCGCGCAGCTGCCCGTTGATGGAGTCACGAGAAGTCAGCGTCTCCTCCAGTGTCATCCCACCCACGACGTTTCGAAGCGTCGTGGTGGTGAGTTGCTCGACACCGACGATGTAGTTGTTGATCTCGTACACGGCGGCTTGCGGGTTGGTCACCTGGAAATAGACCACCGTGTCGATGGAGACGGTGAGGTTGTCCTGAGTGATCACCGGTTGCGGAGGGAAGCTGACCACGCGCTCACGGAGATCCACCTTGGCACGCACCCTGTCCACGAACGGAATCAGGAACGCCAGCTCACCACTGATCGTCTTGTTGTAACGCCCGAGCCGTTCCACCACCGCCGCCTCGGCCTGCGGGATCAGCGCAAACGACTTGACAACTATCAGCACCACCAACAAGACGATGACGGCAAGAATGACAAGTGCAGCGTTCATCAGGGCTCCTCCGAGATGACGGCAGTGGCGCCGTCGATTTCCACAACAATGACCGTGCGACCGAGCTCGAACACCTGGGAGTCAGCGTGCGGGCGGGCGGACCACACCTCGCCGCCCAGTTTCACCTGCCCGCCGTGTGCGTCCACCCGCGCCAACACCGTGGCCTTCTTGCCCAGCAACGCAGCGGTATTGGTGGGCAGGACCGCACCTCTGCGCACCTTGCGCAACAACGATGGGCGGACGCCGACGACCAGGCCGATCGACACGATGGCGAAGACGACCGCGTCCAGCCATACCGGGCCACCGGTGATGCCAGCGAATCCCGCGGTGGCCAGCGCTCCCCCTGACAACATGAGCAGGAAGAAGTCACCCGTCGCCACCTCGGCAGCAGCGAGCAAGATCCCCGCCACGAGCCAGATCAGTGCTGCCACACCACCATCCTGTCAGAAATCCACGACGGGTGTAGCCGAGGAGCGATGCCGGTCAGGGAGCCCCGTTGGGCTCGGTCACGAAGTCCACCAGGCGCTCCACCGCACCGATCATGGGAGCCTCCAAGTCGCGATAGCTGGATACCGCGGCATTCACCCGGTGCCAACCCTCGCGTGGTGTCCCCCACCCGAGCTGTTCGCAGATCCCCGTCTTCCAGTCCTGTCCGCGCGGGATCTTCGGCCACGCGACAATTCCCACCGCGGAGGGCTTCACGGCTTCCCACACGTCGATGTAGGGGTGCCCGGTGACCATGACGTGGGGTCCCAGCGAGTTGGTCAGGCGTGACTCCTTCGAACCGGTGACGAGGTGGTCGACCAGGACCCCCACCCGTCTGCCCGGTCCGGGCAGAAACTCCTCCAGCCGGGCAGCCAGGTTGTCCAGGCCCTCCAAGTGCTCCACGACGACGCCTTCTACCCGGAGGTCGTGGCCCCACACCCGTTCCACGAGTGCGGCGTCGTGAATTCCTTCGACCCAGATACGGCTGGGGAGCGCAGTGCGAGCGCGGAGACCCGACACCTCGGTGGAACCGGAGGCACTGCGCTTGGGCGCCGCCGCTCGGGGCGCCGGCCTCGTGAGCGTGACTGGGGCCCCGTCCACCAAGAAAGCTGCTGCACGCATCGCGAACAGTCGACTCCGGCCTTTGGCGTCCTCCAGCCGCACGAACTCACCGTCATAGCTGCGCTCGATGCCCAGCACCGCGCCGCAGAACCCGCTCGCCGCGTCCTCGACGACCAGGTCGCGTTCTGCCGCCATCTCGGGCGCCACACGGTTGCGCTTACGTATGTGCCCGCCAAAGATGTCACCGTAGGGATCGCTCACGTGCAGACACGCTAGGCCAGCCCTCCCCAGGAGCACACCGCGCCACGCCGACCTATGCTCGCTTACTGTGCCGAATGCAAGCGCCACCCTCACGGTCTGGGCCTCCGCCTGGCTCGCGGGTGCCGTGGCGCCGGACGACCTTCTTGATGCGCTGACGAGCTGGGCACCGCTGCAACGCATGCACGCCGCCGACCGGGTGGCAGCGGGAGCGACCGGTTTGCCTGAGCCGGACGCCGGCACGGCCGGGCCGG
>JADGOX010000176.1 GCA_017882745.1 Mycobacteriaceae bacterium | reverse complement strand
TCAGTCTTGTGCATGGTCAAGCTTGTTGGATCTCGAGGCGGTTTCCAAACGGGTCGAACGTGTGGAACCGGCGCACGCCGGGCATTTCGTTATCCGTGCGTCGTCTCGTACCTCACCGGTCCACCTCGATGACGCCCTCACCGCGATCGAGCTGAAGCTCACCGACGAGGAGGTTGCCGAGCTCGAGGCACCCTACGAGCCCCACGAGGTATCTGGCATGTAGCAGGCGAGTTCGTCCTGAACAACGCCAATTCTCGGATACGGACCCGCGTCCCACGCTCCGCAGCAAGATGGGTCACCACAGCGCCAACCACGAGCGCTCAGTCGTGACGGTCAGGCTGAGGTGTGAAGTCCCTGCCGGTCTGTATCGCCTCTGACCCCGCCCATCGGGCCTCTTCAATCAGGGCTGGCTGGCGCTTCGGCCGGCGCTCGAACCTGGCCTTGAAGGAGGCGAGGGTGAGCAGGGCTGCTGCTGTCGCCGCGTTGGTGGTGATGACGGGGACGTCAGCGGTGACGGCGCCATACAGGATCCACAGGCACACCCCGGCAGTGAGCGCCGTCAAGTAGGTCCACGAGATATCTGTGGTGGAGCGGGTGCGCCACGACCGCAGCAGCTGGGGTAGCCAGCACCCGGTGGTGAGCAGCCCCGCGAGGAGCCCGATGGTGGTGTTCATCTCGGTGCTGGTTCCACGGTCCCGGTCAGGAGTCGCGTCAGCTGGCCCAGATCGTCAAGACACAGGTCGCCGGTCAGGTGCTTGAGCGCGGCGGTCAGCGCGTCGGCGGCGCGACCGGCAGCCAGACCGGGCTCGGCGTCCTCCACCACCAGGCAGGACCTCGGTGCGACCCCGAGCTGCTCGGCCGCCCGCAGGTAGCCTTCCGGATCGGGCTTGCCGTCGGTGACGTCCTCGGCCGTGACCAGCAGCGGGGCCGTAATGCTAGCAGCGCCCAGGCAGGCGTTGGCCAGCCGGAGGTCGGCGCTGGTGACGACCGCCCAGGACATACCGAGCTGCCCGAGAACAGTGAGCAGCTCGTGGGCACCCTCTGCAGGGGTGACGTCGGACAGGTCGTCGTACTGCAGCTCGAGCTGGCGAGCCGCAGCGACAGCCACGGCTGAGGCGTTCAGCTCTGGCAGGAGCCGCCGCACGGTGCGGTCCGACGTGCAACCCGGGGCGATCGCGAGGGCAGTGGCTGGTTCGACTCCGTACTCGCCAGCCCAGGTGATCCAGGCGCGTTCAACCGCGGCGTCGGAGTCCACCAGGGTGCCGTCCATATCCAGCAGTACCGCACGCACGTCTCTCAGTTCCACGGCAGCTCCTCAGGAGTATCCTCGTCACGCGAGTATAAGGAGAGAGGCCTCGCGGATGGCAAATCGTCGACCGGAAAGAGCACGGAACGCCCACTGGAAGACGGCGGCGGACGTGCTGGAGCTGGTACGCCGTGAGCCCGGCATCACGCGAGCCGCTGCGGCCCGGCGAATGAACCTGAGCAGCGGGTCGGCAACCGAGATCTCCACCCGGCTGCGGAACCTACGCCTGCTGGCCGAGATTGCTGCACCGGTGCAGGGACACGGACGTCCCAGCACCGTCCTGCAGCCAGATCCGCACGGCCCGCTGGTGCTGGCGGTTGAGCTGCGACACGAGGACTGGCGCTGCGCCGTGGCCACGCTCGACGGGGGGCTGCAGGATCTCCAGTCCGGTCGTCACCACAGCCGGGAACCGAAGCAAGTGCTCATCAGCCTTCGAAAAGCGATCGACCGCGCACACCGCCGGTACCCCGGGCGGCTACGCGCGGTGTCTCTCGCCGTGGCAGGCACCGTCCGGCACGACCAACTAGCGCAGGCGTCAACCCTTGGCTGGGGCGCGGTCGACCTCAGCAGGCTCACTGCTGGCACGGATCTGGCATTCCTGTTGGGCAATGACGCAACGCTCGCCGGGGTTGCCGAGACCCGTGCCGGCGCCGCCGCCGGAGCCCGGACCGCACTACACCTCACTGTCGAGGTCGGCATCGGGGGCACCCTCATCCTCGATGGACACCCCCTCACAGGCGGCAGCGGCGCCGGCGGAGAGTACGGGCACGTTCCCTTTGGTGATCGCGGACTGCAGTGCCCCTGCGGGGCGAGCGGGTGCTGGGACCTCGAGGTCGACGGCCGCGCCCTGGCACGTCACCTCGGTGAGCCCTCCCCGGCCGACCCGCGTGGCTACACCCACCAGATCCTTCGCCGCGCCCAGGGCGACCCACGGGCCAGCCACGCAGTTGTATCGGTCGTGACGGCGCTAGCTGCAGGCATCGCAGGTTTGACCAACGCCCACGACCCCGATGTCATCACACTCGGCGGGCTCGCCGTACCCCTGCGCGCCGCGGCACCGGGCGAGTTCAACGCCGCATACACCCACGGCTTGATGACGTTTCGTCAGAGCCAGCCGCCGCCCATCCTCGACGCCGTATTCCGCGACGACGGCGCTCTCCAAGGCGCCGCGGCGGTTGGCCTTGACCACGTCACCTCCGCCGCAGCCCTCGCCGACTGGGCGGAACGATGGATTTCGGGGCCGCCCGGTGCCTCGACTGGGGGCGATCGAGCAGCTAGCGGCGCACTTGGCAGGCACCGCACATCGCGCTGGTCTTGATGGCATACGGTCGGCGCCC
>JADGOX010000175.1 GCA_017882745.1 Mycobacteriaceae bacterium | reverse complement strand
GGCTGGTGGTGGACGTACGCACCGCGATCCCCCGAGTGTCGAGCTGGTCCGCGAGGGCCTCCGCGAGTCGCAGCGGGGCATGCATCAGCTCTTCGGTGCCGAGAACCAGCAGGGTGGCGTCGTCGTCCAGTGGCAGCTGCGCTGCGAGCTGGCGGGCCATGCCGGGCAGCGCAGCCTCCAGCCGTGCCCGGTGTACCCGCAGCACCCCGTGCCGGCCGCCGTCGGGCAGGTCGGCGGGCCAGTCCAGGGCCACTCTGTGCGCACCGCTGTGCTCTGCAGGTTCGGATGCGCCGCGCGGCCGCGAGTGTTCGGCCACCAGCTGCGCACCCCGAACCAGCGCGTCCTCGGGAACCAGCACCTGTCCGCGGGCGAGGGAGACCACGCTGATCTCAGCACCGAGCTCCTGCGCCAGCGTCTGTAGCTCAGCCTCGTCCTCGGCTGAGCGCAGGTCGATCAGCGCTGCCACCACGTAGCGCCGACGTGGGGCCAGCTGGTGCACCATCGCCAGGGTGTTGCGCACGGTGCGCCCGGTGGACAGCTCATCGTCCACGAGCACCAGTGGCCCGCTTCCACTGAGCATCCCCGCGTGCAGCGGCAGAAGCCGGTGTTCGGTGGCGTGCGAGTGCTCCTCGGCGAACCCGCCGAACTGGTACGCACCCAGGGGGTCTCGGCGGGTGGAGTGCAGGTACACCTCTGCGTCCACGGCCTCAGCCACCAGGTGGCCCAAGCCGGTCGCGGTCTCGGCGTAACCCAGCACGCACACGTCCGACCCAGAAGCCTTGCGCGCCAACGCCTTGTCGCGCAGTGCGCGGGACGCACCGGGGTCATTGGCCAGCGCCGCACGCAGACCGGCAGCACAATCGGGGGCGGCCGCTCCACCCAGCTCCGCCGCCACCAGCTCACCCAGCAGCAGGCCGGCCGCACGCACCAGCCGCGGATCGGTCGGCACGTGCTTGCCCAGCACCCGCGAGACCAACAGGTGTGCGCGCCGCGGATTGCGTCGCAGGGCCAAACCCACCAGCTCGGACACCTGCACGCCGTCACCGGTACCGCTCAGTACCACCCCGAGCTGTTGCGCAACCCAGCGACCGGACCACTCGCTCATGTCTCCGCACCTGCCGCCAGCAGGTCCACAAAGGACACATCCGGGCCGGCCACCCCGAAGGCGTGCGCACGCAACAGCACCTTCTGCGCCCACGCACGGTGCGGGTTCACCTCGTTCATCTTGTTGCCGTACTCGCTGCGCAACACCCCGCCCGGCGACACGGCCCCCAGCACGTCGGTCGCGTCGGCAAACTCCTCGTGGGTGACGACGGACAACGCATGTACGGCCGCAACGTGGCTGGGGTGAATCACCGTCTTGCCCACCAGCCCGTTCGCCTTGTCCAGCTCGATCTCGCGGATCAGTCCGTCCAGGTCGCGCAGCAGCAACGACTGGCGCAGCTGGAGCACACCGTGCTCGGCAAACACCGAGGAACGCAACCGGGGCTTGAAGATCCGCTCCCCACTGGCGAAGTACTCCCACACGGGGCCGGTGATGGTGAACCCCGTGCTGTCCGCCCGGCCGAGCACGTTCACGACCTCGGCGATCGCATTGGACACCACCCGCACGTCGTACACCGTCGTCTCCCCGCTGCGGCGCAGCCCGTAGATGCCGGAGAAATCGCTGGCACCGACCCGCACCGCGAGCACCCGCTCCCGCCGCTCACACAGCAGCTCACGGATGCTCTCCAGAGCCCTGACCCGCGACTCCAGGTGCATCACCTCGGCCGACTCGATCACCGGCATCGCCAGTAGCTCCACCCCACTGGACCGAGCCGCTTCGTCCAGCGCGTCAAGGTAGCGCCGACCCACGTCCGCGGTGAACTTGGGCAGCACAAAACCACTGATCAGCGGCATCGCCGACCCGATTCGCGCCACCAGGTCACCGATCTGCTCCACCGCCCGCACGCGCACGAACAAGCGCGGGATCGCACCGCCCTCCTCGTGCAGCTGCTGCAGCTGGTGTACGAGATTGTCCTCCGCCTCGGCCAGCTGGTCGTTGGGCACCGAGTCCTCCAGACACAACACCATGCTGCTGACGCCGCGGGCCCGGCTGCGGACGATGTCCTGCACGAGCTGGAGCCGGGTGGCCGGGCAGTACAGGGTCGCGCCCAGGTGCATCGCCTGCAGCGCAAGGTCACTGCTCGCGTCAACAGCCTTCGGCGCGTGGTGGAACAACGCTCCCCGCGCGCCCTCACTGAGAAAGTCGAAGTGGATCACCCTGCTGGTCCCCCTGTTGGATGGGCGTGGGCGGTCCTGTCAGTGTGCCCGAATTGGAACTGTCCCTGTCGTGCGGGAGTGGGGCAAGGCACGATAGGGCTATGACGCTCATGTCCAAGGGGTCCAACGTTGCACTCTCCGCAGCGGCTGTGCGGGTCGAGCTGGCGTGGACAACAGGCCCTGGTGTTCCGGACGTCGACGCCTCCGCCCTGCTGCTCACCGAAGCCGGCAAGGTGCGCTCCGACGCCGACTTCGTGTTCTACAACCAGCCCAGTCACGCTTCCGGTGCTGTGGCACACGTGGGCAAGTCCGGCGGCGTGGATGCGCTCACGGTCGATGTCGGACGGCTGGAACCGGGCATCGAGAAGGTGGTGCTGGCAGCATCCGCGGACGGTGGAACCTTCGGCGCGGTACCGCAGCTGCACCTGCGCCTGCTCGATGCGGCCGGGGCCGAGCTGCTGCGCTTCGACATCGACGATGCGAGCACCGAGACCGCCTACGTCTTCGGCGAGATCTACCGCCGAGGCACGGACTGGAAGTTCCGTGCCGTCGGACAGGGCTACGACTCCGGACTGGCCGGGCTGGCGACGGACTTCGGCATCAGCGTGGACCGTCCCGAGCCAGCCACCGCACCCGCACCCGCACCCGCACCCGCACCCGCACCCGCACCCGCACCCGCGATCAGCATGAAGAAGCAGAAGCTGGTGGATCTCGATAAGAAGCTGGCTGCAGAGGCCCCGGCGATGCTCAGCCTCACCAAGAAGGCGGCGGTGTCGCTGGAGAAACGCGGGCTCGGCGAGCACACGGCGCGGGTCGCGTTGTGTCTGGACATCTCCGGATCGATGAACCGGCTGTACCGCAACGGCAGCATCGCGGCGCTCGCCGAACGCATCCTTGCCCTGGGCCTGCGTTTCGACGACGACGGGCAGGTGGACGTCTTCCTGTTCGGCAAGGACGGACACGGGGCCGGCGCGTTGCAACTCGACAACCGCGCGGACTACATACCGACCATGCTGCAGCGTTTCGGTCTGGAGCCGGCCACCTACTACGGCAAGGCGATGGCACTGATCCGCGAGCACTACTTCGGCAGCGCCCAGCCTCGACGGGAACCACTGTCCGACACCGTGCCGGTGTACGTCATGTTCATCACCGACGGGCAGACCTTCGACGAGGACGGCGCCCGCGAGCAGGTGATCTCCTCCAGCTACGAGCCGCTGTTCTGGCAGTTCATGGCCATCGGCCGCAGCTCCGGCACCGTAACTCCCGGCGCTGCTCCCTCGGAACCGCCTGC
>JADGOX010000174.1 GCA_017882745.1 Mycobacteriaceae bacterium | reverse complement strand
TCTAGGCGCGCGGCTAATCTGGTGCCCATGAGTGCACCGACGGTCGTGGTTCTGGACTACGGATCTGGCAACCTGCGTTCCGCCGAGCGGGCGTTGCAGCGGGTGGGTGCACAGGTCACCGTTACCGCAGATCCCAAGGCGGCCTTGGCGGCCGATGGCCTCATGGTTCCCGGTGTTGGCGCCTACGCGGCGTGCATGGCCGGACTGCGGGCTGTGAGGGGCGAACGCATCATCGGTGAGCGGCTTGCCGGCGGCCGCCCGGTGCTCGGAGTGTGCGTCGGAATGCAGGTGTTGTTCGAGCGCGGAGTGGAGTTCGACCACGGCGAGCCGGAGGCGTCCACCGGTTGTGGCGAGTGGCCGGGCACCGTGGAGCGGCTGCACGCAGAGGTGTTGCCGCACATGGGGTGGAACACCGTGGATGCACCGCCGGACAGCGTTCTCTTCGCCGGCCTGGAGGATGACGCCCGCTTCTACTTCGTGCACTCCTACGGCGTGCTGGAATGGGAGCTGCCGACCGATGGACCGCTGGAGGCGCCGAAGCTCACCTGGGCCGAGCACGGGGGCCGATTCCTGGCCGCCGTGGAGAACGGTCCCCTCTCGGCCACTCAGTTCCACCCGGAGAAGTCCGGCGACACCGGCGCCGCATTGTTGGAGAACTGGGTAGGCAGTCTCTAGCGGAGTGGAGCGAGCATTAGAGTTGATGCAGTGAGCCTGGTCCTGCTGCCCGCTGTTGATGTCGCCGACGGCCAGGCCGTCCGCCTGGTGCAAGGAGAGGCGGGGAGCGAGACCGACTACGGGTCTCCCCGAGATGCCGCATTGGCCTGGCAGTCGGCCGGCGCCCAATGGGTCCACCTCGTCGACCTCGACGCTGCCTTTGGTCGCGGCAGCAACCGCGAGTTGCTCGCTGCTGTGGTGGGTGAGCTCGACGTGGATGTCGAGCTGTCGGGCGGTATCCGCGACGACGCCTCACTGGAGGCCGCGCTGGCCACCGGATGCACCCGGGTGAACCTGGGTACCGCGGCACTGGAGAACCCGGAGTGGTGCGCGAGTGCGATCGCCCGCTTCGGTGACCGGGTCGCCGTCGGCTTGGACGTGCGGATCACCGACGGGGTGCATCGCCTGGCCGCCCGAGGCTGGGTCAGCGACGGCGGCGAGTTGTGGGACGTGATGACACGGCTCGAACGCCAGGGCTGCTCCCGCTACGTAGTCACCGACGTAACCAAGGACGGCACTCTCACAGGGCCGAATCTCCAGCTGCTCCGCGACGTGTGTGCGGTCACCGACGCCCCTGTGATCGCCTCCGGTGGAGTGTCCACTGTGGATGACCTGCGGGCCATCGCCGCACTGGTCCCCGATGGCGTGGAGGGTTCCATCGTCGGAAAGGCTCTCTACGCAGGGCGGTTCACGTTGCCCGAGGCATTGGAAGCGGTATCGCGATGAGCACGCCCGACGCAGCGGGGCTACTGGCTGAGGCCGCCGCGCTGCTCGACGGTGCGAGTGAACGGTTCGTCGCGGGGCTCGGTGCCCCGAGCGCGGTGCGCAAAGGCCCAGCTGACTTCGCGACCGCCGTTGACCTCGAGCTGGAGCGCCGACTCAGCGCTGAGCTGACTGACCGAACGGGCATTCCGGTGCACGGCGAAGAGTTCGGCGGCCCCGATGTGGCCACCGGCACCGTGTGGATTCTGGACCCCGTAGACGGAACCGCGAACTACTCCGCCGGCTTGCCATTGGCCGGCATGCTGCTCGCCCTGGTCCACGACGGTGTGCCGCTCGCGGGGCTCACCTGGCTTCCGCTGCTGAACCAGCGCTACACCGCCGTCGCCGACGGCCCGCTGTTCTGCAACGGACTCGAGGTGCCCCGACTGCAGTCGTCCACCTTGCAGGAGTCGACCACCACCATCGGTGCGCTGAACCACGGCTCGGGCGGTCACTACCCGGGGGAGTACCGCTACCGGGTGATGGGCGAGCTGAGTCGGGCGTGCATGCGGGTGCGGCTCGTGGGCGCCACCGGCATCGACCTGGCGTGGACGGCATCTGGGCTGCTCGGTGGCTCGGTCACCTTCGGCCACCACCCGTGGGACAACGCTGCCGGGGTGTGTCTGGTTCGTGCCGCCGGTGGGGTGGTGACCGATCTCGCGGGCAGACCGTGGCAGATCGACTCGCCCTCGGTGCTGGCCGCCTTGCCCGGGGTGCACGCCGAGATGCTGGCGCTGCTCGCCAAGCTCGGTGACCCACGGGGCTACGGCTCCGGGATACCGGCGTGAGCCTGGCTGTGCGCGTCATCCCCTGCCTGGATGTCGACGCAGGCCGGGTGGTCAAGGGCGTGCGTTTCGCGAACCTCCGCGACGCGGGTGACCCGGTGGAGCTGGCAGCTGCCTATGACGCCCAGGGTGCCGATGAGTTGACATTTCTCGACGTCACCGCGTCATCTGGGGAGCGCGAGACGATGATGGACGTGGTGCGTCGCACCGCGGAGCAGGTCTTCATCCCCTTGACGGTGGGCGGCGGGATTCGCACCGTCGCCGACGTCGACCGCCTGTTGCGTGCGGGGGCGGACAAGGTCAGCGTGAACACCGCGGCCATTGCCCGGCCGGAGCTGTTGCGGGAGCTCAGCGAACGCTTCGGTTCCCAGTGCATCGTGCTTTCCGTGGACGCCAGGACGGTTCCCGAAGGCGATGCTCCGACACCATCGGGCTGGGAGGTGACCACCCACGGAGGTAAGCGCGGCACTGGCATCGATGCCATCGAGTGGGCGCGTCGCGGCGCGGAGCTCGGGGTGGGGGAGATTCTGCTGAACTCGATGGACGCCGACGGCACCAAGGCCGGCTTCGACCTGCGCATGATCGCTGCCACCCGTGCCGCAGTGCATGTCCCGGTGATCGCCAGCGGCGGTGCCGGAGCAGCTGAACATTTCGCCCCTGCGGTGAATGCGGGCGCCGATGCCGTGTTGGCGGCCAGCGTCTTCCACTTCGGTGAGCTCACGATCCCGCAGGTCAAGGCCGCCATGCGCAGCGAAGGTATCGTGGTCCGATGAGTCTGGACCCTGCGATCGCCGCCCGCCTGAAGCGGAACGACGACGGGCTGGTGTGTGCAGTCGTGCAGCAACGCGGCACCGGTGAGGTGCTGATGGTCGCCTGGATGGACGACGAGGCGCTGCACCGCACGTTGAGCACCCGCAAAGCGACCTATTGGTCACGCTCCCGCCGGCAGTACTGGGTGAAGGGCGAGACCTCGGGGCACACCCAGCACGTGCACGAGGTGCGCCTGGACTGCGATGGGGACACCCTGCTGCTCACCGTGGACCAGGTGGATGGTGCCTGCCACACCGGTGATCGGACCTGCTTCGACGCCGACGTGCTCCTCGCTGCCCAGGCCTGAGCGCTCAGGCGGCCTTGGCCTTCAGTGCCTCGAGTGCGCGGTCGGCGTGACTCTTCATGTTGGTCTCGCTGCTGAAGGCGGCCAGTACGGTGCGGTCGGTACCGATGACGAAGGTCGCCCGCTTCACCGGCGTGAGCTTGCCCAGCAGCTTGCCGCGCTTGACGCCGAACTGCGCGGCGACCAATCCGCCCTCATCGGCGAGCAGGGGGTAGTCGAAGGAGTTGGTCGTCGAGAACTGTCGCTGTTTGGTCACGCTGTCCGGGCTGATACCGAGCCGCTGAGCACCCACCGCGGCGAACTCCGACGCCAGGTCGCGAAAATGGCACGCCTCGACGGTGCACCCTGCCGAGGCGGCGATCGGGTAGAAGAACAGCACGACGGGCCCCGAGGTGAGGTACTCGCTGAGCGTGCGGGTATTGCCCATGTCGTCGGCCAGCGCAAAGTCCGGCGCGGTGTCTCCTTGCTTCATGCGGGGAACGGTAGCGCAGTGACAGAACCGAACCGCAGCGGTCTGCTCTGGTGAACGAGGTCCGGGCCAGTGGCTTCATCCCCATGACGCCGAAGCCCCACTCGTCGCGGCCGGTGGCCGGGGACTTGGTGGGGCCTGGGCGTCGGGCCCGGCGTCTGGCTGGGAGACTGTCCAACATGTCTGGTGTACCCCTCGGAGAGACGAGTCCGAGCCGTGCGGAGTTCCGTGCGCTCGCCGCTGAGCACCGGGTGGTCCCCGTCACCCGTCGAGTGCTCGCCGATTCCGAGACTCCGGTGTCGGCCTACCGCAAGCTCGCTGGAGACCGGCCGGGTACGTTCCTGCTGGAGTCGGCGGAGAACGGTCGGTCCTGGTCGCGGTGGTCTTTCATCGGTGCGGGCAGTGCGGCTGCGCTCACCGTGGTCGACGGACAGGCGCACTGGCAGGGCACCGTCCCGGCGGGGGCGCCCACCGGGGGAGACCCACTTCAGGTGCTGCGCGAAACCCTGGATCTGCTGCGCTCGGAGCGACTGCCCGGCTTGCCGCCCCTGACTGGTGGCATGGTCGGCTACCTCGGCTACGACATGGTGCGGCGCCTGGAGCGGCTGCCCTCTCTCGCGGAGGACGATCTGCAGGTGCCGGAGATGGTGATGCTGCTGGCGACCGATCTGGCTGCGGTTGATCACCACGAGGGCACCATCACGCTCATCGCGAACGCCGTCAACTTCGACGGCAGCGACGAGCGAGTGGAGGAGGCCTACACCGCAGCGGTCTACCGTCTCGACGCGATGACGGCGTCCCTGGCCGCGCCCTCGTCGTCCACCGTCACCACGTTCCAGACGCTCGCACCGGAGTTCACCCGCCGGCGCACCAGTGAGCAGCACGAGGCCGGGGTGCGTCACCTCATTGGCGAGATCCAGGCCGGTGAGGCATTTCAGGTGGTGCTGTCGCAGCGTTTCGAGATGCCGACCGAGGCCGAGGCACTCAACATCTACCGGGTGCTGCGTGCCTCCAACCCGAGTCCATACATGTATCTGTTCCGGGTGCCCGACGGGCACGGGGGAATCGCCTTCGACATCGTCGGTTCCAGCCCCGAGGCGCTGGTGACGGTGGTGGAAGGGGTGGCGACCACCCATCCCATTGCCGGCACCCGGTGGCGGGGCGAGACCACCGAGGATGATCTGCTGCTGGAGAAGGACCTGCGGGCCGACGCCAAGGAGAATGCCGAGCACCTGATGCTGGTTGACCTCGGCCGCAACGACCTCGGGCGCGTGTGTGAGCCCGGCACCGTCACGGTGACCCAGTACCGGCACGTGGAGCGCTACAGCCACGTCATGCATCTGGTGTCCACTGTGCAGGGTCGGCTTGCGCAGGAGAAGACAGCTCTGGACGCGGTCACCGCCTGCTTCCCCGCGGGAACCCTGTCGGGTGCCCCGAAACCGCGGGCCATGGAGCTCATCGAGCAACTCGAGCCCACCCGGCGAGGCGTGTACGGAGGGATCGTGGGTTATCTGGACTTCGCCGGTGACGCAGATACCGCGATTGCCATCCGTACCGCGGTCCTCAAGGACGGCACGGCGTATGTGCAAGCCGGCGGTGGCGTGGTCGCGGACTCCGACCCGGCAGCGGAGGACACCGAGTCGGTCAACAAGGCACTGGCGGTGCTGTCGGCGGTGGCGTCCGCCGAGACGATGCGCGGGGTCGGCGATGCCTGAGCAACACAAGCACAGCCTGCGGCTGGCCGTGCTGGCGCTGGTGCTGGCCGCCGGGGCGCTGTGGGCCGCCTCGCGCGTGACCTGGGTGCGGGTGCGAACGGTCGATGATCTTCGCGGTGTTCGCGTGTCCGGCCTCACCGGCGAGACCTGGTCGGCCGAGCTCGCGCCCTTGGCCTTGGTCGTTCTTGCTGCAGTGGCCGCCACCCTGGCATTGCGCGGGGTGGCGCTCCGGGCGCTGTCCGTCGTGCTCCTCGCTGTGGGTGTCGCCGCAGCGGTGCCGGGACTGCAGATGGTCGTCGGTGGGATGTCGAATGAGCGTGCGGCCGAGCTGGCGACGCCACCTGCGGTTGCGGAGCACGTGAGCACGTCGACCTCGGCCGGCGGTCCGGTGCTGGCGCTTGTCGGTGCCGTGCTCACTCTGCTTGCGGCAGGACTGCTGCTGCGCAGCCCGCGCACGGCACGTGGGCTGTCCTCCCGCTACCAGTCTCCCGCCGCCCTCAGGGAGCAGGCCGAAGCCGGTGCCACCGGCCATGCGGCGCCCGCTGTCGACGAGGACGTGTCTGAGCGTCTGCTGTGGGATGCACTGGATGCCGGTCGGGATCCCACCGATGACGCTGGGAGCGCTGGCCACGGCACGACCCAGCACCCGCCGGGAGAGGCAGATCACCCGGCCGATACTGTCAGCGAGGTTCTACCAGGCGAAGCGAGCGAGGGGAGCGAGGCGCACAATGAACGTTCTTGACTCGATCGTCGAGGGTGTCAAAGCGGACGTCGCGGCCCGAGAGTTGGTCACTGACCTCGCGACGGTGAAGGCCGCAGCGCAGGCAGCGCCACCCGCCAGAGATGTCGTGGCAGCACTACAGGCCAGCGGAATCGCGGTGATTGCCGAGGTGAAGCGGGCGAGCCCATCCCGAGGTGCGCTCGCCGACATCGCTGAGCCCGCCGTACTGGCCAAGCAGTATGCCGATGGTGGGGCCCGGGTGATCAGCGTCCTCACCGAGCAACGCCGCTTCGGCGGTTCCCTGGCCGACCTGGACGCGGTGCGCGCGGCTGTCGACATCCCGGTGCTGCGCAAAGACTTCATTGTCGGGCCGTACCAGGTGCACGAGTCCCGGGCACACGGTGCCGACCTCGTCCTGCTCATCGTCGCCGCGCTCGAGCAGAACACGCTCTCTGCGCTGCTCGACCGGGTGGAGTCGCTCGGCATGACCGCACTGGTGGAGGTGCACACCGAGGCGGAAGCCGACCGTGCGCTGCTTGCCGGCGCCAAGGTGATCGGCGTCAACGCCCGTGACCTGAGGACCCTGCAGGTGGATCGAGACGTGTTCGCCCGCATTGCGCCCGGGCTGCCGAGCAGCGTGCTCAAGGTGGCGGAGTCCGGGGTTCGGGGGACAGCGGACCTGCTGGCGTACGCAGGTGCCGGTGCAGACGCGGTGCTCGTCGGCGAGGGACTGGTGACAAGCAGGGACCCGCGCAGCGCCGTCGCCGAACTCGTTACCGCCGGATCGCACCCTTCCTGCCCCAAGCCGTCTCGCTGATCCACGCTGAGGGAAGATGGATGCGTGACCTCCTCGCATCTACCGCCCGGTGACCATCCCACTGGTGAACTTCCCACCGCCAGTTCGGGGCTGACCGAACGCAGCGATCACGATCCCGACATCTCCGGTCACTTCGGTGCCTATGGCGGTCGCTTCGTTCCCGAGGCACTCATCGGTGCCCTTGAGGAGTTGACCGCGGCCTACGAGAAGGCGCGGATCGACCCGGAGTTCCTCGACCAGCTCGACGCGTTGCAGCGGGACTACACCGGCAGACCGTCTCCTGTGTTCGAGGCGACGCGGTTGTCCGGGCATGCGGGTGGTGCACGCATCCTGCTCAAGCGGGAGGACCTCAACCACACCGGATCGCACAAGATCAACAACGTGCTCGGGCAGGCTCTGCTGACCAAGCGGATGGGCAAGCGCCGCGTGATCGCCGAGACGGGCGCGGGCCAACACGGGGTGGCTACCGCGACCGTGTGCGCGTTGCTCGATCTGGACTGCGTGGTCTACATGGGCGAGGTGGACACCGAGCGCCAGGCCCTCAACGTGGCACGGATGCGGCTGCTCGGCGCCGAGGTCATCCCTGTGACGACGGGGTCCCGGACGCTCAAGGACGCCATCAACGAAGCGCTGCGCGACTGGGTGAGCAACGTCGACGACACGCACTACTGCCTCGGCACAGTGGCCGGCCCGCACCCGTTCCCCGTGATGGTCCGGGACTTCCACCGGGTGATCGGACTTGAGGCACGAGCCCAGGTGCTGGCCAGGACCGGGCGGTTACCCGATGCCGTGGCGGCCTGCGTGGGTGGTGGCTCGAACGCCATCGGTATCTTTCATGCCTTCTTGGACGACAAGGACGTTCGTCTCGTGGGCTACGAGGCGGCGGGGGACGGAGTCGATACCGACCGGCACGCGGCGACGCTCACCGGCGGGTCACCTGGAGCCCTGCACGGCGCGCTGTCCTACCTGCTGCAGGATGCCGATGGACAGACGATGGAGACCCACTCCATCTCGGCGGGGCTGGACTACCCGGGCGTCGGCCCCGAGCACGCGCTGCTCAAGGACACCGGCCGGGCGGAGTACGCGCCGATCACCGATACCGAAGCGATGGATGCGTTCCGCCTGCTGTGCCGCACCGAGGGAATCATTCCCGCCATCGAGTCGGCGCACGCGATTGCCGGTGCGCTGAAGCTCGGCCGTGAGCTGGGTGAAGGCGCCATCATCTTGGTCAACCTGTCCGGACGCGGCGACAAGGACGTGGACACCGCCGCCCGTTGGTTTGACGTCATTGATGCAGCGGCACTGGACAATCCAACTCCCGTCCCCGAGACCCGACCAGGATCAGAAATGGGAGAGCAGCTGTGAGATCACGACTGGGGCCGATGTTCGAGCAGTGCCGGACCGAGGGCAGGGCCGCACTGGTCGGGTACTTTCCCGGTGGATTTCCTGACATAGCGAGCTCCGGGCGGACGTTGCGCACCATGATCGACGCCGGTTGCGACCTCGTCGAGGTGGGCGTGCCGTACTCCGACCCGGTCATGGACGGGCCGACCATCCAGGCTGCGGCGGAGACTGCTCTCCAGGCAGGCACCCGGCTGGGGGACGTCATCGGCCTGGTGGAACAGGTCTCCGCCGCCGGAGGCTCAGCGGTGGTGATGAGCTACTGGAACCCGGTGCTGAGGTATGGGGTTGACGCGTTCGCGCGCGATCTTGCCGCCGCCGGTGGGCTCGGGCTGATTACGCCGGACCTGGTTCCCGATGAGTCGGACCAGTGGATCGCCGCCTCCGACGAGCACGAATTGGACCGGATCTTTCTCCTGGCACCGTCATCCACCGAGGAGCGCATCATCAGCACAGCAGCCGCCAGTCGGGGCTTCGTCTATGCGGCCTCCACCATGGGGGTCACCGGTGCACGCAACACGGTCTCCAGCGCGGCGCCCGAGCTGGTCCGGCGCATCCGTGCGCACAGCACGGTGCCGGTGGGCGTCGGGCTCGGAGTGCGGTCCGGCGCGCAGGCGGCGGAGGTCGGTGCGTTTGCCGACGCAGTCATCGTCGGATCGGCCATTGTCAGCGCAGCCGCCGAGGGGCAGGGTGCAGTGGGCGACCTTGTTGCGGAGCTTGCTGCCGGGGTCCGCGGGACGCATCCCGCAAACGTGGCACTGTGAACCGCCCGGGACTCGTCCTCGCGTCGTTCCCGAGCCCACCGCAGGGTGTGTGGCACCTGGGGCCTGTCCCGCTCCGGGCGTACGCGATCTGCATCATCATCGGGATCATCGTGGCGATCGTCTGGGGCAACAAGCGGTGGGTGGCCCGCGGTGGTGAGCCCGAGATGGTCACCGATGTCGCCGTGTTCGCCGTGCCGTTCGGGCTGATCGGCGGTCGGCTCTACCACGTCATCACCGACAACCAACTCTACTTCGGGGCAGGCAAGCATCCGATCGATGCGCTGAAGATCTGGGACGGTGGCCTCGGCATCTGGGGCGCGGTGCTGCTCGGCGGCGTCGGTGCGTGGATAGCTTGTCGGCGCCGCGGGATTCCTCTGCCGCCGATGGCTGACGCCATTGCACCGGGAATCATTGTCGCGCAAGCCATTGGTCGACTCGGCAACTACTTCAACCAGGAGCTGTACGGGCGCACGACGACAATGCCGTGGGGTCTGGAGATCTACCAACGTTACAACTCCGCAGGGATGCCCGACGACCTCAACGGAACCGTGCCACCGGGTGCGGTCCCCACGGCCATCGTGCACCCGACGTTTCTGTACGAGCTGCTGTGGAACGTGTTGATCGCGGTCCTCTTGGTGTGGGCAGACCGGCGATTCCGGCTCGGCCACGGCAGGACCTTCGCGCTGTACGTCGCGGGGTACTGCGCCGGCCGGTTCTGGATCGAGCTGATGCGCAACGATCCGGCCAATCACTTCTTCGGTATCCGGATCAACGTCTTCACTGCGGTCGTCGTGTTCCTCGGCGCGGTCGCCTACTTCGCCTTCGCGAAGCGGGGACGGGAGGACCCGGCGTCGCTGCGCGGCAAGGACCGTGCCGAGAAGGCCGGGGACAGTGACGCCGACAAGGCCGGGGACAGCGGCAGCGGCAGTGACGCCGGCAGTGACGCCGG
>JADGOX010000173.1 GCA_017882745.1 Mycobacteriaceae bacterium | reverse complement strand
GTCGACTACAGCAGGCGAGTCCGCTACCGGCGACCACCTGATGCATACCTGCACCTCCAGTGGCTCGCGCCGATCCTCACCAGTCTCGGCATCAGCCCGAAGTATGTAGTCAACCTAGAAGTGCCGGGTCGAACGCCGTGACCAGCGAGGCCCGGTACTACTTCGGGGTGAGCGCGAACCCGTCGCTCGAGGAGCTCCAGGAGGTCGTCGAGAACTACCCGGTGTTTCGGATTGTGGACGGTGCTCGCACCGTCCCGGGTGCCCACGGCCCTGGTAGCAAATGATCACGACAGTGATCAGGGCACGACTGCTTCAGATCGCCCCGCAGATCTCGATACCAGACGTGCGTGCAACGGCCCAGTGGTACTGCGAGGTCCTTGGCATACTCTGTCGTTCTGCGAGCGTGGCGACATCGACGAGCGTGTGACGGGACGGCAGCCGGATGAAGAAGAACCCCTCGGCATCGGTCAAGCGCGTCACCCGCGACGTCGAGACCACTGCGGTTGGAGACATTCTCGACCACGCGCCGCGGGCCACGTTGGCGTTCGTCGAAGCCGAGGAGGTCGAGGTCCTCCCCGTTCGCGCCGGCATGAGTGAGGGTGTCCACATCTTCGCCGTGCCCACCGCCGGCGCACCTGATCTCCGAGACAGGGAGGTCGTCCTCGTGCGTGACGACGGACCGTACTGGTTCCAGCTTCGAGGCATCACAGTGCGCGGCATCGCGAAGCGCGGCGTGGCGCCGATCGGGGAGAGCGGACAACACCTGATCCGGTATTCCATTGAGCCGCGCAGAGTCCTCGCGTGGGACTACGGCAGATTGCGAGGTTCCGGAGGTGGGCCTGATCGGTGACGAAGCCGAGGTATTCATCCGCCGCTCGAAGGTGGCGCTCGTCGCCACGCTTTCGCCGAAAGCACGTCCATTCATGACCCCGCTGTGGTTCGTGCTGCATGGGGGTGCCCTCTACTTCATGACTGGTACGCAGTCGTGGGCCGGCCGCAACGTCGCCCGGCACCCCGACGTGACGTTGTTGTTCGGCAGTGAGCGCGGGGTGGCGTCCGAGCGATTCCTCAGGCTGCACGCCCGCGGGACCCGCGAGAGCGGATTGCCGCCGTGGCAGGTGCTCGCGCGCGTGGTGGCCAAGTACTACCTGGCGCCCCGCGCCCTGCTTTCCGAGCTGAAGCACGTGACGCTGTGGCGGCGACGGCTGCGCTACTACCGTCAGACCGTCGGTGGAGCCGGCTACCTCAGAGTGGTCCCCACGTCCGCGGAGTTCCTGCCTCAGCCGTAGTCGTCTTCCTCCTCAGTCCCCGCATACTCGGAGAGATGACGACCGGCCCGGTGCCACCAGCCGACCGGCGAGGATGATGACGTATTCAGCTGTGGAGGCGGCACATGGACGAAACGGAACCGACGCACACGCCGGTGATCGAGGTGTATTGGCGGCCGGGTTGCCCATTCTGTTTCTGGCTACGCCAGGCCCTCTTTCGCGCCCGGGTGCCCGTCGTGTGGCACAACATTTGGATCGACCCGCAGCACGCAGCGTTCGTCAGGTCTGCCGCGGACAACAACGAAACGGTGCCCACCGTTGTCCTGGACGGCACCACCTACGTCAATCCCACGCCCCGAAAGCTGCTGACGATGATCAACGAGTCGCACCCCGCTCTGCGGCGGTTGCCCTCATCACTGGCGGCCTGGCGTGCCTTCCGGCGCAATCGCGCCAGCTGACGATGGACCTGGCAGACGATGAGGACCCGCCGCGATCGTGGCCGTTCTTCCAGGCGGTTCCGCAACCCGATCCCGGTGTAGGACGGCTTGCGGTGTCGGTCAGGTGGAGCGGCGCTGGTAGGCGAGGCCGGCCGGCCTGTCGTGCACGAGCGCCGTCAGTAGCTCGAGGGTTCCTTCCAGGGGCAATCCGTGGAGGTTGCTGTCGATGTCGTCGTAGAGGTGCCTCTCCACTTGTCGCACCTGATCGGCGAGGGCTGCGCCGTCGTCGGTGAGCTGGAGCAGCACCGCTCGGCCGTCGGCGGGGTCAGGTCGGCGCTCGACGAATCCCGCATCGACGAGGGTGGCGAGCAATCGGCTCGGGCTGCCGGTTTCGCAGACGAGGAGTTCACCGACCTGTTTGAGGGACAGCGGCCCGCGGTCGGCCAGCACCCGCAGCCCCTCTGCCTGCGATGGGGTGACGTCCAGGGAACGAAGCTGCTCGGTGAGCATGCGGTTGCCCTCGCGCTGCGCCGCCAGCACCAGATAGCGCAGCCGTTCGGCGTCTCTCAGAGTGACTCAACGCCCGTGGTCACGCCCACGCGGGCAGCGAGGAAGTCCTCGACCGCTTGCGCGTAGTCGACGGGGTGGCTGAAGCGGAACATGTGGCCGGTCCTGGGTAGTACCACCTCGGTTGCGTCTGGCAGGCCGGCGAGTAGCACCTCGGCGGCGCGCGGGCCGATGAGCCGGTCATGGGAGGGCGTGAGCAGCAGCGTGGGCACCTCGATGCGCCCCAGCTGGGAGCGGTAGTCGGCGGAGAAGGCCGCTTTGGATCTGGAGACGTAGCTGGCGTGTGGGGTGTTGTCCTGGAACAGCCGCCGGGTGTCCGCGGTTGTCCATAGGCGCTGTCCGCGTCCGTCGTGTGGTGAGGCCAGGGCGGCCGCGTGGAAGCGAAGCGTGACCGTGTCGTACAGCGCCGCCGGCATCATCCGGGCGGCGGCGACACGCATCCGGGCGACGGGCGTGGTGACGGGGTCTGCGGCGAACCCGCCCGAGAGCACCAGGGCGCGCAGCGCGGCCGGTCGGCGGACCGCCAGGGCGAGGCTGATAACCGCACCGAAGGAGTCCCCGACCAGCACGTAGTCCTCGAGGTCCCGCACCTGCTCGGCAAGGGCATCGGCGTAGGACTCCATCGAATCCGCGCCCTCTGGAAGGCGAAAGGTCTGGAGCGCGCGGTGCCGCAGCGGCCTGAGCGCAGGCAGGTCCCACGGTGCGCCGGAAAAGCACGGGACGGCGACGAGGGTGTGGGTCATCGGAATCTTCGAGTAGTAGGTGACATGTCATGAATAATACATGACGTGACACATAATTCAATGTCCACGTTGTGGCCCCCACTAATGACCGCTTGCCACCGGCTGGCGGATCGCCCAGAACACGGCCGCTGGTGACCTTCGAACCCTGGCCGCCTGTACCGCAGGCTGTGACGCTCAACATGAGGGTGGCGGAGCATGCCCTCATCTGAGGAGGCTGTGACCGCAATGAGGAATGCTTCCGAACAACCCTCCCCTGTCGACGCGCGGTCGGGGGCGGAGGGAACACGGATCGATCTGGATGATGTCGGCCGCTACTTTACCGTCGGCGACACCGTGGTGAAAGCGTTGGATGCGGTGAACCTGCACACTGACAACTGAAATCAAGGACATCGCCCTCGCTCAGCTCGCGTCCGGAGGTGCGGCGGCCTTGTCGCTGCGCGGCATCGCCCGCGAGATGGACATGGCGTCCTCGGCGTTGTTCCGCTACTTCCGCAACCGCGATGCGCTGCTGACGGCGCTGATCATCGACAGCTATCGCTCGCTGGCGGACGCAGCCGACGTCGCGGAGGCACGGGTTCACACCGCGTCGGTCGGGGACCGCTGGCTGGCAATCTGTCACGGGGTGCGTGACTGGGCAGTGGCGCACCCTCACGAGTACACGTTGATCTTCGGCTCGCCGATTCCGGGATACGCGGCTCCGCAGGACACGGTCGCGCCCGCTCACCGGGTGCCACTGCTGCTCGGAAGCCTGCTCGGCGACCTCGTGACCGACGATCCGCCCGTTCACGAGGAACTCCCAGCGGCCGTCGAGCGTGCGCTCGACCCGGTACGCGCCGTCATACCGCCGGGCGTCCCTGCCGATCTCATGGTGCGCGGGTTGATGGCGTGGACCTAACCTGTTCGGCGCGCTGTCGGCCGAGCTGTTCGGGCATCGCCACAACGTGGTCGCCGACTTCGCGGTGTCCTTCGATCACGAGGTCGGCCGGCTCGCGAAAATGCTCGGCCTTGTCGGTCCCGGCCTTC
Source organism: Mycobacteriaceae bacterium (assembly GCA_017882745.1). Classification (GTDB taxonomy): domain Bacteria; phylum Actinomycetota; class Actinomycetes; order Mycobacteriales; family Mycobacteriaceae; genus X156. The sequence goes on along the minus strand of JADGOX010000173.1, from coordinate 759 downwards.
CGTAGGGGTTGGCTGGCGGCGGAGCGCACGCGCCTGTCCAAACGACCGCCGTGCTGAGGTAGCAGGGGCAGGACGGCGGCTTCGTAGACCTGCAGGTCAAGTACGCCGCTTGCTGGAACCCGCGCGACGAACGCGCCGAGGATCGAGACTGAGGTCGGAGTCAGGAGGTTGACTCGAGCATCCAGATCATCCAGCGCGGCCCGCACCCCGCGGTGCGCGAGGAGTTCCCACTAGTGAGAGACCCTTCGGTTGCGCAGGTTCCGTGAATGGAGGTATACGGCAAGAACGATGAGCGGCACATGGATAGCCGGGAGATTCCTCGCGAACCAAGACGGCAGGTAGATGTCCGTGACCGAACCGTGTTCAGCGCCGAGCGATTCGGCCACGCCAGTGAGGGGGCATCGCCATCCGTTGGCAGCGAACACCACGGATTCGCCTACCACAATTGCGGCGGCCAACGCGGCACTGCGATCTGCGCGCTTGGCAAGGCCTGCGACGAGCAAAAACACCATGGACGACTCGACGGTCAGCCACACGGCGGTGTGGATGGCCTTCACAGCGACAAGAGGTGCCCTCCCGTGCCGGTGGTCTCGGGGCGTGACTCGATGGTGATCCGTCATCGCCTAGCCTCGTCTCTCGCACCTGCAGAGAATGCCCGATCTGTGCGGGCAACGCGCCAATCTCGGTCCATGCGCAAGAGTACAGACGGTTCGGGCTCGGGCAGCCGGCGTGGACAATGACCGTTCCGCGCTTACCGGC